>JAUWMQ010000008.1 GCA_030613065.1 Candidatus Aegiribacteria sp. | reverse complement strand
TTTGATAACTCCGCCATGGACGCAAGACTCGATACGGGCGGGTGGCCAACCCTTACCCGGCGGGGACTTTCACCCCGAAAGATACGCCGCGCTTTTCCAGGGCGCGCAAGGACAGTGGATTTTCCACAATCCCGTGACCTGCTCGCAAAGCAGCCCATTCGTCTTCCTGCTTGAGGATCCTTTCTCACTCCAGCCCGGAGGTGTGACACTCGCAGCTTTAACAGGATTAACCCTCCTCAGTACTGACTTATGTCTTCTACTTTCAGACTCTGGTTCTCACAGGTCCTACAAATCTTCTGCTGGTTACTTTTCTTATTCCACTTAACGCAGTTCTCCTCGGTGTGCTGGTGCTTGGAGAAAGCCTGGAGTGGAGTGCAATCGCAGGAATGATATTCATCTTTGCCGGTCTTGCAGTCCCGATGGAAGGCTGTTCAAAGGCCGATGATTCAGAGGCTTTTGACCTGCCAGTTAACCAGGGTTATTGTTTACCCACTTCGATATCAATTAAAGACTCTGGTGAGGAAACCAGTTCAGCCAACTGATTTGCAGGTATTCGCTGAAGCAGGTACCCGGAAGGAGGCCCAGATGAACAACAACTGGAGAGACAAGCTCTCTTGCAATCTTGAGAGGGTTTGTGGGAAAGATATCCTTGGGGTGATATTGTCGGATATGGATAGGTTTGAATCTTCTGAGACCGGTGAAGAGGCCTCGTGGATTCGTGAAGTACTCAAGCGAATGGAAATACATCTGACTTCTGCTCAGACAGCTGAGATCCTTTCCAGCTGCGCCTGCCGATACCCAACGGGCAAGCTTTTTCAGGCAAGAAAAGCCTACCTGAAAAATGGAAGTATTGATGATGCCATCTCTGAACTCAGTTTGCAACTTGAGGATTCTCTTCGGGAAGGTATGCTCTTTGAACAGGAGATCGTTGACTGGATTCTGGATCAAGGATGGGGTGTTGCCGGAAAAAGGCAAGGCAACCGGATTCTTGTCACAAAGATCCCGAAAAGCGGAAACCTGAGACAATACATGAGTGAGAGCGATCATGGAAGGCAGAGAGAACTTTACTGCCATTGTTCACAAGTCAGTAGTGCTGTGGCTGCGAATGTTCTGATTCCGGTCGAGTACTGCCATTGCGGTGCCGGATTCTATCGGTGGATATGGGAAACTATTCTTGAAAGACCTGTCAGTGTGGAAATACTTGATACTGTATGCTCCGGCGGAGACAGATGCTCATTCGCAATCCTTCTCCCGGGGTCTATTGAATGACAAACATCAATACAGCACCAGAGCTGAGAGTATCCGCTCTGGCTCTTATGGCCATTCTCAGTGAAAGACCGATGACCGGTTATGAGATAAAAAAACTGATTGATTCAAGGGAAATGGTCTTCTGGCGCGATTCTTTCGGAAGCATCTACCCCAACCTGAGTCATCTGACTCAACTTGGCCTTACCACTAAAACACTCTCCGAAAAAACCGGCCGCAAACGAATCGCTTATGGGCTTACAGATAAGGGACGCGAGCTGGTCGGACACTGGCTGAAACTTCCTGCGGAACAGCGCCCGGTAAAGATCGAACTACTTCTAAAGCTTCGTTTCGGGTATCCAATGGGGAAAGATGCCCTTGAAAAGTTGCTCAGAGCACACCTTGATCACCAGAAAGACCTTCTGCCTGAACTCTATGAAGGTCTTCAGCATATTGACGGGCTGGAACCGTCTCTTCAGCTTGAAACCAGAAGAATGACAATGGACTTCTGGTATCGATACACGAGAATGATGATAGAATGGAGCATGTCCTGCCTTCAAAGGCTGGATAACCGCCCCCGAAAAGACGAGATACACATCAAAAAAGACTGATGATCCAATAGGTTGCTGAAACAACCCACTCGAATCAGTTACAATTACTCCCTTCCCTGAAATACTTATATCATTTAATTTCATGGCTTTCTGGATATTCACCGAGAGAGATTCACGAGTTGAAATCGGACAAAGATTGACTGATGTATCATTTTGATATATTATACTTCTGCCCTGATGAAAGGAGCAAAATGAAAAAGTACCTAACTCTTATCTGTGGCCTTCTTCTTTTCTTTTCCCTCGCAGAAGCAGAAGATCAGCATATCCTTCTTCTTGTCCCGCATCTCTACGGTGCCAATTACAATTTCAACATCGACCATTTTCAGGAAATGGGATTCATAACAACCACTGCCGGAATCAACGAAACTGTTACCCCGTGCAACTCAGGTCTTCCAATTCTGACGGTGGACACTCTGATAAGCGAAATTCAGGACATTGGCATGTTTGATGCAGTTGCCGTCATGCCTTCCAGATGGCAGGGCGTAACAGAGCCCTATAACGATCTGATAACAAGCCCCGAGGCAATCTCCCTGATATCAGAAGCAGCTACCAGTTCCATACCTGTCTGGGCAACATGCGCCGGTCCTCTGGTACTGGCCGCAGCAGATGTTCTCTCGGGGGTAACAATTCAGGGCCGCAGCGGACCTGACAGCAGTTATGTGGTGATCTATGAAGCAGCAGGGGCAAATTACATTGGATGGGGTCTACTTCCTGTCATTGACCAGAACATCATCACCACCACCAGAGGGCAGTACTACCAGCGGGAGAGCTGTCAAGCCGTAATCTCAGCAGCTGCATTAGCCGGAACAACCTCCCGTTCAAATTGCCGGGCCGGAGACTTCTCCCAGGGAGCGCGGGATGTAACTATGACTGCTGATAACTGCTTCATCCTGACCGGTTACGACTTCAGTAATCCAGGATGCAAAAGCGATCTCCTTCTTCAAAAAATAGACTCGCTGGGGAATACAATCTGGATAAAGTCCTTCGGTTCAGAAGGATTTGAGTATGGAAACTCTGTAATTGAAGCTTCAAATGGAGACTACATTGCCTGCGGTTACAGCACATCAGCCGGCAATGAGGATTTCTACCTTGTAAGAACAAATACTGGTGGCATCATTATCCTGGAAACAACATTCGGCGGTGACAGCCTTGATATCGCGATGTCGGTTACTGAAACTTCTGCAGGCAACATTCTACTTTGCGGCTACACCACTGAAAATACTGCAGGAGAAAGCGATGTTCTTATGATAATGGCGGACAACTCAGGCAATATTCTCTGGGAGAAGAGATACGGTGGCCCGGGACCCGAAACGGCAGACCATGTTCAGATTACATCAGACGGAAACATTCTGATAACCGGTTCTACCGGATCATTTACAGCTAATTGTGATGCCTATTCAATATTAACAGACATGGATGGAAACATCATCTGGGAATATTACTACGGAGCTCAGGGCGGCGAAGGAGGTTATGACCGTGCAAATGCAGCTGTTGAAACCTCAGACGGCAACATAGCGATTACCGGAGATTCCAATGATCCCGACAACTGCGGCATGTATTTCATACTCACAGACGGAAATGGCCAGAAGATTACAGAAACATTCCACGGCAACACTTTCTATGATTATTCGAACGATATCATTGAGACCCCAGACGGTGGTTTCCTGATCGTGGGCGCGACGAAAGACAGGTACTCCTGCGACAATAATCTCTTTGTGGTAAAGCTGAACGAGAATGGTGAAGAGGTATGGACGGAGGAATTTGGACAGGAATCAACAGATGAATGGGGTACTGCAATTACTCCAACTGGAACAGGCTCATACATGATTGCAGGCCAGAGAGAGACAGATGACGGAGATTATGATGTTTACCTTCTGGAAATAGAGGATGCTTCTCAGGGGACTTCCCAGGAAGAGCAGAGCCCATTACAGGTTCATCCGAACCCTGCGGCTGAAACAGTAAATCTTATCAACGCCTCCCCCGGGACCTCTTACAACATTTTCGACATCACCGGACGCAGGGTATCAGAGGGAATGATAAATGATATCTCAACCGGCATCAATCTGAAAGATCTTCCAGTCGGAGTCTATACCCTTGCCACCAGCACAGCAGGAACTTCCTCCACTCTCCGCTTCACTATCCTGAGATAACAGACCCTGAAAGAAATTGAGGTCGCTGTGGCGGCCTCAATCACAACGGCTCACATTTCCAGTGCGCATTTATCATAAGCTATGGATGTTTCACCGGAGGTTCTTAGGCAGAATCTTATTGAGCGCACCGCTCAAGTTACCCTCGGAGAGAGTGGCTGCTCCGATGATAATTCTTGCCAGCTTACCCATCTGGCCGTACTCGCCATCTCGAGTGCCGTACCGGTTCCGGGGTCATCATCCCGCCAGGGCAGGTAGTCATCGTTGCAATAGCCTTCTTTGCGATAAAGTCACGGTGATTCCAGAAGCAATTTGCAGTAATTCTATAACCCCACCACCATTGGGTTTGCTAACCGTGAAAATTACTTCCATTGCGGGTGGTCAGTATCTGAGCAGTTCGTCCTTGATAAGATTCGATTCTCCCCAGTTCCGACATCCTTTAAAAAGAATTTCGCAAGCTCTCCTGCGGATTTCTGATATTCTTTGATCATGGGGCGCTGCCCTCAGCAGAAGGTCGGTTATGTGCAGCGCACTCTGCGCATCGTTTTCAGACAGCTTTTCCTCAGCCAGAGTTATCAGTGTCCCGGCGCCCCATGTCTTTACAATGTCGGTGAACACAGACGATATCGGGGTATCCAGAAGGCTTGTTATGTTTCCGTCGTACCAGCCGGTATAGTTTTGATAAAGTCCCCGTACAGACCAGGCTATTCTGCTGAAGGTTTCAGGCAACTGCAATTCCATCGGCAGAGATATTTCAGAAACAAGCTCATGCACGCTTATCCCATTGTTTATTCCCCGTATTACCGCATTGTTAACATATTCCACGGCATCCCGACGGTTTTTCAGGCATGATGTAATTGCGGTATTTTCCCTGATCGGCTCGCCATGCCCTGCAATGCAAAGCTCCAGATTCAATGAGAGCAGGATATCAATAGCACGGATGTAGTTATCTGCAAATCGCGGCATTGACCCCCTGGGCGTACCCAGCATTGGAAATCCGGAAGATACCGTATCACCGGTGCAAGCCAGCTTCAGTCCGGGAAACCAGATCACCGAGGTATCCGTGGTTTCCGCAGGTGTGTGCAACATACGAACTTCCAGACCAGACAGAGTCATGCTTGTTTCATCCGGAAAAACCTCGGTCGGCGTGATCATTTTAAGTTGCTTTTGAGGCATCCATTTCCCAGCAGTGAATGCTCTGTTCCTGCGTTCCTGAAATGCTTCAAATCTTTCCAGATATTCAACAGTTTCCATCCAGTTGCGCTGGATGATCATCGGTGTTTTTTCCGGAATATTCCAGTAAGCCAGGCCGTTCCAGTGGTCCTGATGCGCATGTGTGAAAAGCACCGCTTCAGGTGTCATGTGTCTGAATTTCAGCGCAAGCCAGGAATCCATGCCCTGCGGCCGTGAAGGATCAACAAGTATGTAACCTTTCTCCGTGAGAACAACCACAGTGTTGCAGTCGCCTTCTTCGCGGTAAATTTTCGGTGATTCCTGAAGGAACCCGCAGTAATTATCAATGACCCATGTGCGATGGGGTTCGTTGACGGTGAAAGTCAGTATCATTGCCGGATCCCCCGAGAACTGAAGATCATATCCGATTATCGGAATGGCATCCGCGTCGGACACTTTTTTATGCTTTGGCATCTGTTCATGGAGCAGTACTGAATAGACTGTACTGTCCGGTATCCACTGGATACGCGATGGCTCTGTTTTAGACAGGATCACTGCACTCAGCACCGCCTGATGCAGGAAAATATAGTGAAGTTGCTCACTGCAGAAGCTTTCTGTAAAGGCTTTGTCGTCTATTATTTTCAGGAATGCTTTCCGCCACTCCCTTAGTATCCCAAGCTCGGGTCGTATTGCCATAACCTCGCAATTGATGTAAAACCGCATATCCTGTTCATCCACATATGCGCGAAGCACAGGAACGGTCGATTCATCAATCCCCGATTCCTGATATATTCTTTTCCAGTAGCCGTCCAGCGCTTTATCAGGACTCTGTCCGACTGTGTTGAGCAGCATCACAGGGCGCAGTGAAGCATCAAAATCTTTCTTCAGCAGAATAGGGCTGAAATCCGAAAATGCCAGCATCTCCGTATCGAAATACAAAAGCATTTCTGCTTTTCCCTCAAGCAGCCTTTCAGCAGTGGCGCATGCGTGCACCTTCTTTGAAAACAGGAAGTGTCTGTGAACCGGATTTATCTCAATGTCATACACTGTCACTCCGGTGAGATCAAGCAGGGACAGATCAAGCTTTGCCGCCTGATCGTTCATGACCAGAATCGGCGTATTCTTCATGTACCCACCGAATCTTCGGATGCTCTTTATGAACAGAGCGGCGTTTCTCACAGTGATTGAGTGTGACACATACAGAACGATTACAACGGGATCCATAATTACTCCAATCGTAACTGCGGCAGAGAGATGATGAAGATTTTCTGATATCCGGCTTCAGGATTTTCAGGACATGCCAGTATGAAGTCCGGTTCGATTGTGAACCGCCAGTATCTTCCTTCGGTACCGGCATATGGCAGCGCGGCAGTGAAAACACCATGTTCATCTCTGTGTCTCGAAATCTTACATATCAAAATGATATATCACGATTTCAAAGGGGCATTGTCAAGGAATAGCGTTATCTTATTGGTTGCAGATAATTTACATGTATTGTGCTATTTCCGCGGAACGTAGTCTGTACACGGTTCGCAGACCAGCTCCAAGGGTTCGGGCGGAGGCCTGGGGTAACAAGGGCAATGGTAATAATCTGAGCACTGTATTGAACAAAACGGTTAGCCTTTTGAACTTCAAGAATTATTTTATCTTATAATTTATATTCAATTCGGTCATAAATGCTCAAATGCAAGACCTGACCCTATTTGCTATTTGCGGTTGAATATTACATAAATGCAGGGTTCTACAACCAGCGTCAGCACAGTGGCTACGAACAGTCCACCAATAACCGTTACTGCCATCGGCGCCCATGTCTCTGCCCCCTCACCGATTCCAAGCGCAAGCGGGAACATTGCCAGTACGGTTGTTGCAGCGGTCATGATAATAGGTCTCATTCTGGTAGTGGAAGCTTCAACAATCGCAGTCTTTATCTCCATTCCTGATCTCCGCAGCTGATTTGCGTAATCCACCATTACGATACCATTGTTAACCACTATTCCGGCAAGCATCAGCATTCCTATGATCGCCATGACCGACAGTGATGTTGAGGTAACGAACAATCCCAGAACTACTCCAATGAAGGCAAGTGGCAATGTGAAGATTATTATGAAGGGTTCAAGGAATGATTCGAACTGCCCGGCCATAACCATATAGACAAGAGCAGCGGCAACCATGATAGCGATTCCAAGGTACATGAAGGTTTCCATCTGATCCTTCATCTCGCCGCCCATTTCATATCTGAAACCGTTAGTGTCGATCTCCTTCATCATTGCAACGACATCCGCTGACACTTCACCTAAAGATCTTCCGGATACATCACAGGAAATTGTAACCATTCTTGCCTGGTTCTTTCTTGTAATCGTATTCGATACTACCCTCTGATCAAGGGAACCCATGGATATTAAAGGTCTTCCCAGAACAGATGCGTATTCCAGGTCCTCTCTGGAATCCCTCAGATTCTCGGGATACCTGACAAAAATATTGTACTCGTCATCACCTTCGCGATATATGCTGGCCCGTGATCCCTGAAAACCGTACCTGACATCCATGGCCAGCTGGGATTGCGTCATGCCCAGAAGAGAAAGCCTAACAGGATCAGGAATGAAAGAGTACTCAGGAATAAGTTCCTGCATGGATGTTCTGGCATCCCTGACGCCCTCTATCTGCGACATGGCTTCTTTTATCTCATCGGCCTTCTCGAACAACAGGTCCAGATCGTCGCCATACAACGTGATCTCTATTGGTGAGGATGACAAAAGTGACATACCTGCTTCCGTTGAATACTCAATTCCGGGCATGTCTTTCAACACTTCCCCTATCCTGTCCTGATACTCGAACATGGTAGTGCTTCGCTGACTGGATGGCGTTAATCTCACCCTCAGCATGGCAGCATTTGAGCTGCTGCCACCGAATATTGCCATTATACCTTCGGCTTCTCCAACGGTGGTGAACAGCGCAAGCAGATCTTCGGGAGCAACAATAGCCTTGATGGAATCCTCCAGCGCTCTTACTGCTGCATCGGTCGTTTCGAGACTGGTACCTATCGGCTCCTCCACATCCATCATCATAAATCCATCATCGGATTCGGGAAAGAAATCGGACGGAAGCCTGCCGACCATCACTATTGCCAGAATGAAAGCCGCCGCGGTTGAGATCAGAACGACCTTTTTGTGATTAACGGCCCAGGAAACCAGCCTGTTGTATTTCTTTTCAAATGCATCGATCACCCCGCCTATTCTGCCGGAAATGCTGCGTGGTTTGAATACAGGCACAAGGTTCTTTGTCCATGAAGCGATCAACGGAACAAGGCTCAGTGCCACAAAGAGAGATATGGTGAGACTGAATGTGATCGTAAGAACCATTTCCTTGAAAAGTTCACCAGCTATGCCTGGAACAAAAAGAATGGGAATAAAGACGGCAAGGGTTGTGAGCGTCGAAGCTGTTATCGCATTGGATACTTCCAACGCTCCGTTGACAGCTGAATCCCTCGGAGACTCACCCTTCTCCCTGTGTCTGAAGATGTTCTCAAGCACTACGATAGCATTGTCCACAAGCAAACCTATGGCCAGAGCAAGGCCAGCCAGAGATATCATGTTCAGCTGCACATCGGTGAAGTGCATTACGGCAAAGGTCACAAAAACGGAGATGGGTATTGATATTCCAGCAATGGATGAGCTCTTCCATGATCTGAGGAAGAAAAGCAGCACCAGAAAAGCCAGAAAGCATGCCTGAATGGCTGTTGTTCCCAGATTGTTGATGGACTGCTCTATGAATTCCGACTGGTCAAATAGAACAACCGGTATGAGAATACTCCCGTAGTCAGCCGATATTTCATCGAGTTGATCACGTATTCTTGCACACACGTTGACGGTATTAGCATCCGATCTCTTGTTCAGATACATCGATACCGATGGCCGTCCGTTGAATCTGACGTACTGCAGCTCATCCGCCTGACCATCCTGGACTGATGCCACATCACGGAGCAGAACGGGAGATCCGGCATTTATACCTACAACAAGTTGTTCTATCTCAGCGATACTGTGGAAAGCGGATTCAACCCTGATGCTCATGTTCATCCCGCCGGCATCGATTCTTCCCGCCGGAGTATTGTTACGGACAGAACTCAAGGCTCCAACAACCTGAGATATGGTAATCCCCGCATCCATAAGGGCTGAGGGGTTCACTTCAACATTTATCTGTCTCTCGCGACCACCTGCTGTTACGGCCGATCCCACACCATCCAGCCTGCTGAACAGCGGTTCAATCTCCTCCATGATAAGTGTTCGGAGATCAAAATCGTTAAGCATCTCGCTGCTGAAACCAACATACAGGACAGGCTGCATGCTTGGATCAAGTGCGAATACCAGAGGATCGCTGGCATCTTCGGGCAGCATCGCATCGAACATATCGAGCTGCCTTCTGACATCAGTTTCAGCCTGATCGAGACTATGTCCCCAATTGAATTCGGCTGTTACAATACTGATCCCCGCCCGCGAAGTAGATGAAACTTTCTTGACGTTGGATACCCTCGCAAGAGCCTGCTCAAGGGGATTAGTAACAAGATTCTCCACTTCCTCGGGTCCGGCGCCTTCCAGGGTACTCATCACCATTATCATCGGGAATTCCATATCGGGATACATATCAACACCAAGCTGGGTAAGACCGAATATTCCCGTACCCAGTATCGCAATGAAGACCATCAGGAAAGCTACACGTCTTTTAACTGATAATTCCGGCAGTCTCATTGGCTCACTACTTCCACATCGGATCCGTCCTGAATCATTGTCTGGCCTGCTACAACAAGAGATTCTCCGAAATTCAGCCCTTCTGTTATCTGAACCATTCCTTCACTGAAAATACCAACCTGAACGTCCCTTATCACAGCTTTACCGTTCTCAATAACCACAACCTGAAAACCTGAATGGGTTCTCCTGAGAGTACTTTCACGAACAGCGATCGAGTTCTCGATCGTTTCAGTAAGAACGGCCACCCTGCCAGCCATCCCGGGCCTGAGTCTTCCGCCGGTATCATCAAACCTGACCTCAACGGGAACCAGTCCGCTGATCTGATCAACTGTTGATGATGCTGATGTGACCATCCCGGGGAAAGATTCATTATCCAGCGAGCTGATGGTAATAAATGCCGGGAGACCTGGCTTCAGGTCGAGGAGATTCTCTTCCGGAAGAAGTATTCTGGCTACTATTACGGAGTTGTTGGAGATTGATATCAGTGGAGAGCCGGCGGATGAATTGCCTTCTCGCGCCCATATTCTGCCAATCTCACCATCAAAAGGTGCCGTTATCCATGAATTGTCTCGATTGGTCCTTGCCTGAGAATAGCCGGCTCTTGCCTGACTCAGCTGGGCCTCAGCTGCTTGAACAGATGCAAGAGCACCTTCAAGCTGCTGCTCGCTGACGCCTCCAGCTTCATGAAGTGACTGCATCCTTCTGTAATTACTTGACGCGTTGTCAACGTTGGCCTGAGCGGCGCTGATTCCGGCCACAGCACTCGCTGTTCCAGCGCTGGCCTGCTGATCGGTATTCAGTCTTACAAGCTGCTGTCCTGCGACAACACTGTCACCCTCGGAAACAAGCACCTCCTCCACTTTTCCAGGTGTAAGAGCATATATGAGAGCTTCTTCAAGTCCTTCAACCCTTACGCTGGCATAAGCGATGCTTGAAATATCAAAGGGTTCCACAACTTCAATGGATACCCGTACTGGAGGTTCCTCTTCATCTGCCTGGCCGGGACCGCAGCCAATAGACAGAAATACACCTGTTAGAATTGTCGTTATCAGTATACCGAATCTGTAATTTCTCATCTGATGTATCCTTCCATTAAGCCTGAAGCTCTCATCAGCTCAGCTTCCGCGGTTCGCAAGTTGTATTGTGCCCGGGCGTGATTGGTTCTGGCGGTTGTAAGAGCCAGAAAGGATTGATCCATTTCAAGACGTGTTATCATGCCGGCTTCATAAGAGATGCTGGCGATAGAGGCCCCCTCAGAAGCCAGTGCAACAGTTGAAGATGTTGCATTGACGCCCTCTCTGGCTGCCTGGAGATTATTCCAGGCTGACACCAGCGAAAGATCTGTGACCTGCCTGATACTTCTAGCTGAAGCAGCTGATGAAACCCTTTCGGCCCTGGCTGCATTGTAGCCTGAAATATCGGAAAAGCCGTTGAAAAGAGGAATCTGAAGAGCCACTGAAGCCACCAGATTCCTGTCATAATCATCTATCTCAAAATGCGCATCATTTCTTGCCGCAAGGTAATTAAGGTCTGTCTGGAAAACCAGCTGAGGCAGGAACGAAGCCCTGGCCATATCCACTCCCGCATCACCAACAAGTTCAATGTACTCAGCCGCCTGTAGATCGGGATTGTTAAGGTACATGTTTTCACGCGCTTCCTCAAGGGTTTCGGGCATCTTGAAACCGGGTTTATCATCAAGACTGCCCTCTATCTGGAAATGAGCATCGTTATCCTGCCCGAGAGCTACCGCAAAACCGGCAAAGGCATTATCAAGGGCGTTTTCAGCCGAGATCAGGTCAGGTTTCCTGTTCTCCCAGGCAACGCGGCTTTGAAGCAGTTCAAATCGGGAAATTGTACCTGCATCATATTTTAGAGCCGCAAGTTCGTAACCGGCTTCAGCGATATCAATTGCTTCAATTGAAACATCCATCATTTCCTGCGCCAGAAGAACACCGTAGAAAGCCCTAACAACCTGTACAACCGCATCCATCTCAGCAGCCCTGGACTGCTGCAGAGAAAGCTCCTCTGCCCTCGATGCCATGCGCGATCCCGCAGGCCCTTGTGGCACGAAGAGAGGAACAGTTACTGAAACTCCGGCAATTGATGAGTATTCGGTTCCCATTGGAATCGAACCCATACCTGGAATTGTCATTTCCTGAACATCAAAGTTTTTTGAAAAAGCAAGCTGACCGTTCACATTCGGCAGAAACCAGAGATCGGCATTCCTGCTTTTCCATACCGCGCTTTCGTAAGACATCAGGGCTGACTGTACATCACCCCTGTTCTGAAGCGCTATTCCAACAGCCTCTTCAAGGGAGACTGCCTCCGCATTAAGGCTTATCAACAGAGCTATCGCTGCCAAATACTTCATTTGATTATTTATCCTCTCCGCGTACTGATATTCCGTTGAATATTATATCTACAATTTCTTCCGGATTAATCTCATTATGGCACGGTAATTCATTAAGGATCTTCATGGTAAAAGAAACAAGAACTGAGTTGATCATCATAATTACCATTATCCTGTTCGTGTCAGGCAGGATTTCACCTTTACTCACGGCATTATCGAACATCGGATCGATATACTCCATGCGCATAATGTTGAATTCTTCCTGCATTTCTTCGATTAGCAGACCTATGTTGGGGTCCGTGATCATTGACATGAAGGCTCTTGAGAAACCCTGGTTATTCTGGACGTATTCAATCCGGAAGCGAACGTAATTAATCAGGTTCTCCCTCAGGCTCAATTCGGGCTGGAAGAGTTTCATTGTTACTGATCGTGCAATCTTCAGAAGGTGCCCCGCAAGGGCCTTGTAGTACCCCTCTTTGTTGTTGAAGTAATAGTAGATCATCGGTTTTGAAACACCGGATGATTCCGCGACCTGATCCATGGATATCTGCGAGAATGTCTTTTCGGACAGAAGTTCAACCCCTGCCTGAAGAAGTTTATCCCTGTTGCTGATGCCCAAATTCAACCTCCATATACAATCCACTGAATGAGGAATGAGGAATGAGTAGATATTCTACTTACTGGTAGGTAGATGTCAAGTATTTGAATCCAATCACCACGTTAATTTATTTTTTACCATCCATTTACGTGACAATTTTACCGAACCATCAACATGTATCCAAGAACAATTCTGATGCACTTGAGTTCTTTCTTCGGGAATCTCGAAGTCATTCTGACATCTGATCTTTGGATGAAGTATATTTCGGTGACGGAAATCCGGGGAAGGAAGCATACCATGAGTCATGACCATGAATCCAGGTTCAGAAGGATTATCAGGTCTCATACAGCCAGATACCCCCTCATGGAATGCCCCGATATTTATAAACTCATCTACCAGGCTGCCATGGGCAGCGCCCACATAATAAACAGCTTTGATGCCGCCATGGAGTATTTGTCTGATGAGTTGAACAGTATGGGATGCGGTCCTTTGGAGCCGGTGGTGGATATCATTTCTCATGACGGATGTATTTCAAGGATAAATCTTCGGCCGTATCTGGAGTCCGGATACGATCCTGAAAACCTTGCCGCGGCCTTCATCAGAACCGGAAAGGAATTCACCGGTTCCACTGAAGTACTTGAGCTGTACTGCAGCTGGCTTACATCGATGCAGGAGGAAAGTCTGCTGAGCGTCGATCTTCAGGATATCAGCCAATATCTTGATGAGATGTCTGAGTCAGGTTATCAAGCCGCTCATCATTCATCAGTATACAGAAATGCATATTCACCGTCGTACAGGGTAATTGCATCCGCATTGATAATTGAGCTGGGTATTATTCAATAAGCGGGATCGAATCCCAGCCAGCCATCAACGGTCCTGCCGGATATTATTACCTGATTACGTGGGGCAAGCCTGATCATGAACGATGAAGACGAATCAGGTCTGGTAAAAAACATCTATTGAATCAAGACAGATAAGAGTACATTCACTTCCATCAGGCAGTTGAGAATACATGAAAGAACTGGAAAACAAAGAACTCACTCCCGGAGACATGGATTTTACTGTTACAACTAATGATACAAACATCGCACCCCTTTTAATTGCTGAAGAATATCATAGAATATTATGATACAAACGTATGACATCTGCGGCAACAGAACAAGTCAATACCGGCAGAACGGAGTTACTGAAGGTAATCCTGTAACTGATGGAATTGGAGAAATGTTATGAGCAGCGGGATTAGAAACAACGATGAACTCAGGGGCAGAATGGAATCACATCTGGAACCGGGTGAGGTTATTCTTGCCTTTGGGATGGGAGTGATCGGCACCAGAACGATTCTCGTGGCAGCTACCAACATGAGGCTCATTCTCGAAAAGGTTACAATTTCATTCAAAACAAAAGAGCTTGAATACATCATGTACGACAGCATTGAGGCGATTGAAGGCCGGCAAGGTGAATCCAGCATGCCGGGCTGGGCAAAAATCAATATCCACTCGGCAGTCATGAATAAGATTTCAACTTCAATAATGATTAAAAAACCTGGTGAGAAGGTCTTTCATGTACAGTTCCAGCCCATGCCATTGTTTAAAGGAAACAGCGGAAAAGGGATAGAAATAGCCCAGTCGATAGCAATGCAGAGACCGGAAATACAAACTGTTATAGATCTGAGGGAAGAGAGGGAGGATGAACCGGGGTGTCTTGTCAGAGCACTTAAATGGGGAGCCACAGGCGGCATCGGAGGAGCTTTGATCGGAGTAGTTGCCGTAAGAAACATGGGCGGCATTATTGGTTTTCTCATAGCCGGCTTTTTTCTGGGGGCTGTGGCAGCTCCTTTCTGGAGGGGGCTGAAAACTCAGATCACAGGAAGAGGGTAGTTAAACTGGGATCACAGGTTTTCGCATTTTTCAACGAATTTTTCCCAAATACTCGGAAATGCTTCAAGAGGTCTGCTGTCGGGAGTTCTCAGTTCCAGTGTGGCTACTTTACAGTTAACCCGAATATCGGTGAATATGGTCGTCAGATGATCAAGAAAATCAGTGAAGTTCTTTCCCTCAATACTTCGAAAACGCTTTCCGCTCTGTAGCTCAACCGCTTCAAGCGCAAACTCGACAATACCTTCCAGTATTGACCGGGCTCCGTTCTCCATGACTAAATCCGGAAGACCGCAGCGACAGCTGTCCGTTCTGTTCCATATTTCCCGTCTGGCGCCGGACATTCCAAATTCCACGCTTGAAGCCATTTCGCAGAATAGTGAATAAAGTGCACAAAGATCCTCTCCGGAAGTAATTGCTGCATGAAGATGAATGGCAGCGGTGCCCTTCATCATATCCGGGCCCCTGCTGTCAACCATCATGAATCTTTCATGCATGCGGGAATACCTTTTCGAAGTAAGCAGAAGCGGGGCGGTATACCTTCCGGGTATAAAATCGGTCCCTATGTACCTGATACCTGTTTCACTATTAATTATGGCGTTCATGCCCCGAATCCATTCAAGAGTTTCATTGAACCCTCTTCTGTCCGAAGCTTTCAATGGAGGACTCAGGTATTCGATCTGTCCACCGGGTTCAAAGGCAATTATTCTGTCACCTTTCAAATGAATACCATTATCCTGCATATATCCTTTGTTGAGCAGAAAATCGGATAACCGGGACATATCTTCATGATTGAGAATTCGGTCGGGCAGGAACTCGTACTCGAACCCGTAAGTTCTGGGGAGTGAGTTCTGTTTGCCCAGAATAATATCAAGGAGCTTTTCGGCATATGCTCCTGATACGCCATCAGCTTCTCCATGGGATACTCTGAGACTCATGCTGTAAACTCCTTCATCCATAAGCTGAACGTCAGCACTGCAAATATTCTGTCCGCTTCCGATACCAGGGTATCAGGGCCGATCCCATCAGTTGTAACACTGCTCCACATCTGCTTTGTCATCTCTGGATCTAGAATACCGGTACGTTCTATTTCACCCCCCTGGAATATCTCACTCACATAGTCAGGGAGATTATCCCTCTGGAGAAGCCAGGCAGCCAGAGGTATCGTGAAGGGTTTTTTCTCCCTCAATGCGGTGGTGGGATCCACCACACGGTGCTTTCGAAGTGATTTCCTGCAGATATATTTTCCCATTCTTTCCGCCAGATTAACTTTCATATTCACAGGAAGCCCTGCTGCGAACTCAGCCAGCCTGTAATCAAGGTAGGGGGTCCTGGTTTCAAGTGAATGACGCATGGATAGCTTATCCAGCCTCAAGACCACGTAATCAGGGAGTCTTGATCTGCATTCCATTGCCAGGAGCTGGTTAAGCGGATGCATTCCGGTGTCAACAGAAGGCATTGCATCCTCTGGAAATGCCACTTCTCCAGTTTCTGTTCCCAGAAGTCTGGATAATTCGGACTGATTGAAGAGGAGTTCGCTCTGAATAAAACGTCTGCGGGGGTCAGAAGCCCTGACAGGCAGGTATTTCAGCAGCTCAGGAAAATCTTTCAGAAGCAGTCCTTTCTCTTTTTCAGACATGAAACCGATCTCTTCGGCTGCCATCTCAAGAAGGAATTTCCTGTAACCGGCGAATACTTCGTCAGCCCCCTCTCCGGTCAGGACTACCTTCACATGCTGGGAGGCAAGCCTGCACACCTGGTCGGTGGGAATGATAGTGCCAAGAGAGATGCAGTCCTCGACTGCTCTGATAAGCTGGGGGAGATTCTCAAGTGATCCGGGTTCGCAGGAGCTGTGAATCAGTTTCGCGTTGCTGAATATCTGATGACCTGCTTTCATCAGTGCCCTGACATCATCAAGCTCATTGTAAAGGGGATCATTGAAAGAAACGGTAAACAGCTTAATGTGCGGTTGTCTGGAAGCTGCAATTGAAGCAACGGAAGAAGAATCAATGCCCCCGCTTAAAAGGCTGGCAACTTCAACATCGGATCTCATTCTTATTCTGACAGCATCTTCAAGAAGCTCGATAAACCGGTCCTCAGCCTCCCTGCCGCTGGAGGTAACACCATCCACGCCGGGAAGATATTCCCAGTACCGTTCGATATGGAAAGATCCGTTTTCAAGGTTGTAATCTAAAAAGGACCCCGGCGGAAGACGCCGGATATTCCTGAACATGGTTTTTTCTCCCGGTACATATCGGTAGGAGAAGTATACCGGCAGGGATTCATGATCCAGTTCAGATTTTGTAAGGCTGCCCTCAAGAAGGGGCTTGATCTCGGATGAGAAGAAGAGACCTTCCTCAGTAACAGTATAGTAAAGAGGTTTGATGCCAAACCTGTCTCTGAAAAGAAGTACCGTTCTACGTTCCGGGTCGAAAACAGCTCCGGCATACATTCCGTTTAGATGATCCAGAAACTCAATTCCCTTTTTCCTGTAAAGGTGCAGGGCTACTTCGATATCACCTTGGGTTGAAAAATCTTCCGAAGAAACTTCTTCCTTCAGCTCAACATAGTTGTATATCTGCCCGTTGCATACGATTGCGCAGCCATCATCTTTTGAGACCACAGGCTGCATACCGGTCTCCAGATCGAGTATCGCAAGTCTGACAAAACCCAGCCCGACTAACGTATCGTCACAGGAAAATACCTGTTCGCCTGCATCATCGGGGCCACGATGCCGCTGGATGTAACCCATTTTTTCAAGTCGCTGTCGAATCTCACTGGAGTTAAGACGCCTGGAAATAATGCCACTTATACCGCACACCTGTTTTAATACCTCCGGTCAAGTCAGAGCCAGACGTAAATATAATCCCGTGTCAAGTACTAGGAATTTTTAAGGGGCAACGACGTGATTCGGTTCCCGAATTACAAGCTGTAACAGGTTCTAGACCTCTATACAGAATTCATTCAACTATCCTGAGAACCTTTGCGCCCCTGACATTCCCCATTCGAAGATCATTGAGAGCACGATTGGCATCCTCGAGAGGATACTCCTCAATTTGAGGCTGAATTTTCATTTCACAGGCCAGTTCCAGAAATTCAGCAATATCCCTCCTGCTTACATTAGCCACACTTTTGATTTCTTTCTCCATCCACAGGTGCAAAGGGTAGTTAATTCGAAGAAGATAATCCCTGTCAACGTCCTCCTTGCGGATCGCGTTGATGACAAGCCTGCCTTCGGGGGCCAGGTTTTTCAACGCTTCCACAACAGGCTTCCAGACCGGTGTCGTATCGATGATACTGCGAAGCCTGACCGGGGATTCATCAGCTGTATCGCCTGCCCATACTGCACCAAGCTCTCTGGCAAATTCTCTCTCAGCAGGATTCCGGGCAAATACGAAAATTTCAGAATCAGGATATCTGAACCTTACCATTTTCAGAACAAGGTGGGCGGAACCTCCGAAACCGGTAAGACCAAGGCTGTCCCCGTTCTCAATCCCGGAGAGCCTGAGCGACCGGAATCCGATGGCTCCCGCGCAGAGAAGAGGAGCCGCATGAGAGTCACTCAGGTATTCCGGTATTGTGAACGCTGAACCTCCGGGAACAGTCATGTACTCAGCGTAACCACCGTTGGCATCTCTTCCCGTTGCCATGAATTCGCTGCAGAGGTTCTCGTTCCCCTCCAGACAGTATCTGCAGCTGCCGCAGGATGAGTAGAGCCAGCCCACTCCAACTCTCTCGCCAACTCTACCGGACTCAACGTTATCACCGCTCTTCACAATAAGGCCGACGACCTCATGACCGGGAATAACCGGTAGAGCTGGTGGCGCAGTACGACCTTCGATCTCATCCAGCTCCGTATGGCAGACTCCGCATGCCAGAATCCGAAGCAGGATATCGTCCGGACCAGGTTCGGGTACTGGCAACTGCTCAAGTATCAGGGGTTTGGGATTCTCCCTTATGTCACATAAGTCGTTAAGGATCATTGCTTTCAAAATGTACTCTCACATTCGAAATACAGTTTTGCTGAATCAGTCAGTTTTATCTTCTGTACCTGAGTCCTGCCTTGCCATGATCTTATTAATCTGCTTCTCTTCCCATTCCCTGCCCAGCAGACGACCTTTGCCAAGAAAAACCGTCATGGCGTGAAAAAGCAGACCTATACCCCAGAAGATGGTAACCCAGTAAAACCAGAGACGATCCGGGCTGGTAACCAGATTTATTATTACGATCACTACGTTGATCATCAGGTACGTAAGCAGATTCCTGTAAAACGATCTGAGCTCGTTCACACGGCTTCGCGCTTCCCTGTATCTCTCATCCTGTTCGTTCATTGCATTCCTTTCATTCATTCTGAATACTACCGACAAATCCGAGTTTGTAAACGTGCAGTTAACGTACTTAATTCAGGTAATCACTCTAGGGATCAGATGTCATATGCCCGTACTGATTATATCCATCCCTAAAACAGGTTACTTGAACTCTGCCATCAGATCAATATCAGGTCTTACTTTCACTGTATAGATTCCGTTAATCCATTCCCGGTTGAACTCCATCAAAGGTACCAATGCTCCTCGAACAGGTTTCTTGGGAAATATCCAGGTGTATTTCTTCTCGAGGAACTCTCCGGATATATCTCTCCGGGATTCCGTATGAAAAGCTACCGTAAATGTCTTAGGCATCCCGGTCCCGAAATTCGATATCAGAGTCGTCCACCTGCCTGCAGGGCATGATATCTTACCACGTCTGTAAAAAGCCATGTTCATCCCCCCTTCTGAACAAGAATATTCTGATGCTATTATAGATATAATCAAGATGCACCGGTCGTGACAGATGAGCATCAGAACCAAAGACTGAAAGTCCGAACAGTGTTAACATGATTGAATGTTACCGGTGGGTATTTCTTTAATATCCTTATTGGAGATGGCAATCAAATACAAAAAGTTCGCGTCTCGCTAATCCAGAAAGAACAGTACTCATGCAGCACTCGGCAAAGATGAGCGATGCTGTGATGAACATGGCACTCTCCAGTATATGCTTTTCGGAAGTTTTCAGTGATGGAGAATGAGTTCTAAATTCTGAAATCTGGTACCCCCTGGTGGACGTATTTCGAACTGCGAATTTGTCCAGCTTCTTTACAGTATGCAATAGCTAGCATGTATAGTACTTGCCATAATGTTAACTATGATGTACATTAACCCTGTTAGTGTACACTATAGTTTACATTAAGAATAGGGGGACAAGAAATGCACTCAAGAAAATCACAATTCGGACTACCGATTCCAGTGCAAAGAGCACTGCGCAAATTTGGGCAAGATGTACGTGATGCAAGGAAACGCCGCAGACTGCCAATGTCAATTTTGGCCGAAAGAGCTGCAATAAGCCGGGTTACCCTCATGAAAGTAGAAAAGGGTGATCCCAGCGTTTCTGTGGGTATTTGTGCATCAGTACTATTCGCTATTGGTCTGCTAAAACAATTTGAGGAAATTGCTGATGCTAAGCATGATTCGATGGGGCGCTTATTTGAGGAAGAAAATTTACCCAAAAGGATTCGACGTACAACGTCAAATTCACAGGGAGAGAATGAAGAATGAGTGATCCAATTCTCACTTACATAGATCTTGATGGCGAACAGATGTTTGTAGGACGTCTCTGGTCTAATATCCGTGGTAGAAGGGAGAGTGCCACATTTGAATACGATTCCACGTGGCTGAAATCACCAGTCAGATTTTCCTTAGAGCCAGCACTTACACTTACTCCTGGACCCTTTCAATCAACGGAACAAAAAGTATTGTTTGGTGCTATTGGAGATTCTGCACCTGATAGGTGGGGCAGGATACTAATGCGCCGTGCAACCAGAAAACAATGCAGTGCTGAGAGTCGTCAACCGAGAACACTTTTTGAACGAGACTACCTTCTCCAAGTTGACGATGAAGCAAGGCAAGGAGCACTAAGGTTCGCAACGGAGTCTGACGGACCTTTTCTCGCAACTTACGAAGGTGTTCGAATCCCACCATTGATCGATCTACCTAGATTACTTGCTGCATCTGATCATGTTGTTGATGATGACGATACTAGAGAAGATCTTCGAATACTTCTTGCACCCGGTTCATCTCTAGGTGGAGCACAACCCAAGGCATCAGTGCGTGACACAGATAATAACCTGACGATTGCGAAATTCCCGAACAAGAACGATGAATATGACCGTGTAACTTGGGAAGCTGTTGCACTAGCTCTTGCAAAGAAAGCTGGTATTACCGTTCCAGATATGCATCTAGAGACTATTGCCGGAAGAAATGTGTTAATACTGAGACGTTTTGATCGCAGAGGATCACGTCGTATACCTTTCCTATCAGGTATGAGCATGATAGGTTCAAATGACAACGATGTTCGAAGTTATCTCGAACTTGTCGATGCTCTCAGAAAATATGGAGCTAATACTTCTCGAGATCTCCATGAACTGTGGTCCCGAATAGTATTTACAGTGCTAATTTCAAATGTTGATGATCATATGCGAAATCACGGATTTCTTTACTCAGGATATGAAGGCTGGCATCTTTCTCCAGCATATGATCTTAATCCTACTCCTGTTGATATCAGTCCTCGTACTTTATCTACAACCATCGGGCTAGATGATCCCTCAGCGTCTATTGAATTAGCATATGAAGTCTGTGAATACTTCGGTATTACCTTGAATCAAGCTAGGGAAACTGCTATTAAGATTGGGCATGTTGTTGCTACTTGGAGAAATGAAGCAAGACGATTTGGGTTGTCAAAGCAAGAGATGGATCGAATGGCGACAGCCTTTGAACATGAGGATCTTGAGGTAGTGTTAAAATTTTCTAGCTAAGATCTACCACCCCCTGATGGAGGCATTTCGAACTGCTGCCATAGCTGAGAATGAGTTCTAAATTCTGAAATCTGGTACCCCTAACGGGATTCGAACTAATAACACTTCAAGGGCTATGAAGCATAGCCCAGAATCGGTAGAGCCAAGCCGGCGGGTATAAAAAAATGGTGCCCCCGACACGGCTCGAACGTGTGGCCTACGGTTTAGGAAACCGTCGCTCTATCCTACTGAGCTACGGGGGCACCGGAGAGGCAATTATGCAATTTCATCGGGGGTTAGTCAAACTCATTACGCTTTTAACAGATGAGTTCTACTGAATCCCCATCAGCGTAAAGCATCCCTTCCGCAGTGGGAACGATTCTTGTATCTGAGACGGTTACCAAATTGTTTTTTATCATCCTGTTCAGATGATCTGTATTGATACAAATGCCGGTCTGGGATTCTATCGCTTGCAGATCAATACCATGACTGCAGCGAAGGCCGAGCATCACCATTTCAAGGGCTGCCTGATCTTTTGAAACGACTTCGCTGCCGGCTGTTGGTGACTGTCCGGTTTTTATCTTTTTCAGGTATTCATCAATGGATGATACATTCCATTTCCTGGTTGATTCTCCATCGAAACTGTGCGCAGAAGGGCCAAGCCCTATGTATGGAGATCTGTTCCAGTACGAGCTGTTATGTCTTGAAATGAAATAGTTATCTCTGGCGTAATTCGAGACTTCGTAGTGGATATAGCCATTTGCAGTCAGTATCTCATCTGCAGCGAAATACATATTACGGCAGGTGACCTCATCTGGTTTTGAGATTAATCCGCTGTTTATTGAATCGAATAAAGGAGTTCCTTCGGTCACAGAAAGCTCGTAGCATGAAAGATGTTCGGGAGAGAGT
This sequence comes from Candidatus Aegiribacteria sp., assembly GCA_030613065.1. GTDB lineage: Bacteria > Fermentibacterota > Fermentibacteria > Fermentibacterales > JCC-6 > Aegiribacteria. Next base: position 20,601 of record JAUWMQ010000008.1, on the reverse strand, counting down.
GCCTCAACACGCTCCAGTTCTCCCGCCCAGTCGCTGAAGGTCTGTCCCGGGATACCGTACATCAGGTCAATTGAGATATTATCGAATCCTGCACTCCTGGCACTCCTGAATACTTCGATTGCCTGCTGTGCGGTATGAATTCTTCCGAGCGATAGAAGCGCGGAATCTCTGAAGGACTGAACGCCAATGCTAAGCCTGTTAAATCCTGCCTGCCGGAGTGCGAGCAGCTCTTTTTCAGTAACGGTATTGGGATTTGTTTCAATTGTGTACTCGATCGCTCCAGAAGTGTCAGCAATATCATCTATTGTTGCACGGAACCTGCTCCAGTATTCAGGTGAAAGAAGTGTGGGTGTTCCACCTCCGGCATAAACCGTACCTATGCATTTATCCCTTACACTTCTCTCAAGCTCTGTTAGAAGAGCTTTTCCGAAATCGTCCCGGGTTTTTTGATCTCTGCTTTCTGAATAGAAGGAGCAGTAGCTGCATTTCCTGATGCAGAATGGAACATGAACGTACAGTCCGGAGGGTTTCAGGATTTCCAGCGCGGGTCCTCAAATGCATTCATCATTACTACCTCCGTTTTCAGGAACATGTATTTTCAATCTCTTAAGCAGTTCGGTCAGAGACTGGTAATGACTCCCTTTCCAATAGATCTTATCACATTCTATACATATGCTGAAGTCACTGTAGTACTTTTTTGTTAGCGGTTCCAGTCTGTGTTCTATCTTTTCTTTGCTGACAGGCTCAAGAAAAGCACCACAATCAGGACATCTTGTGAAGGGTTTCGCTGAATCTCTCAGGTCAAGCCGCTGAATTATTTCGGCTGCCTGTTCTTCAGGGTCCTGACTGTGCAGCCAGCATCCGTGAGTTACAATATTCCGCTTGAGAAGCATGGTATCCCTCGTCAGGAGTATTCTATTCTCATCTGCGGACATCTGTGCAAGATCTTCATCAGGTATGTCCCCCGGAAACTTCGCATCAAATCCGAGAAGTCGAAGTATCAGAGCAAGCTTGCCAAGGTGAACATCCAGTATGAAACGTGTTTTCCTGAGTGGTTCAGGGCGTAGAGCGATTAATGGAGTTATATCAATACTCTCGAAGACGGGATATACACTTATCCTGTCTTCCGCAATGACAGTTGCTTCCAGGGCAACTGAGCTGCCGTTAACAATTATCAGCTCAATCTCCGTATGTGGAATGCCTGCCGATTCTACAAGGTGTTTAAGGGAGTTGCCGCCATTCAGTGGATAGCTGAAACTCCTGAATCTCAGGTGCTTCGGCAGAAAATCATTCAATTCTGCGTACACACGTATGGTTACGTTTCCCGCTGATGAGACATTTTCACTCATCCGGACTCCTGAGTTCAGTCTTCGCGACGGAGGACTGCCAGGAAGGCTTTCTGGGGGATGGCAACGCTGCCCACCATTTTCATCCGTTTCTTACCGGCCTTCTGTTTTTCAAGGAGTTTTCTTTTACGCGTAATGTCTCCGCCATAGCACTTGGCGGTAACATCCTTTCTCAGTGCTGTAATGGTTTCCCTTGAAATAACCTGCCCCCCGATAGCACCCTGGATGGGTATTTTGAACTGCTGCCTTGGTATCTCATCCTTCAGGTTTTTACATGCATTCACTGCCCATGGGCGTGCCCTGTCACGGTGTACAAGCATGGAAAGGGCTTCAACCTTCTCGTGATTGACAAGTATGTCCACCTTCACCAGGTCTCCAGGACGATAATCCGTTATCTCATAATCGAAGGAGCCGTAGCCCTGGGTAACGGATTTCAGTTTGTCGTAGAAATCGTAAACTACTTCGCCCAGGGGTATATCAGCGGTTATCTCAACCCTTTTCTTACCTACATAGAGGTTCTTGTAGTTGTCTCCCCTTCTGTCCAGAATCAATCTGGTAACAGGTCCTATATATCTGTCAGGCATGATTATGGATGCCTTAATATAAGGTTCTTCAGTCAGTTTAATACTGGCGGGATCAGGATAGTTAACAGGATTGTCCACGTTAACTACACTGCCATCGGTGAGGGTTATCCTGTACTGTACTGTCGGAGCGGTCAGAACAAGCGAAAGATCGAATTCCCTCTCAAGCCTTTCCTGCACTACCTCAAGGTGAAGGAGCCCAAGGAAACCGCACCTGAAACCGAAACCAAGACCAGTGGATGAAACCTTCTCGTATACCAGAGATGCATCGTTCAGTTTCAGTCTTTCTATGGCGGCCGAAAGGTCCTCGTAGTCTTCGGACGAGACCGGATAGATGGAGGAGAAAACGACCGGTTTTACCTCGATATATCCTTCCAAAGGTTTTTCGGCAGGGTTTTCAGCAGAAGTCACCGTATCGCCAGACTTTACATCCTCTACGGTTTTAATACCCGCAATGAGATATCCAACTTCTCCGGCAATAAGTTCGGAACATGGCTGCCGTTTAATACCGAAGCGGCCGAGTTCTTCAACTTTGTATTCCTTCCCTGAAATCATCATGAGGATATTTTCGCCTTTTCTTATGGAACCATCCTCAATCCTGAAATAGACGACCACTCCCCTATATGGGTCAAAGATGCTGTCGAAAATTCTGGCTCTTAAAGGAGTACCTTCCCTGCCTTCAGGATGTGGTATCTTCTCAACAATAGCCTCGAGAAGTTCATCGATTCCCTCTCCCGTCTTGGCGGACACACAGACTGAATCATCAACGTTCAGACCAAGTTCGCCTTCGATCTCACCCATCGTTTCAAGAATGTTCGCGGAGGAAAGGTCTATCTTGTTGATAACAGGTATTATGGTAAGATTCTGCTCCATAGCCTTGTAAAGATTCGCCACTGTCTGGGCTTGAACCCCCTGGGCGGCATCTATCACAAGCAGCGCACCCTCACAGGAAGCCAGAGCTCTGGATACTTCGTAGGCAAAATCAACATGTCCGGGAGTATCAATAAGGTTCAGTTCGTATTCTTTGCCGTCTTTCGATGTAAAATTCATCGTTACAGCGGTGCTCTTTATGGTAATTCCCCTCTCCCGCTCAATATCCATAGTATCAAGCATAAGGTCATGAAATTCCCTTTTGGATACTGTACCGGTTGCCTGCAGAAGCCTGTCGGCAAGTGTTGACTTGCCATGATCAATGTGTGCAATAATACAGAAATTCCGTATGTGCTTGAGCAAATCTTCTCCTTCGCGTAAGATGCTAATATGATTGGGGAACCTGATGATTCCAAAAGGAGGAAAGCAATTGGATTATAAACCGAACGAACTTCAGCTGATAAATGACTGCGAAATTGGTGAGGGAACCAGAATCTGGAATTTCGTCAACCTTTACGGGTGCAGTATAGGCCGTGACTGTATGGTGGGATGTTTTACGGAGATACAGAATGGCGTTGTCATAGGAGACAGAACCAGGGTTCAGAGCCACAGTTTCGTCTGCGAAATGGTTAAGATCGGCAGTGACTGCTTCATAGCCCACGGAGTAATGTTCATAAATGACATCTACCCCCCCCAACCTGATCCTGCGGACTGGAAGGGTACAATTATAGAAGATGGAGTAAGTATAGGATCCAACGCTACTATACTGCCGGTGAGAATCGGGAAGGGAGCCATAATCGGCGCAGGCGCTGTCGTTACAAAGGATGTTCCTCCGGGAGCAGTAGTAGCAGGCAATCCTGCTAGAATTCTCCGGTTCAGAGAATGAAATTAAGAAAGCAGATCCAGAGGACTCTGAACTGTCTGCCTGAAACCCTTCATCACGTGCAGATAGACTCTTGTTATGTGTAGAAAGAATGAAGAATAGAGGCTTATGTGAAAGCAATCCAAATATACAAACAACTTGAAAAGGACTTTATCACTTCAGAAATGAGTGATGAATGGGCACGATATATGCATTCTGTCGCTGATTTTCTTTGTGAAAACTTTGAGAAACGGTCAATGGGATTGGTTTGTGACTTCGCCACGGAGATAAATATGGTTTATACCGCTGTGTTTCCATCAATCGATGTTATGAAAAAAATCTTGAGTGACGGAACTCAAGACGCAATGCTTTTTGTTCATCATCCATCGATTTGGGATATTCGAAAGGCTCCGGATGTTTTTCAGCAAATGAATAGCAATTTGTTACAGCAATTTAAAGACAAAAGAATCTCAATTTATAATCTCCATGTGCCTTTAGATAATTGGGGTAAACACTCAACGAGCGTAACTTTGGCAAAGGCATTATCTATTAAGCCAATAAAACCCTTTGCACCGTATTTTGGTGCAATGGCTGGAGTATTTGGGATGGCCGATTGTGTAACGGTTCAAAATCTAAAAAGTCACTTTCAGAAAGCAGTAGATCATGATGTTAGCCTCTACGATTACGGAGATTATGTAATTAAAGATGCAACCGTTGCTGTGATAGCAGGCGGTGGTAATAATATTGAAATGTTGAAGGAAATTTCCAATGCCGGAGTTAATACTCTAATAACTGGTATTGCTGTGAAGAATGAATTTTCTGAAAAGGCACATGAATATGCCGAAAAACATGGCGTAAGCATTCTTGGTGGGACTCATTATTCAACTGAAAAGTTTGCCTGCATATCGATGGTTAAATATTTTAGCGAGATAGGGGTGCCCTCTAAATTCATTGTAGATGAACCAGTAATAGAGGATATATGAAACACATAACTGCATCAATCAGAAACAGCTACTGCTTTCCTGGTTTGTGAGTACTGTTCTGGTTATGCAAAGCGTTCGCTTGAGGAACAAATACAAACAAACCAAATCAAATATTGCATATTGCAATGTATTGTATTATATATGCAACGCATGATACGGAGGTAGCATTATGGCAACTGCAGTACGAATTTCTGAAAACCTGGTTCGAGAAGCAAAGCTGATGAGTTCTGTCGATAATCGATCGGTGACTGGACAGATTGAACACTGGGCAAAGATAGGCAAGTGTGCCGAAGAAAATCCCAGTTTAACTTACAACCTGATTAAGGAAATATTGATTGGGATTGAAGAGTTGAACCAGGGTGAATCAACTGAGTACCAATTTGGGTAACGGAAAATGAAGGTTCTACAATCCAGATCATTTGCTAGAAGCATCCGGAAATTCCGAAAGCAAGAGAAAATAATTCTTGATCAACAAGTTCGCGCGATTTTAAATGATCCGAGCATAGGTCAAGAAAAGCGAGGAGAGTTAAAGGGGGTATTTATCCGCAAGTTTAAGATTCATACAACACAATTTCTTCTTTCTTATCGGCTTAGAGATTCCAAAACACTTGAACTAATAATGATCGGACCCCATGAGAATTACTATAGAGATCTTGAGAAATACTTCAGGAATATGAAATGATTTAGCGAACAACAAAATGCAGCAGAGCCGCTTATGCGCTTCATAGCAAGGTTATGTTCGCAGCCTGCTGATTTGAAGCGTAATGGGGGCGGGATTCCTCCCGCCCCCATGTTCTCTTCAGAGCCTGGTACTACCAGATCTTCTGAAAACTGTACTGGATCTGAATTATTCCTGCCCCATCCGGCGGCGCAGGTATACTGAATCCTTCCAGAACTTCGCACAGGTCATCATCAAGTTCTCTGTCCAGACCGCTGCCCGCAATTGAAACAGAGGTAACATTACCCGCGCTGTCAACGGTTACATTGAACGTGACCGTACCTGTGGGCCATTCGTCATCGTCATCCATACCATCGACGAAATTCTGGTACACCTCGGTAATATCAGTAACAAACTCCCGTGCTGCTGAACGTACAACGGAGGGCAGAAGCCCAAGAGTAGGTGAAACCGAAATGTGGCTTACCTCGGCGAACCCATAATCCTCGAACTCACCGCCGTAAAAGTAATCTCCGTCAACCTCACATTCTTCAAAAGCCTGCATGTTTCCTCCGCTGACACCTCCAAGACCATAGCCCGATGATGGGGCCACTGTCCTGTTGGAGGATCTGTAGTGCTGTGATACGGAGGGATCATTATCAGAACCAAAGATACCATCGTAGGAAACTCCATCGGGCATATTGACAGGAACCTGGATCGTTACCGGTTCACCGCTGTCCGGGTCGATACGGACTTCTTCGGAAACAGCTACGAATGCTGTGTACTCACACATTATCTGGTAATCAAGAGCTGTGTCGGTTATTTCATCGATGATCTCCTGATCATTGCTCAGATAGCCGTAACTGGCGTACATATCTCGCGTAAGGTCATGGATCTTATTCCTGGCCCAGAGAGTGGCGATTACATCGTTACCCTCTTCACGGGACGGAAGTGTTACACTCAGTTCCTGTCCCCATCGTTCGCCTGCTACCGCGCCTGAAAGACGGACTGTCTCGGTTCCGGAACCGTTGTACTGGCCAACTATCACAAGGGGTTCTCCAGCGTAGAGATCGGGGATTCTCGAGGGGTAGATGTCATGGACATCAAGATCGCCCCAGTCAATATCTATTCCGACCAGATAGGGGTCGTTTATCTTATCGTAAATGGCGGCGACAGATTCGTCGGGATCTTCGCTGAGTCCAACGTAATACGCATGTCCCCTGCCCTCTTCAGCAAGACCCTCAATGATGTACCTGTTCGGGCTGGAGCCGACGCCTATACTGAACAGACGGGTATTGTCACCGAGTGTGCTCTGAAGCTCACCAAGTATCTCCGCTTCGTTGCCTATGAAACCATCGGTAAGGAAGATGACGAAGCGCATCCGCTCAGAGTCTTCCGGGTAGCCTATCGCGGCCCTGATACCCTCTATCATCATGGTTCCACCGGTACCGCTCATGTTGTTGATGTACTGTATCCCCTGTTCCACATTCCCTTCAGTGTTGCTAAGGGGAGCTCTGGACATGCTGCTTGCCGTCTCGCTGAATCTCATTATCTGGAAAGTGTCATTCGGGTTCATACCCCGGACGAACTGCCTTACAGTTTCTTTGGCAACTTCCATGGGCTGCCCGCTCATGGAACCTGAACAGTCAACAACAAAGAACATCTCCTTCGGTGTGATTTCATCAATATCGATGTCAGCGTCGGGTTGAAGGATAAGCATGAAATGGCCGCCCATTTCTCCGTTGTGAGCGATTACACCGCTCTGAATCCTGTCGGAGGCGGTCGTGTACCTGAGAACGAAATCCCTGTTGGGAATCTCATCATCGTTCTCGAGAGTAATGGTTACGGTACCGTTCCAGTTGAGCTGTATATCCACTTCATGATTCAGCGATTCGAAGTCCTGGATCGCCACACCCGGGTTCAGGTTGACGGAGAGTTCAATATCGTAGCCGGTTCTTGTACCCTCCGGGACAATCTGCGGTGTTATCCTGTCAGCGTCTTCAACGGAAGTGGAGACTTCATATATCCCGAAGATGTTTCTCACGAAATCCCCCGCTGGAACGAATCTCGGACCAACGACCATAGGGAATACTATTTCATACTCACCATCATCGTATTCAACCGGTGCAACGTAGCTGATTTCAATAACGATGCTGTCACCGGGCAGGATATTACCAACGCTCTGGGTGAATATGTTGGGTCGCTCCTGTTCAAGAAGGCTTGCGGTCTGACCGGCTTCAATTGCTTCATTGTATATCTGCTGAGCAAGATAGCGCTCATGGATCTTTCCCTCGATAAGCTTGTCCCCTATCCACATGTTCATCCTGTCAACGGCCGCGCTCTGGGGAAGGGGAAATGTGTAAATGGCTTCGATAACCTCATCGTAGGGATTACCATAGACCTGTTGTACAGTGGCTCTCTGCAGATTTCCGCTGATGTCGATAACGACCGTGGTGTACATAAGAGGAAGATCTCCCACGATCCCTTCTTCGCTGAGAACCTGCATTCTGCCGCTACCGGTTTCAGGAGCGGACTGTTCCGTGGCAAAGGCCGCAGCTGTAAGGATCATAACTGCGATTATCAGGTGTCTCATTATTCCAAACCTCCATGTTGAATGTTTTCCTGTTCCGGTTCTGATACATTGAAGTCAGGCGGAGTATTCCATCCCGCACAGTTAACTTGCACTCAGTCCGAGTAACTCAGATATTTTCTATTGGATCAATCCAGTAGTGTGACAAGCCGACTGGAAATAGAATCACCCATTCTTGCGGAGATAATGTAGACCCCGGCAGGCACTCTTCTGCCCGCTGAATCCGTTCCCTCCCAGCTTACCCTCTGTGATGAGGAGATATCCGTTTTCCAGATAAGCCTTCCGGAAAGATCGTGTACCGATACTTTCGCAGATCCCGCATCGAAGTTCACGTAAAAGGAAAGCGGAGCATCCCTCTGCGACGGGTTTGGATACGGGGAAGTGATATTGAGTATTACGGGAGGTACATATCCTCCTCCTTCGGTCTGCAAGACTGCGAGAGCAGGGTCCATAAAAGCGCTCCAGGACAGGAGGCTCTGGAATGTACGGTCGTAACCTCCATCCATATAAGGGATCCTGAGATCCTTCGCTATGGCGAAAGCAAGGCCCAGGCTGGATGCCTGCGAACCGAAAACCTGCCTGGATAGATCTATGCACATATATTCACTGGCCCCCAGGGAAGGCCAGTGACCCTCCCAGCCGTAGCTTGTGTTGAAAAGCACGGCAACTCCGCCACCGTCAGGATTGTTAAGAAGTACCTCCGCACAGCTCTCCTGACCGATGTACTCGGCAGGATGACATGCAATACTGGTATGTATGCCTGCTTTATCGCCGTTATGAATGCTGTCGGAAGCTATCCAGTTCGTCATCATTCCCTGAGGAGGGAATCGCCAGTAGATTCCCCTCTCATTCCCATGCCCTGCGTAGTGATTCCACGCTGAGCCGCTGCTGATAATCGGAATATGTTCCGTGAAACCTCCACCGGGCAGTTCTTCGTAGAATTTATTCACTTCCCAGTACGGAGGGAATTCAACAGCGATTGAGTCGCATCCCTTGTCCGCAGTATAGCCTATATCCCCAAAGAGGACCGCACCGCACAGAACAGCCCTTGTCTGCCAGTCACCTGCAGGCGGAGTGTCCTGATATGTAAGGTTCTTCTGAACGAATAGTTCCGCTTCGTCATCTGTTGAAAAGAGTGCCCGTCCAAGCAGTACATCCGCATACAAATCAAGGTTATCATCCGGCTGGCCGTATTCACCGTCTCCGCTGCCATCCCATGTGCCGTCAAGATCGGCAAAATACAGATCCACCGCGGCAGTATCAACCTCCCCCTCGCAATAGGTGTAAACCATCCTCACGGGAACTAGTGTTTCATCTCCTGCAAGGAGTACAAAAATTGTACCATGTTCAAGGAACCTGTTCTTTATGAAGTTTCGCAGCTTCTCGGCGTCGTCAATGCCGGGGAAGGAGGATAGTATTTCCTGAACGGAAGCCGTTTCAACTGAGTACCCCCTGCCCTCATGAAAAGACGCGAGCGGCTCCATAGTTTTTGTAAATGAACTGTCGCAGATCAGAAGGTACTGAGCGTCACCCTGGGGAACAGGGGGAGTATCCCATGGAGAAGCCTGGTGAATAGTCCCTTCAAGAGTATTTACCCTGCTTCGGGCAACATTCATCTGTTCGGCAGTCAGATTCAGATTGTAATCGAAACCCTCTTCCCATGTTACGGTTACTTCTATTTCATTTATGATGCTGAGCGAACCTGTTGCCGGAATGTAAACCCATGGCTGAATAAGACAGGAAGCTATCCTGATCCCTGCAAGGGTGCCGGTGTGTGTGCTGATGACCGGATTCCGTGGCCACGGAGAATCGGATGAGTAAACAGCCGGATCAGGCAGGCGCACGGAAGCTGAATTCTGTGAACTGAACGGCCTGAGTTCCGTTGCGGGTATAATGACTATTCCCGGAAGGCCGATTTCAGTCTCTTCAAGAGGGACCGCGCTGAAAGTAACGTTCACCGCCCCATCAGGGAGTATGAAAACTTCAGGAACAGCCGGAAGAAGCGGGGTTCCAGGGATACCCCTCTGTTCGAATTCCGGCATTTCAGCTACTGTCCAGCAATCATACATCAGCAGTTCAACATCAGCCGGATTGAAATGGAGGGTTCTGGAAATGGAACCACCTGCCGCCTGAAAACTCAGTACAAGAAGTATTTGCGAAAAACAAATCAATTTCAAATCCATTTCCTCCATCACATTCGAATTACTATGAATATATTACATAACTCAGATAATCGTTCCCGTACAGAACACGGGGTTTACGGAAGGCGCAGATATTGAAAACTAAGAATTTCAGGGTAATACCCAGAATACCGGAAGAGCTTACCGCTCTAAAAACAATAGCTTACAACACATGGTGGACATGGAATACACAGGCCATAGAGTTATTCCGATGGATCGATTCCGACCTCTGGGAAAGTACCTATCACAACCCCGTACGCCTGCTGGGGCATGTAAGCCAGGAAAGGCTCGAGGAACTTTCTGCAGATGCAGTATATCTTTCACACCTTGAAAAGACAGTCGAAAGGCTTGCGGATTATCTTGAAAGAAATACATGGTTTGATGATCTTAAGAAGCAGCAGGAAATAACGGGCGATAACTTCCTTGTCGCCACTTTTTCAGCTGAATTCGGACTCCACGAGAGCATACCAATCTATTCCGGAGGCCTTGGAGTGCTGGCCGGAGATACGATCAAGAGCTGCAGTGAGCTCGGTCTCACAGCCGTTGGAGTTTCACTTCTTTACAGGCAGGGATACTTCAGCCAGTATCTGAACAGTGATGGCTGGCAGCAGGAGAAGTATTTCATCAATGATTACTCCAATTTGCCTGTTGAACCGGTCTACCGTGAAGACGGATCCCAGGTCTCAGTAGAAGTTCCGATGGCCGATAGAATCGCACGGGCAGCCGTCTGGCAGGTTAAGGTAGGCAGAGCTACACTGTACCTTCTGGACACAAATCTTCCGGAAAATGAGAAAAGTGACAGGGGCATAACAGGTCAGCTCTACGGGGGAGACCGTGAATTAAGGCTCAAGCAGGAAATAATCCTGGGAATCGGAGGTCTCAAAGCCCTTGACGAAATGAGCCTTACACCAACCGTTCGTCATATCAACGAGGGACATTCAGCTTTCCTTATTGTAGAACGCATAAGACAGCTTATGCAGGAAGGACTTTCCTTCCCGGAAGCCCGCGAAATCGTGTCCGCAGGCAACGTATTCACAACCCACACACCTGTACCCGCAGGTAACGAGGAATTCTCAACGGATCTTGTGCTCAAATACCTGAGCCCCATGATAAAATCCATAGGTCTTACCGATGAGGAGTTTCTTCGATTCGGTCATTACGATGACAATCCAAATTTTTCAATGACGGTTTTCGGACTTCGCTTTTCAAAATTCAGAAACGGAGTAAGCGAGCTTCATGGGATAATCTCGAGAGAAATATGGAAGGATGTATGGCCCGCTCTCCCATCCGCAGACACACCACTTACGCATGTAACGAACGGAATACATCCCGAAACATGGGTCTCTGACGAGATGGAGAAACTGTACAGCAGGTATGTAGGTCCAAGATGGTCGAGCAATAAGACTGACACTGCTGAATGGGAAAAAGTGGATAAGATCCCCGACTCAGAACTCTGGCCTGCCCATGTCAGGATGAGGGAAAGACTTATCTCCTGGGCCAGGGACCGGTGGGAAAAACAGATTGAACGCATGGGACTGCTCAAACCCCACCTCGAAGATATACCCGTTCTTGATCCTGAGACGGTCACAATCGGTTTTTCAAGAAGGTTTGCAACTTATAAAAGGGCTACCCTGCTGCTCAGAGATGAAAAACGCCTGGCTGCCATTGTCAATAATCCGGAGTACCCTGTGCAATTCATTTTTGCAGGCAAGGCGCACCCTCACGATTCGTCCGGCAAAGAACTGATAAGGGAGATCGTTCATCTCTGCATGAAAGAGGAATTCTATGGGAAAGTCATCTATCTGGAGGATTACGACATGGATATGGCCAGACAGATGGTTCAGGGTGTTGACGTATGGCTTAACACTCCGAAACTGCCAATGGAGGCGTGCGGAACCAGCGGGATGAAAGCATGTTTCAACGGCGCTGTCCATTGCAGCGTTCCTGACGGCTGGTGGGCCGAAGCATACAGACCGGGCGCGGGTTGGTCCATCGGCCTGGGAGAGGAGTATGATGACCCGGAACTGCAGGACAGACTGGAGGCTAAGGCTCTATACAACATAATTGAGAACCAGATAGTGCCCATTTTCTACGATCGGGACAAGAACGACATACCGGTGAACTGGCTCAGGATCGTCAAGGAATCGATGAAGAACATATGTCCTGTTTTCAGCAGCAACAGGATGCTTACGGAATACACATCGAGATTCTATGTGCCCGCATACAAAGGAACGGTGAAGCTGTCGGAGAATGATTATTCAGGTGCCAGAGAACTGGCTGCATGGATGGAGAAGGTACGGGAGAACTGGCATTCCGTCAGGATAGAATCGGTTGAATCCGAAATTGATAACGGTACCTGTGAAGTAGGCGATCCAATCCCTGTCAAAGTTGCTCTTCGCGCGGAGGGTCTTAAGCCTTCTGACCTTCTCGTTGAAATTCAGCACGGCAGGATTAAACACGACGGATGGCTGACGGAGAGGGAATCGGTTCGGCTGCAGTTCGAGCGGGATGAGGATGGAATGCTTATTTTCAGAGGTTCTTTCGAAAGCAGCCACTCGGGAAATCAGGGATTCACGGTGAGAATACTCCCCTGCCATATTGAATTCGGGCGTATTATTGAACCTGGTCTCGTCTGCTGGTGGGAGTAAACGGAACACAAAACGGGACTTGACCTGACTGCAGAAGTAGGATATTCTCAATACTAGTGAAAGTAGTGTTGTTATTCTTTAACTAACTTACCTGAGGGGGTAAATATGAACAATTTTCACCGTTTCTTGACCGTTTGCGCGGCATTACTGGTCATCGTACCGGCAGCCAGCGCTGACTGGTCCGATAATTTCGATTCGTACGCTCTTGGCAGCGGATTAATCGGCCAGGGCGGCTGGAGCGGATGGGCAGGCAGCGCTGCCGCGGATGCCTTCGTTACCGATTCTCAATATGTTTCCGCACCCCATTCGGTACGCATGACACCAACATCCGATATCGTGCAGCAATTCTCAGAAACCAGCGGCGACTGGATCATGACAGCATGGTGCTACATCCCAACAGGTTCAACAGGCAAGCAGTATTTCATCATGCTGAACACATACGATGGGGTCTCCGTCTTTGACTGGTCAGTTCAGCTTGAGTTTGATGCAGATGGCTTACTTGTAACTGATTATTACAGCTCAGCAGTCGCAGCCATGATCTTTGATACATGGGTAGAAGTCAGGGCGGAAATCCACCTTGATGTCAACGCTTACGATATTTACTACAACAACACTTTCCTGGCTTCAAACGCATGGCAGTCGACCGGAGTAAATGAAATTGCAGCTCTTGATCTCTTCTCCAACGGCGGAAGTACGATCTTCTGGGATAACTGTGAACTGACAGCTGGTGGATCTCTTCAACAGACAACATGGGGAAACATCAAGACTGTCATGCAGTAGTTCGTTCTATATCAGTACCCTCGGGAGCCGGCTTGCCGGCTCCCTTTTTTTGCTCCAATATTTCTACTGCTCTTTTTAAAACAGCCCTTGACAAAGCATGACTGGAATTGCAATTGTTACATCTAAATGCGGGAGCGCATGGGGACTGGTGTCCCTCCCGGACTTCAAATCCGGTGCTGGGTGCTAGAACCACCCTGGGTGGGTTCGATTCCCACACGTTCCCGCCATTCTCTATTCTTCTGAAATATGATCCAGCACCATTCCCGCGAGTGTATACCCGAAGATCCCGGGCATTATTATCAGGCTGGGTATCCTGTTTCTGATCCTCCCTCTGTGAAGGGTCAGGTCGTCCATATCGGGAGGAAGCGAATGATCACCGGCTGGCTCAGTTGAATATACGCAGGATATACCATGGGTAATGCCGCGCCTGCGAAGATACTTTCTGAGTTGTTTTGCCAGAGGGCAGCATCTTGTCCGGGATATGTCACCCGTTCTGACAAGTGACGGATCTCTCCTTCCCGAAGCCCCCATACTGCTGAAAACAGGTATCCTCTGTTCAATGCAGTATTCAAGCAGAGCAGCTTTGGGATTAAGGCTGTCTATGGCATCGACAACAGCATCGGGTACCGGTTTCAGAATCGAATCGGCGTTGTCCGAATGAAAAAACTCGGTAACGGTTTTGACATGCGTATCGGGGCAGGTACTACGAAGCTGATCGGCTACAATATCAACTTTGTATCCGCCACAATCACGTGGTCCGGCAATAGGATTCCTGTTCAGAGATGTTTCTGTAAGGTAATCAAAATCGACAAGGCGTATGTTCCCGATACCGCTTCTTGCAAGTGCAACTGCTGCATGGCAGCCAACTCCGCCAAGGCCTATGACTGCAACATCCGCTCTGCGTACCGCAAGAAATGGTTCCCTGCCAAGGAATTCAACAACCCTGTCGAATCTTCTTTCAGCCATCTCTGATACCAAAAAGATCTACAGCATTTCTGGAAGTTTCACGGGTTATTTCATCGAAACTGATTCCGCGGAGCATCGCTAATGATTCAGCGATTCGGGCAACATGTGCCGGCTCCATCATCCCGGGTTCAACGCCATCCATCCCGATTGAAGGAGCGTCGGTTTCAAGAACGATTTTCCGAAGGGGTACAGCTGCTGCTGAACTTCTTGCTCTTTTTGCGCGAGGCCTGGTCACGGCTCCTCCGAATGCAAGGTAAAAACCGAGATCAAGGAAACGCTCGGCCAGTTGAATCCCTCTTGTAAAAGCATGAACTACTCCTCTTACATTTCCATTGTATTTTTTTTCAGAAAGAATGGACAGCATTTCATCGAAAGCTCCCCGGCAGTGCAGAATGACAGGCAAGCCAAGTTCTGCGGCAAGATCAAGCTGTGTCCGGAATACTGTTATCTGAGTAATTCTGCCGGGGGTCTCTATTTTGAAATCAAGGCCAATTTCACCCACGGCAACTGAGCCTGTTCCGACAAGAAGCTTTCCAAGCATAGCCGTATCAAGTGCCTCGTCGGCGCACCACGGATGAAGACCAAGCGCAGTATAAACGGATGGATATTCTGATAATTCAGCAATACTTTTCCAGGAGCGGGTTTCAACAGCAGGAACGATAATCGCTGAAATACCTTTCAGAGCAGCCCTTTTCAAAACACCTTCAATATCTTCGCAAAGGGGTTTCATGAACAGGTGGCAGTGTGTGTCTATCAGCATAACGATTAAACTGCCAACCTAGTTCAGATAGTATGTCTCCAAGCTGTTGGTTATAGTCATGATCATTGTCGCCGTCGTCAGAACAAATTCATTCCTCACATTACCCACGTTCTTCGCAAAGTCCGCTGTGTTTGTAAGTACCATGCCCGAATCGGTCCATACGGTCCTCATTTCCATACAATTGTCAAAAGAACCTGCCATTACGGTTACGGCAACTGACATTGAAAGGATTTCTCCCGTTGTAGGGGGTTCTTCAGAGAATGTCCATGTAGCGCCAGCCTGAAGCGGGAACGGAACAGTGAAGGAGGAATCTGTATCCGTGAGGTTGCTATACCCGTACATACCATCGTCCGTTATTCTCATGTATTCCGTGTAAGTGGAATCTGAAATAAAGGTTTGACTGTTTATCACTGTAGTATCACTGATGGAGTATTCCTGAACGTAAACATCGAAGCCCTCGGAATGAGTCGCGGTTCCGGTGATCTCGAGTTTGATCTCTCCGGAAACGGTACCGACCTGGACTCCACCAGAGGCTATGGAACCGGAACGGTCATACATCCAGACATTACCTACAGAAAGAGGATAATATTCCGAATCACCGCCGGAGGAAGGTCCGATGGGATCACTGCTGCCACAGGAAGATACTGTGACCGCAACAAGAAAAATAACAACTGAATAAATCTTCTTCATAAAAATGTTCCTCCAGATCTGCATTATTACAAGACTGCATTTATCATTGTACATATTCTGCATAGACCGGTCCGATATGTCCAGCCCCCTGCTTCAGTAAGTAAGCGTTCTCTGCCTGAACCCGTATCCCATAACATCATAGGCGTCATGCAGCACCATGAAAGCATCCGGGTCAATACCCTTCAATATTCTCCTCAAGAGCATAACCTGCCTGCGGTGAATACAGACGTATATGACATCCTTCTTTTCCCGTCTATAGCCTCCTTCAGCTTTGAGAAAAGTCACTCCCCGGTTGAGTTTTTGGAAAATGGCGTCCCTTACTTCGTCCGGTTTATCCGTTACTATCATCACCGATTTAACATAAGGCATGCCCTCAGCCGCAAAATCAGTCATCCTGCTTGTGAGGAACAGGTTAAGATAGGCCCAGATAACAATGACCGGGTTTTTGAATACCATACCAACCGCGAGAATGATCAATGACTCGACCAGCCAGTAACCTGTGCTTATCGACACTCCTGTATACTTTTTCAGTATTGCCACAGGGATATCGGTTCCGCCGGTGGAACCCCGGAATTTAAAGATCAGTCCAAGACCCAGTCCAAGCAGAGCGGAACCCGCGATGCAAGCTAATAGTATGTCCATTTCGGAATTACCGGCAAAAAAGACCGCCAGACGGGGCAGCTGTCCCTCTTCTGCTACGTTATGTACAAGATTCCCGTAATCTGAAAGAAATGATAGATGGGAAGGCTGAAGAAGCCAGCACATTGTATTAGACATGAGCATTCCCACAAGGCTTCTTATCCCGAACTGCTTCCCAATGACAAGGTAACCTAAGAAGAAGAGAGGGACGTTGAAGCCGAACATCCATATGCTTTCCGAGATACCTGTCCAGTGGTACAGAACCTGGGCCAGACCGGCTACGCCGCCGGGCGATACCCGGAAAGGAAACAGAAACCATGCGTAGGCTATTCCAAAGAGTATCGACCCTGCGAAAATACCGGCGTAATCCTGAAGTTCATTCCTGATGCTCACTCTCATCACCTCCTGCTGGCAGCAAAAGAAAGGGACAAAGCTTGAAATAGCTCTGCCCTGTCATATGTAAGAAATATAATGGATTGCTTCCCTGATCGCCTGATAATTAACAGGTCAGGGAAATGGCAAGGCTCATCTTAAGTGAATTACACTGTTAACGAAGTATTGATTTAATGAAGCCTCATCTGCCATTTACTGGCTCCGTCCCAGCCGGCCTGGTACTCATAGTCACATACATATACATTGCCTGCGACTGCTGCTGCCGTGGCGACAGCAAGAATCAGAAGAGTCTTACTCATGGAACACCCGCTTTCATCATTTACCATTTCATTGCCATGGAACAGATAATTGTTAATATATGTATATGACAGAGATAACTGAAAGGGAGATGCTCGACATGAAATATGAATTTGCTTTTCCGGTGATTCTTCTGATTCTTCTTAATACTCCATGCTGCAGCAGCGGAGGTGAAAACATGATTGGTTCGAATAATGAAATTACCCCCGAAGAACTGCTGTTCCCGGAGGAAGTGAATGTTGCCGAAACATTCGCTGACCGTTTCTTCGAACCGGTTTCATCAAGTACTTTTCCGGATATGGCTTCACTGGAACTGCCGGTTAATGCAGAGAATGTATTCAATTTAAATGATATCATGAATAAATCAGGTATTGATCGGATTCCTGAATCCCTGCTTGAGAATGGTTTTGTCGTATACAAACCGTTCAATGTCACGAACAATCCAATCAGAGCATATGCAATGATGGAAGCATGGGATCAACCGGTGTACGTATCTGCCGGTATTCCTCTTCATATGCTTCATATCTTCTTCGATCAGATTCTCCAGGATATTGAAGAGAATTACCTTTACGGTGATCTTGAAATAGTCTGCAGAAGTCTTTACGAAAAAAATCTCGGGCGAGGCGCCAGTCTGAACGCAGCATTCTTTGCTGTGCCTCTAGCGTTCCTCGATCCCGAATTTATTGCCGATCAATCAATTGCTGAAGCTGTAGAGACCGAGATTGCGCTGATAGAAAGTCACGTCGGATTTGATGACAGTCCAGTAATGGGATACCGGGAGGATTACTCCCAGTATGTCCCGAGGGGACACTACACATCAAGCCCCGGACTTGAGCGGTACTTCAAGGCTATGATGTGGCTGGGCAGGCTCACGTTCATTCTGAACGGAGGAGCACCCAACGGGCAGATGGCTGCATATATCGTTTCCGAAGAAGATGCCCGCGTTATGACAGCAAGTGCTCTCTGTATCGTTTCAGATCTGTCGGAAATTGAATATGAAGGAGAGCTACTTCTTGATAAGTGGCGGAAAATTTATGAAATAACCGCTTTCTTCGCCGGTTTTGCAGATGATCTATCCGTACCGCAGTACACAGAAGCCGCGCGGGAAATCGCAGGAGAATCAGCAGACAGCCAGCTGATCTGGAGTATGGATTTCTACAGGCTGTTCAGAGATTATGTAAACTCCAATTTTGCGGGTCCCTCCATATACAGCGGTACCGGGGAGCTTATATCAATGCCGGACGAACAGGGGGAATTCGATCCGGGTGATCTTCAGGGAGCATTCCAGAAGAGCACCGGTTTCAGGTTCCTCGGGCAGAGATACACTCCTGACAGTGAAATTCTGGGGAAACTTGTCTTCCCGGCAACTGGACTGAACCCATCAGGCAATCAGAGATTCATGCCCACTGGCCTTGACGTTGCTGCTGTATTCGGCAGCGAGGCCGCCATCTCTATCCTTGAGGAACAGGGAGACTTCGAGTTTGCATACTATGCGGACTCACTGGAATCGCTGAATCGGATGATAGAGGAGTACAGCCCCTCTGACTGGCATGCTACGCTTTACATGTCATGGCTTCACTCTCTTTATCTTCTTCAGAAGGAAAAGGGTGAGGGTTATCCTGATTTCATGCGGACAGAGGCATGGGGACGTCATACCCTTTCAAATTTCCTGGCATCCTGGGCAATGCTCAGACATGACACAATACTTTACGCAAAACAGAGTTACACCATGGAATGCGGGTGCGCGCCCGGACCCTTTGAGGAGCCCGAACCCTCCGCCGGATTTGTTGAACCCGTACCGGAAGTCTACGCTGAACTTAATGCGACTCTTCAGATGGCACAGAGGGGTCTTCGTGAATATGGAGTTCTTGACGGCAGCATAGAAGGCAGATTCCGGAATGCCTGCTCCATCATGACACAGCTTCAGGATATAGCTGAAAGAGAACTCGCGGGCTCCGTAATCACTTCTGAAGACGCGGATTTTCTCAAGGGTTTCGCCAGCAATCTGGAATCGGCTATCTGCTGGGACGGTGAAACAACGGAAGGCCTGGAAACATCACTGATCGCCGATGTTCATACGGATCAGAACAGCAGCTCGGTGCTTGAAGTCGCATCGGGAGACCTTGATTACTGCATAGTTATCTATAGAAGACCCGACGGTAATATCGAGGCGGCTGTGGGACCCGTACTCAGCTACTACGAATTCGCATGGCCCATGTCGAACAGACTCACCGATGAGGCCTGGAGGGAAATGCGGTCGGGCGACTCCACACCGGAAAGACCACTCTGGGTAAATGAATATATGAAATAACTGTAATTTAGAATCCGAGTCCGGCACCGCCCCAGAGACTGCCCCATGGGATATTACTCAAACCGATTGAAACACTTTATTGGTTGCAACATATGCGTCAAGATCCGCTACTTCTATAGCCTCAAGATTATCACCTGACATATAACCATTATCAGTACTCAGCTTTGAGGGTAATGTGCCGGTGTTTCCTGCATGTTCTTCAGGGCAGGCTCCTAGCACTAGGCAGATCCGCAGACCTCCCGGGGTAAAACGCGTGACTTTCCTCTCACATACCTGCCACATCTACGACAACTCGATTCCGGATGACATCGGGCTTGCATACTCGAGTCTGCTTGCCCACCGGCTGTCGCCTCATATACGGTTCGTGTTCCTCAGGCCAAGAGTTTGCCTTCACCTTCCTTCAGACGGCACCTCGCGATGCCTGTATCCTTGGTGTTCAGCTAGGAGTTCCGGTCATCACGACCTCCAGAGGG
This sequence comes from Candidatus Aegiribacteria sp., assembly GCA_030613065.1. Classification (GTDB taxonomy): domain Bacteria; phylum Fermentibacterota; class Fermentibacteria; order Fermentibacterales; family JCC-6; genus Aegiribacteria. The sequence continues at coordinate 577 of JAUWMQ010000008.1, read as the reverse complement.
ACTTACACCCTCCAAGTCACATCCCGGTTCACTTTCGCTTGCCGGTTAACAGCACCGGTTACTGGTGCTGCGCGCCATGCCCGGCGCACTCAAAAAAAGGGAAGGCGAAATGCCTTCCCCTCATTCATGCGCCTGTCACGGCTAGAATATGGCCTTGATGCTTCCCCATGTTTCACGCTGAAGAGCGACCGAAGTGTTGTAGAGTTCGAAGAATACATCAGATAAAGGTTGACCATAGCCATCGATACGGGTCCAGGCAGCTGCGTCAGTGCTCAAATAGAAGGCACTACCAAAGACCGGGTTTTGCATAAGGATAAAATCATTGACGGTAGTATCTTGGAAATGACATTCAAGCCAGTAGCGCTGTCCGGAAACAAGGCTCGGGAAAGTAGGTGAAACAGCACATGTGACTTCCCAAATGTCCAAATCCCACTGGTCATCTCCGGTGTCGACCAGGGTAGTAGCCATCGAGCTTTCGCTCCAAACAGCTGTTGCGTTGGTGGGATCAGAGTCGCCTGAATCCTGTGTGAGTGCCATATCGTAGCTGCTTGGTGCGGAGGTGCCGTTATAAACTATC
>JAUWMQ010000052.1 GCA_030613065.1 Candidatus Aegiribacteria sp. | reverse complement strand
CCGGAAGTTGATCTTGTCATAGCGGGTGATGGTGATGACCGCAGGGAAGTCGAGGCTGCGGTGGAGAATTCCCGCAATAAAGACCGAATCAGAATGCTTGGAAGAATCTCAGAACGGGAAAAACATGCTCTATTTCAGAAGTGCGAGTTCTATATAATGCCAAACAGACCGGTTGAAGGAGACATTGAGGGATTCGGCATCGTGTTCCTGGAAGCTAATTTTTATGGAAAAGCGGTGATCGGGGGAAACAACGGGGGTGTGACTGACGCAATTTTACATGAAGAAACCGGTTTGCTGATAGATAGCCCGGATACGGTTGCCCTGGCTGAAGCAATGGAGCTGTTGTTAAAAGACAGGAATTTAGCTTCGGCATACGGTAGAACAGGGAGAGAACGTGTGCTGAATGATTTTCAGTGGAGTCATCTTTCGCAGATCTTCCTGCGGGGTATAGATAAACATTTTCGTGGCTGACCCATTGGATGTTATATCAGCACTCAATGCAAACTGAAAGATTATTGACTTAAAACTATTAGGAGGATTAGTGCGTTATCTATACCGGTTACCCAGGTCTGATAAGATCAGTATCGGTTTATGGAGCAACCCGTGAAGGTCAGTATCGTAACACCTGTCTACAACGCAGCTGAATTCGTCCGGAGGGCCGTGGAATCAGCACTTGCGCAGGAACAAACCGCGCAGGTTGTTCTGGTTGAGGACGGCTCCACCGATGAAAGCCTTGCGATCTGCACTCAACTTGCGAGTCAATACCCACTCGTGGAACTGGTCAGACACAGGGATGGCTGCAATCACGGAGCAGGCGCTTCACGGAACCTGGGCATCCAGATGTCCAGAGCCCCATTCGTGGCCTTTCTGGATGCAGACGATTACTTCCTTCCCGGACGTTTCAGCACAGCTCAGGAGTTGCTTGAGGCAGATAAGGGAATTGACGGGGTCTATGAGGCCATAGGTGTTCTTTGTCAGGATGATGACTCCCGCAGGAAGTGGTCTGAAAAGGGAGATGGGGAATTCACCACAATGTTCGAGAGAATACCACCTGAGAATCTGTTCGATGCACTGATAGAGTATAACATGGGCAATTTCACTTTGGATGGTCTTATTGTAAGAAAGTTGTCCTTCTGGAGGGAAGACCCGTTCATCGATGGATTAAGGCTGCACCAGGATACCGCCATGATCATTCAGTTGGCCCATTACGCAAAATTGGTGCCTGGTCAACTTACAGAGCCAGTTGCCATGAGAGGGGTCCATGCTGGTAACAGATCTCTATCAACATATAGAATCAACCGGACCAGGATGTGTTTGTGGGATATACTGTTCAAGTGGTCCAGAAGAGAAAAACTTCCAAAAAAGCGGATAGCGAATATTTTCCGAAACGCTCTCTACTTCAGGTTTCTTGCGAGCACGGGTAGGTGTTCAAGCTACCTTCCAGATCCGGTTCTATTGCCGGGCCTCGTGGGTCGAGTTGTATGCCACCCTCATCTTTTCATCCTGGCGCTCAAAGAGCACCGCAGGCGTCGAGGAATATCATGCAGGACCGACAGCCATCAGATATGAACATGTCACGGAATAATCAGGATGACACCATCGAGTCGATGATCATGGACAGGAAGAACCGCAATTCTGGTTACCTCCCCGCAATCGTATCCGGGAATGAATTCCGCTCCCTGATGATATGAGTCACTTCAAGTATCTGCATGATAATCGGATCAACCTGATCAAGATTGGGCTTCCAGCCCTGGTCAGCCGTGGTACCCTGGCCATCTGGGGCGTAGTGACCATCTTCATAATCAGGTCACTCCCCCCGGAGGCATACGCAATATATGCAGTTGCAAAGAGCCTGGAGATGTTCGGAGTCCTCCTGGGAGGAGGGTTCATTCAGCAGGCAATACTGAAACTTGCTTCAGAGGGTGATGGACTCAGGGAGAAACAGTTAGCCAATTCCGGTATACTCATGGCCCTGTGTTTCGCGATCTTATCGGCTTTTCTTCTCATTGCGAGCGGCGGGATCATCGGCTCATTCTATGAACCACTCGATCTAACGGGTATCCCCATGCTTCTTGCCGGGGTAGTAGTCACTGGAACGCTGAACGGGCTGCCAAGGCTACTTCTGCTCACAAGACACCGTACCAAGGACGTAATGATCACTGACATTGTTAATTTCGTGGTGAAAAGCGGGATCATCGGCTTTCTGCTCCTCAACAACACACTTGAGTCCGCACACCAGATATTCATGGCCATGATAATCGCTAACATAGTTGGCTTCTTTGTGAGCGCCTGGATCGCCAGACATCTTTTCTTCCCCTCCGCCGGTGTCAGAATGAACCGGATTGGGAGCGTAATGAGTTTTTCAGCTATCTTCCTGGGCGGGGCCACGGCCAACTTCATCTATACCAGAACAGATATATTGATGCTTGGCAAGATAGCTCCGAATGATGTTGCGGCCTATGGCGCCTCAAGATCCCTTTCCGGTCTGATCCAGGTGGTCATAGCGGCCGCCAATATGATTCTCCTTCCTCATGTTTCGAGAATATGGAGTCAAGGCAGGAAGAAGGAGGTCCTGTCACGTGTATGGAGCACTATCCTGCTGGCGGAGATACTCATACTTCCCGCTGTTTTCCTTTCAGTATTCTTTCCCCGTCAGATACTTGATTTCGTCTTCAGCGGGAAATACACCGAAAGCTGGAATATCCTGCTTGTTCTTGGCGCCTTATCGATTGTGAGACCCCTGGGCAGCTTTTTTTCAACCGCATCCTCCGCCGTTGGCAAACCCCAGTACGGCCTGTTCAGTGTTATCATATCGTCTATCGTCAATGTAGGCCTGAACATCTATCTCATACCCAGATACGGCGGATTCGGTGCCGCTATCGCTACTGCCGCTGCAGTGATACTCGGTTCTGCCTGGATGTCTACGATTTCGATCCGTTACATCAAAAAGGCTGCGCAATGAGTTATAGGTAATCCGATATCATCGGGGTAATGTACCCTGGTACAGATTTAATAGTATGATAGTACAATCGATTTTCAGAAACCTGGATATCCGATCATCCCGGAGAAGAAACATGAGAAGACTCATCTATCTTGCACGAACTTTTCCCCCTGTATCCACGGGTTCCGCTCCAATGAATCTAAGGATCACTACTCTTCTTGTGAGGAATGGATGGACCCCGATCGTTATAACACCTCATCCTTCAGGTGACCTGCCGCTGGATCCCTCACTTGACGAACTCGTTGATCCTGGAGTGCGCATCGTAAGAAGCGGTAGAAAAAGAAATCGTTCCAGGACCAATCCGCCTGCATTGACTGCTGAATCCCGCAGCAGATCCAGGCTCAGGCAACAGCTACGCAGTTTTGTTCTGACCGTACTCCTTCAGCCGGACAGATACATCACGTGGCTACCCCTCGCAGTGACCGCTTCCGTACGCGAGATACTTCGATCCGATGCGGAACTGATTGTTACACTCGGGCCGCCGCACTCAGTGCATATCGCCGGATTAATATCCTCACTTATCACAGGCCGAAAATGGGTGGCTCTCTTCGGGGACCTCTGGGTAAGGGATGGTCTCATCAACTGGAGTGAACTCCCTCCATCCCGACACTTCTGGTCAAAAACAATGGAAAGCATGGTTGTCAGGAATGCTGACGGTCTGGTGACGACAACCTACGGTTCCTCGAACTACTTCAGGGCTGCCTATGGAACATCCTGCCCTCCAGTTGCCACACTCTGGAACGGACTCACCAGAGGAGAGCGGGACAGGTTGTGGAAAGACTCACCTCAAATACCTCTGGAGAATGGACTTATCATCACGTATACCGGTTTTTTCATGGGCAACCAGAGCCCCGAGTACTTCCTGAGGGGCATGCGTATGTTTCTTAACAGGCACCCCGACAGAAGGGTCGTGCTTCGAATTGTGGGGGACCTTGGTAAATACTCCGACTTGCCGAAGAAGCTGCAGCTGGATGACAATGTGGAGATCACTGGTATTGTTCCGTTCTTGGAGGTCTCAGAATGGCAGTCGAACACGCATCTGCTCCTGCTTCTGCTGCCACCACAGCCGGGGAACGAACTAAAGAACCCTGCCAAGACAGTGGAATACCTGGTCGCCAGGAGACCTATCCTGTCAGTAGCTCCCGATGGTGATATGAAGAATCTCCTGGAGAGACTCGGTGTGAGTTATAACGCGGATCATTCGCCTGAAAGCGTTTGCTCTGCTCTTGAGAGGGCGTACGAAGACATCGAGAACGGGAAACAGAGAATCCTGAATAACCCGGAGGACCTGACAGGAGAGATGGACATGGAAGCAGGAGTAAGGTCACTGGCGAATTTTCTGGAACGGATCGTCTACAGTTGACCCTTTCTCTTCAGCCTTTCTTGAACGGTTTCAAAAACGTTTTTTGTAGTCGAGTCCCAGGACGGAAGTTCGGAGGCCGTTTCTAATGCCGCCTGAGAAAACTTCCTGCGGAGTGAATCATCCCTGAACAGATCCCTCAGGTATCTGGAGGCTTTTTTCCAGTCTCCCGGCTCCACCAGCAGACCTGTAATTCCGTTGTCCACAAGGTCGGGTATCGCTCCCGCTGTTGTAGAGATGACTGGAAGACCAAAAGCCATCGCCTCAGCGATAGCCATGCCATACCCCTCCCAATAGGACAACATCATGAATACATCCGCACTCCTGTATTCTTGCAGCAGGCTCATATGATCAAGTTTTCCGGTGAACCGCACCCTCGAATTGAGTCCCAGATCCGAGACTGCTTTCCTCACGCTTCCGAAGTACTCCGAATCATCGTACAATTCCCCGACCACTGTCAGATTGGCACCTTCGAGACCGGATTCCTTCAGGGCCTTCACCATCTCCAGCACACCCTTCCTTGCTTCTATTCCGCAAACTGTTAATATCTCCGCCGGCTCTCGCCTGATAGAAGGGGATTCCACGACTGGAACGCTCAGACCGGGCCGGGCTAGAACGATATCATCCGAGTCCCTTCCCATGGCTTCCAGTTTCCTGAAAGTATGGGAACTGTTGGCCACAAGGAGGTTGGCAGTCCTGACAACCCTTTCCTCGGAAATCCTATAGAGCAGTCTTCTGATCGGCGTTTTTTCCAGATGTTGCCGGAAATGATGGCAGATCATTACAGTGAGTCTCCCGCTGTTCCTGAATTTCTTCTGGAGTCCCATGTTCAGGGTGCTGTTGCCCAGATCTGTTATGAGGATGTCATAGCCGGAAGACGCCCTTCGGAGGCGAGGAGTAGCTGGATATTTGAGTTTCTTCGCGAGACCAGGCAGCGATTCCATGTCGAAATACTTCACTGTCCACCCCTCCGTCTCAAAGCGCTTTCCTATCATGTAGTCATAGAGTATACCGCCTGTGATCCTTTGCAGATCCGCGTTCTCCGACAGACTGACGTAGCCAGGCATGAATACTGAAGGGTGCGATACGTTCTGCTTAGTGTTCATTGTCCTTCCGATCTGAGGTTCATCCAAAAGCTGTACACATTTGACCTCCGGTTATTGCGATCAGATTCCCTGTTTCCAGTTTTTCAACCAGACCAAGGGAGCTTCATTTCCCAGAGCTGATTGCCTCCTTTTCTCTCAGTAATATTTCATTCTGTCGTTCACGATCTCTGATAATTCTTCAAGACTGCCAGCTTCCCGGAACAGAGAACGGTTTTCTGTTTTGAAGCGACCATTGAAGGATTCCAAGCAATTCGCGGTAGGAATGCCAGTTACCTGAAACACACCGCATAGTCCCGGATGTGCGGTTTTCCCGCATCCGGTTCCTCGGTTGTACTCGCTTCCGTGCAAGAGCAGCAGGTTAAGCATACACTTTAGGGAATCTCTTCTGTGTGATTCGAGGACGTGCAATTCCTATATGCTTCAACATAACCTTGAAGTGTTCCTTATCGTAACTCTTTCGCTGACCACCTCTTCTATTCAGCTACTTGAAAGTACATTGGTAACTATTCAGCCCAACTATCTGATATCACCGTCACTAAAGATGGTACGCAACACAGCATTAAGATTGAATAGAACTGACAACGAGTCAAGGTTCAGCAGAGAGCGGAATGAAGGGCTTGCCCTCGAAGGCATCGGTAAGGGCCTGGATAACGGAAACCGAGTTCTTCCTGGCAGTTGAGATGTAACTCCGGATACGGCAGAACGCGTGCGCCCCCTCTTGTCGTGGGCGCCGTATCAGGTGAGCCTCTCGTTAGAAGCGACATGCAGCCACTCCCTCTTTTCGTGTACCCGCATGCCGGTCTCTTCGAAGTGGGCAACGGTGGAGTTGATAATCTGCTGCTCGATCTCTTCTTCTACAGAAAGGAAGGATTGACAATTTCGGAATATGTTGCATTATTGAATGCATTCATGTTTGGAGGTTATTCATGGGATTGAGAGAGATAAAAAAGGAACGCGCGCGAATGGCGATTCTTAAAGCGGCGAGGGATATGTTCTTCAGGCGCGGTTTCGATGAAACTACAATAGAGGAAATTGCTGAGGAAGCTGAAGTAGCGGTAGGAACAGTTTACAATTACTTCGATTCGAAAAGCGCCCTGATCCTTGCAATCACAGCTGATGACACATCAACTGTTCTTGATGAGAACTTTCAGATCCCGGAATCCTTCACAGGATTTGAAAGTGTAAAGCTGTACATAAATACTTTCATGGAGAATCTGTCTATATATCCGAAAAGCCTTCTCCGGGAATTAATGCGGGAAGGCTGGCGCAGTGATACTACCTTGAGCAAAGGGCTTATCAATCAGGATCTGACCCTTCTTGACGGCCTCACCAGGATACTCGAGGAGTTAGCCGAAAAAAAGAAGATCAAATCCGATACGGATATTGAACACGCATCCCTGGCGATATACGGAATAATCACCACCGCGATCATGTGGTATGCCGCCGATGAGGAAAGGACTTCTGATCAGATGCTTGAATCCCTTGAGAGAATGCTAGATATCCTGTTCAAGGGGTTGAATCCCGAAGGGAGAGATAAATGAGATCATTTTTACTGCTCATTAGCATTTCATTCATACCCGGGCTAATTACCACGGGCATCTGCCAGCCACCAATCGACGAACTGGTGCATTCGCTGGACCAGCTTTACAGAAGCGATGACAGTTACGCTGAGATGTCGATGCATATTGTAACGCCGCACTGGGAAAGAACGCTGACAATGAAGGCATGGTCTCATGGAATTGACAGAACCTTCATAAGGATACTCTCCCCTGCAAGAGAAGCCGGAATGGCATCCCTGCGAATAGGTACCGAGATGTGGAATTACCTTCCAAACACCGGCAGCACGGTAAGGATACCTTCTTCTATGATGGCCGGCTCGTGGATGGGATCGGACATCACAAACAACGATATAGTCAGAGAAATCACCTATACAGAAGATTACACCTACTCGTATACAACCGATACGACACTTACCGGGGATCAGTCGGATGGCGTGGTGTTCATCGAACTGTTTCCAAAATCGTCCACTGCGGTGGTCTGGTCAAGCATAGTGTTCGCGGTCAGAATCACCGACATAATGCCCCTGTGGGAAGAATACTACGACAGTCATGGTAATCTGATAAAGACAGTAACCTACTCGAATGTGCAGGAAATGGATGGCAGAACAATCCCGACACAGATGCAGGTTATCCCCGCCGACAATGAAGGGCAGAGCACAACCATCACCTGGACCCACGCTGAATTCAACCGGGGACTGGACAGCAGCATCTTCTCACTGAGCAACCTGCAGTCCGGGGAGTAAAATACTCCTAAAACTCGCATGGAGAAACGTTTTCCGTCAGAAAAGACGGACTATCCTCACCCTTATGACCATGATCGGCGGCTTCTTTCTCTCATCCCTTTCCATCGGGTGGATGGACGGTTCGTATGGCAGCATAATCATGTTCTTTACAAACAATAGAACGGGTCAGATCCAGGTGCACCACAAAGGTTATCTGGAGGACCCATCCATCTATTCAACTATCGGCGGATATCAGACGGTGGGAGCTTTCCTGGATTCAATTCCAGAGGTCAGGGTATGGGCACCCAGGATATACTCCGGGGCTCTCCTTGCTGTCAGACCCCGGGGGGCAGGATCAGGTAACGTATTCTCGAATTCAGCGGCCGCATCAGTGATTGGAATAGACCCTGCAATGGAGGAGGCAGCCACCGATTTCTCCGATAGAATTGTGAACGGGGAAATGCTGACAGCTTCTGCTGCTGACACTTCCTACGCCGCCGCCGGTCAGATCATACTTGGAAGAGAGTTATCTATCATTCTTGACGCTTCAGTGGGAGATTCCCTTGTCATGCTTTCTCAGGCAGCAGACGGCAGCAGTGCTGACAGGAAGTACGTAATCCGCGGCATAGTCAGTTCAGGCAATGCCGATATCGACAGAAATACATGCTATATCACCCTGTCCGATGCACAGATCCTTTTTGCTCTTCAGGGAAAGGTGCACGAAATAGCAGTAATGACCCATTCACTGGGTAGAGTCGACGAGCTCACGGGAGAAATATCGGCAGGGCTCTCGGGGAAGGATCTTGAAACGGATTCCTGGAAAACATTCGCAAAGGAATTCTACAACGGCATGAAGGCTGATGAGGTACAACTCAAGATAATGATCTTCGTGATAGTGCTTGTGGCCGCTATGGGAGTCCTCAACACGATTCTCATGATGGTTCTTGAGCGAAGGCGCGAATTCGGTGTTATGAAAGCCCTCGGGACTAGGCCAGGGTTCATCGTAAGGATGGTCGTGCTGGAAGCAAATATTATGGGTGCCATAAGCGTAATCGCGGGCGCCATACTGAGCACGTCCGGGCTGCTTTTCCTTTCAAAACATGGCCTGGTTATGGATCCGCCCCTTAATTACGGGGGCACCGTTTTTCGCGAGATGATCGCATCAATAACCCCTGAATGCTACTGGATCCCCGCCATTTGCGTGTTCATTACCGCTTCCACAGTAAGTTTTCTCCCTGCACTTAAGGCTGCCCATACAAAAGCCGCGAAAACCCTGAGGGCTGTCTGACATGTTCATCAGGCTTGTGAAGTTCGCCTGGAAAATCATCTGGAGGAATAGCAGGAGAACTCTGATCACCGGGCTTGCCGTTGGGCTGGGCCTCGGGTCAATGGTGTTCTCGGGTGCTCTTATGCAGGGCATGAGTGTGTATATGATACATACAACAACGGAATCGTGGATGGGGGATGCCCAGATCCATAGAGATGATTTCCTGGACACCAGGAACATCAACCTGACAATCAACAGACCCGATTCCATGCTTTCCATGCTGGATGGAGATTCAACCGCCAGCTTCTACACCGCCAGAATTCTGTCCCCGGCATCGGTAACATCAACTACAGAACTGAAGCCTGTTACCCTGATTGGCGTTGACAGCGAAACCGACCCGGAAGTGACTATGCTGGAAACTGCTATAGAGTCGGGATATTACCTGAGCGGGGACAGCACTGAACTCATTATCGGATACAAGCTGGCGGACGATCTGAATGCCGGACTTGGCGATGTTATCGTTATCACCGTTGCTCAGGCCGGCAGCGGACTTTCAAGCGGGATGTTCTTCGTATCGGGTATATGCCGTTTCGGCAGCGATAATCTCGACAGGTATTCCGCCTTCATAAATCTCACCTCTGCTGGAAGAATGCTTGATATACGGGGGGAAATCCATGAAATCGCTGTAAGATTCCAGCAGGCAGAAATGGGAGCTGATACGTCGCTTGGGTTCTGGCGCAGATTCTCGGTTTTCGGCAACACTGCCCTGGGATGGCCTGAACTGGCGCCACAGGTTGGCTCAATGCTCAGCATGATCGATATAAGCATGGCAATAATGTCTGCAATACTATTCGGTCTGGTTGTTTTCGGAATAGTAAATTCCCTGTTCATGTCCGTATTCGAAAGGATGTACGAATTCGGAGTTATGAAAGCTGTGGGAACCAGAACAGGAACCATAAGCATCATGGTAATCCTTGAGGCTTTCTGGATAGCGGTTATCAGTACTGCTATAGGATGTGCCATCGGTCTTTTGATAATATGGATAACCACCAGGACAGGCATAAGTTTCGGAGAGATTGAAGTAACAGGAATCATATTTGATAAACCGATATATCCTGTACTCAAGCTAAGCCGATTATGGCTATATCCCTTTTTCACTCTGATTCTTACAACGGCTGCAGGTATTTATCCGGGGATACACGCTGGCAGATTGAACCCGGCGGAGGCAATGCGGAAGAGTTTATAATTACAGATCACGGAGATGTATATGACCGATATCGATGTAATAGTTGCTGAAGGTGTTGTTAAGACCTACGATGATTCCGGAGTCCCGGTTCATGCGGTCAGGGGTATAGACTACACTCTTTCAAAGGGTGAATTCACCGCCATAATAGGTCCATCCGGTTCAGGAAAAACGACTTTTCTCAATGTTCTTGCCGGACTCGATACACCTACGGAGGGGAAAGTATGGCTCTCCGGGAAACTGATCTCCGACATGAGCGGAAAAGAGCTCTCCGACTTCCGAAGAGACCATATTGGTTTTATTTTCCAGGCTTACAACCTGTTTCCCGTACTCACCGTAGAAGAGAATGTTGAATACGTAATGCTTCTTCAGGGAATTCTCTCAGTTGAACGTCACGACAGGGTTATGAATATTCTCGAGAAAGTCGGGATCGCCGAATATGCAGGCAGGCTCCCCATGCAGCTTTCGGGCGGCCAGCAGCAGAGGGCGGCGGTGGCCAGAGCGATGGTTTCCCGTCCCTCCCTTGTTATCGCCGATGAACCTACCGCAAATCTGGATTCAAAAACCAGCGGCGCCCTGCTTGATATGATGCGCCAGTTGAATGAGGACACAGGCATGACCTTCCTGTTCTCAACACATGATGAGATAGTGATGAGGAGGGCTAGAAAGATAGTGATCATCCGGGATGGCAAAATCGACGGAAAAGCATCTTCGGAAGAGATCTGATGCAATCGCCCTTCAAGTACTTTCTCCTTCTGACACTGCTTGCAGGAATAACCGCTGAAGCAGCCGAGGTATCCGGAACTCTGAAGCCGGAGTTTTCCATTACGGATCAACCTCTTCCCGACTCTTCCCTGACATATGTATTCAAGGTTCCATTGAGGCTCATGCTTCAGCACAGAACTGGCAATCTGAGTTTTAACGTCGCATGGATACTGTCTCCATCCGCAGGAAATCCGGCTCTAGGAGGGGAAGATTTAACTCACGCGTTCAGGCTTGCAGATCCTGAGAGCAGAATATTCCCTGCTGAATGGAACGGAGATGAAGCCTTCAGCATTCTTCAAGACATTGACAGGCTGAGCATAGGATTAAGAACTCCATTCACAACACTGACGGTCGGAAGACAGGCCATTTACTGGGGTGTGGCAAAATCAGTCAGCCCCACGGATTTCATTGCCCCCTTCCAGTACGGTACTCTGGATACCGAATATAGAACGGGTGTAGACGCGGTAAGGTCAGTTGTTCCGATCGGAATGATGTCCGAACTGGACGCGGGTTACATTTTCGGAAAAGATGCTCGGTTCACGGACAGCGGCTGCTGGCTGCGTGGAAGGTTCTACCTCCTTCGAACCGATGCTACCCTTCTTGCGGCCTGCTTCAGGGAGAATCTCATGATAGGCGGAAGCCTGAACCGCTCTATTGGAGATGGAACGGGATGGATGGAATGCGCCCTTGTGTCCACAGGTTTCTTCTCCCGAAGCCGCAATGAAGAAACTTTCTGGAGTCTTTCAGCAGGCTACGACAGGAGCTGGTTGAATGCTGCACTGTACGGATTCCTGGAGTACCATTTCAGCTCATCCGGAACCGATAATCCAGAAGATTATACCTGCATCATCGCAGACAGCGCCCGCATGACCGGCGGTGTCTATCTCCTGGGGAAACACTATCTCAGCCCGGGTACCCGCTGGTCAGTAACACCACTCCTTTACTTTACAGGTCAGGCACTGCTCAACCTTACCGATGGATCTGCCAACCTTTCCATAACCTCCGAATACAGCATTTCACAGAATAGTGTCATAAACGCGGGAATATCCCGAGGGCTTGGAAGAATTCCGAATAATACAGAAGGAGACGCAGGCTCCGAATTCGGAATGTGGCCCGGGTATTACTTTCTTTCAGCGGGATACTATTTCTAAGGAGATTGAATCTGAGCGGCAGGAAGCGATTCGGCTCCATTGCACCACAGGATCTCACGAAAATTCGTGTTAACTCCTGAAGAAGTTCGAATCCCGTTGGGGGTACCAGATTTCTGAATTTAGAACTCATTCCCAACGATGACAACGGTTCGAAATACTTCCACTACTGGGTACCAACGAAAAGGGGACACCGAAAATGGTGTCCCCTCTTTCGTTATTACTTTGTGGATTCGGACCTCAGATCGAAGATCTGACAGGTGAGTTTACCCTGAGGGAGCGGAGCGAGTCGAAGGGAATCCCGTAAGGGGTACCAGTAAAACAACAGGGGGCATAAGCGGCTCGGGGCTCGATTGATAGTCACTACAGTTAAACCTCGCAGAAACCGCGAAAGGTTATTTTCCAGAGAATCTGCCATGCTGCGGGATACCACAATCAAGAACCAGAAATATTTGGAGTATAGCCTATTTCAAAGTGAAATATTGAATACTACAATACCGTTTGGGGCCGAAATAGAAAAATACCTACACCATATTTCCTGGCGCGAGTGGAGTGTTATCATCTCAGGGGGCCATTCAAAACGATAATCAGGTAGATTAGAAACCTGACCAATTAATTCCAGAGTTTCAGTATCGTAGACTCTTATCGACGGGTCGGAAGGTTCAAAGATGTAGGCATAGACAGTACCCTGAGCCTCTATGAGCGTGCCACTACTAAAGGAACTCATAGGGAGAGGTGTAGAGTTGATTACAGAGAGACTGTATGGGTCAAGTTCGTAGAAGCAACAATTGGATATTAAGCATAATTCGCCGCTGTTTGACACCATTAACTCGGTGAAGTAATCAAGATTAATCGTACTGGTAGCAACAACCTGGAGAGTCGTGGGATCTATTCTTCTCAGAGGACCCCGACCCATGATGTATGTACCGAAACCTTCTAACACCTGACCATAATGGAAAACGTAATCCACCGTATCCACCAGCTCCATGTTTGATACATCCAGCACTATAGAATTGTCGTATCCCCAGGGACTAAGGATGGCTCTACTTCCTGTGGGCAGAGCAAGTATTCCAAGTGTGTTGAAAGGCAGTTCCAGTTGGTCAAGTATTTCCAGAGTGTATTCATCCCTTAGTTCAACGCAATTCTGAGAAGAATAGGAGGGGGAGAGAAGCAGGCAATTCTGCTGAGGTGCGTAAACATAAGACAGATTACTGCAATACTCACTAGAAAAATGAATAAAGGACCCAGTATCGGTATTTAATCTATATAGGGATCGCAAATACCCGTCTGCACCAAAATAGATGAAATCCTCATTTGGTGACGATATCAGGCCTCCAAAAGGCATATAAGTAAATTCATTGCTGCAGAAGCAAACACACCATGGTAGTCCAAAGCCTGAGATATACTCAAGGACATCACTTTCCACGCTCAGCCCCTGAGTATCGGTGGTGATTATTTTATAGTAACGTGGTGAATAGGATGGAAGCACTGAATCAGTATAAGTTGTTTCCTGAAGTCCGCTGAACACTCCCAGGGTATCGGGGAGGAACGAAAATTCACTTTGTTGCCGAATAAGGACATAACTCGCAAAATCATCATCAGGACATTCAGACCAGGATAGAATACATCTTCCGAATGGAAGATCCTCGGCAGTTAAAATGGAGGGGGTTGGAAATTGGCAATTTGGTGTACCAATACTGTCTTCATTACTCCAAAGCAGTGTTGAATCCGTTGTCAGACCAGTTACAGCGTAGTAATATGTAACGCCCCATTCAAGAGAGTTTGAATCAGCGAAGACAGAATCAGTGGTAGTGCCTACAATGTCTTCTGAGGTACTTCCAGATTCTATTCCCGGGTCTGTTGATCTATAAATCGTATAGATGACTATTGAATCTGCTTCGGGAGGAATCCAGGAAATAGTAATTTCGCAGTACGGTTCACCTTTGCTCTCTTCCCGGCAGATCTGAGATCGACTAAATCTGAGAGTTCTAGTATTATATTCACCTGTTGAGTCTCCGGTAAAAACTATCGAACTGATATAGAAGTTGTTTTGTTCAGGATCGGGTTCCATAGGGCTGTCAGCGCAACCTGAATTAAAGGCAATGAGAATGGCAAGCAGCAGGATTGCTATCACTGCAAATAATCCGTAAACTGAAGTATATAAAAATCGCATGACCACTCCTTCATGATTGATTGCTCATATTTTTAAAGTAACGATAAAGGCTTTTAGAGTCAAACATGGATGTGATCAAATTTCAGAATAGTTTCCAACTTCGAATCATCAGGGGTACCAGAGTTCTAAGAGTGTCCACTACGGGGTACCAGATTTCAGAAACATGCTCACTCAATTGTGACTTGCTTTCATTGTAATTATTCTACATAAATTACCTCATATGTAACTAACGTAGAAAATAAACAACGACATAGATTTATTATAAGCGGGGAGAGTGATGAGCATTAAGGGAAAATATTCAGTAAATGCAGGTGTACAGCTCCTGAGAATACTATCCGCGAGTGGCAAACATATTTTCTCAACGTCAGAAGCACGCTCCGCTGCAGAATCACTTCCTATCTCAGAAATGTACTTCAGAAGACTTCTAAAGGAGCTAGTAGATGCTGGATGGATTATTCGGATCAAAAGAGGTCTTTATTCGTGTACAGGTTCTCTCCAGGGAACACTTGAGGTTCATCCATTTGCAACTGCTGCAAGACTTGTTGAACCTTCTGCCATTTGTTGTTGGTCAGCTTTGAACTTCCACGGACTGACAGATGTCATACCGCGAAAAATTCATGTAATGGTGACAAGAGCAGTGACTACTCCGAGCATGAGAGAAAAGAACATTGAAAAAAAAGGGAAGCACACCTGGAGAATAGAAGGAATAGAATATACATTCATAACGGTAAAACAGAAATTGTTTTTCGGCATCGAAGATCAATGGGTGGACAACCAGTTTAAAGTACCCATTACCGACATGGAACGAAGCGTTCTTGAGTGTTTCCTATCGGTGAGGAATTTCGGTGGGATTGGGGAATCGATTGGTATACTGTCGGAATCAATCGGTTTCATCGATACAAGCAGACTTGTAGAGTATGCCATTCGCACTGCTCGAGATTCAGTAATCAAGAGGGTTGGCTGGGCCTTGTCGAGGCTTCAGAGTGATGAAAATATACTCCAACCTCTTAGAAAAGCGATAAGCCCATCAATACAGCTTCTTGATCCAACGCAACCTAGATCCGGCCCAGTGGACAAGGAATGGCGCATCCAGGTTAACACTGCTGGGACCCTATAAGTGCAAGGTCTCCGCCTGCGGCTGCAGAACATGGCTCGTGATCTTTCTGTACCTATGTACATACTGGAGAAGGATTATGCAATTAGTCATTTGCTTGTAGGGATCAGCTCCGTTAAGGCTCTGCAGGATAAGCTCGTTTTCAAGGGTGGGACAGCACTTAAGAAGTACTACTATGGAGACTATAGATTCTCCGAGGATCTTGATTTCACACTTGTAGACGGAATCCCGGATGAATTCGATGAGCTATTTCAGCAGGCTGCTGATAAGTGTCTTGAATCCATGAGGGTTATTTCACCGGTTGAAGTAATTCTGGATGAGCTTCCCAGTAAGAATACTCATCCAAGAGGTCAACTGGCAAAGAGATTACGAGTCAGGTATCCCTGGCAGCCGAATCCAATGTGCTCAATTAAGGTGGAAGTTACCACAGACGAGATTATTGTATTAAGGCCAGTCCGGGCAGATCTGATTCACGAATATAACGACGTTTTAACCGCACCTTTGAATTGTTACAGTATAACCGAAATTACACTGGAAAAGCTCAGAGCTCTTCTCCAAACCAGAAAAAGCATAGAGGAGCATGGATGGACGCGAGTACGACCCAGGGATTTCTACGATCTATGGAGACTGCTTTCCGATTATGCTGATGGTTTCGACAAATCAGTGTTCCAGGATCTGATGAACAGGAAGTGTTCCGTTAGAGATGTTTCATTCAGTGACCACAGAGATTTTTTTGATTCTCGTGTCATTGCTTTAGCCAGTACTGCATGGGAGCCGAGGTTAAGCAACCTTCTCGTGGAGCTACCTCCATTCGATCAAGTGCTGGGTGCATTGAGAGTCACACTAAATGAGATACTCGGTTGATATTATCATTAGTTGACCGTTTCCAATCCTATCAGGCAAGTAATTTTTATCAATAGTCGTATTGAGATATTAGTAAAATAAAGTCGTTAGATCACGCTGTGAGGCTTTTCCGCAGCTTTATGACACTTGTGATCCAGTTCAGGAAAGGTTTCCAACTGGAAATCATCATGGGTACCAGATTTTGTCAAGCGTCAATTTGTTTTTCCTGTCGGGAATATTAATTTTCGCTCTTCAAGATTTCAGAATTTGGAATTCAATCGCAGTACTGACACTGGTTCGAAATACATTCACCACGGGGTACCTTGAAAAACAACTCTGTCTTTATAAAATTTGCAAACTTTCTATATCTAAAAACCCACTTTACATGCTAATCGCGTTATACCATCTTATCTAAATGATTATGTTTTTGGTGCCCTTGTATATGCATTTACAGAAAGAGAGGTAGTCTTATGAGGTTTTCTGAGATCATTAATGATATACATCCAATTGCTACACTGAAAAGAATTGCAGGAGCGCATGTCGTTGATCACAGAAACCTCAAAGATGATGAACTTAGAACTGCAATTAATACGGTTATACCACAATATATACATGAAGGAACAGTTCAGGAAAACATTGATGATGTATTTTATAGAGATAGCAACATCTCAACGAGAGTGCTTTCGAAGATTGTTCTGGAGGATATTCTTATTGAGGAAATTGGTTTTGGACTAACTATGGATGCTCTTGAAGAAAGAGTAATTTGTATAGAGCAATCCATTATTGATAAATCAAATGAGACTGATTTAGCGGATCTTGCAGGAGGCAAATCCAGCGATTTCTACGGAAAGATTGAACTCTACAATTTTGTTCTTGACGTTGCTTGGGAGCATAGAAACACAAAATCACCAGATGAGGCAAATCTGTTGAGAAAGCTCAGAAATAGACTAGGAATTACTCATGCTCAACATAGGATTCTCGAAGCGAAACTCGGTAAGTATCCAAAATTAAACAATGAGCTTCACACAAGATCTGAAATTAGAGAGGTCAGGAATGTCCTACAGAGGAAAGGGTTGCTTTTCCAGATTAGGAATGAGAGTGGGATTTACTATGACGTTCTTCCAGATGAACTGGCAGAGATAATGTGTTCAATATTTGGAAAAACCATGAGAAGAGATGGCTATCGTATATTAATGGGCTACAAGCTGTTTAGAAGAAAGGAATTGTTAAGGAATATCCTAGCGAATGAAAAGATAGAAACTAAGAAGTATGATCGTAATGAAGATCTTGTTTTGAAAATTCTAGAACGAGTCAAGCCTTACAATTGCCTCTCTTCGTTCAACAATGATGATCTACATGATTGGTGCCTCGATATTGATCTTCCTGTCAGCGGCACCAAGGATCAGAGGATTGAAAGACTAATTTCATACTATGACTCTATGCAAATCAGAAACGCTGATGAAGGAGATGATGAACGAAGAGTATGGTATGATGTTTTCGAGTCACTTGCTTGCAGAGATAGACAGCAATTGCGGGCAGAAGGGGTGATTGATAAAGATTTGGAGATTGAGGCAAAATTCGAAAAAGCAACAGATTTTCTGTTCGAGAAAAATCTAAATCACACTCCGCTGAATCAGCCTGGAACAAACAAACCAGATGGTTTACTAAGTTTTAAGCATATGTACATTATGTGGGACAATAAAAGCAAGGAATCCCCAAATGAAGTTGATTTGCAATCACACCTTAACCAATTTCATGGCTACATGGAATCATCAAATAAATCCGTTCCCATCTTTCTAGTTATTGCCCCTGAATTTACTAGCATAT
Source organism: Candidatus Aegiribacteria sp. (assembly GCA_030613065.1). Classification (GTDB taxonomy): domain Bacteria; phylum Fermentibacterota; class Fermentibacteria; order Fermentibacterales; family JCC-6; genus Aegiribacteria. Next base: position 2,093 of record JAUWMQ010000052.1, on the reverse strand, counting down.
CAGAATCAGTTGCAGTAAGATATGCGGCTGAGAACATTGGCAGAAACATAGTTCTCATTAAAGCGTCAGAAATAAAGGCTCTCGCTGAAGAATGGGCCAGTGATGCAAATAAGCATAAAGATGATCCCTTTCCCCTCGGGTTGCTTGCTCGGCCAGGCAGATTTAGAAGAGATGCTTTAGGAAACCTGTACTAAGAATCCATATTTTATAGTGAGTTCTAAATGAGTCCACCACGGGGTACCAGATTTCCGAGTTTAGAAATCAATCCCAGTACTGACAATGATTCGAAATATCTCCACCAGGGGGTGGTAGAATGGTGAACAGCTGAGAGTATTATTGACTCTGTCGATTAATGCTGATATCATCATATAGCACACATCTATATGGATGAATCAGCGTCCATTGGATTACTAGTGCCAGTGAATGGAGGACTGATGATGATTGAAACTATCCTTGTAGCAATCCTGATATCCACCACTAATCTTACAATCACCGAACCTGTCGATGGCGAGACATACGATGGTGACTGGCTTGCTGTCAGGGCTATTGTGGAGAACGAAAACGAGAAAGCCGACTCGGTCCACTACTCACTGAATGGGCAGTCTGTCATACAGATTCCCAGGCTCAATACCGACTGGTACACATACATGCAGAATGATTTGCATCATGGCTATTCCGAGTCACCTGCCCCAACGGACAACACAATACTCTGGACCGCGCCGGTCACCGGAGATGTACACGAGTTCTCCACACCTGTGATCGTTGATGGAATTGTTTACTATCCATCCAACTTTGGTACTGATTCTCTGTATGCGCTTGATGCTGCTACAGGTGAGCTGATTTGGAAATACGGTTCGGTGCGTTATTCAGATGATGCGGTTACAGTAAAGAACGGTTACCTGTTCATAGCCAGCGATTCACTGTGGTGCCTGGATGCTCTGACCGGTGAGAGGATATGGGCCACTAGTACTGCCGATGGAAGTGGAAGCACACCTGTGGTGGTTGACGACAAAGTATATGGTGGGCGAGTAGAAAACTGGTCGCAGGCAATCTCCAGTGTTCGGTGTTTTCAAGCATATACAGGAGAGGAAATATGGTCGGATACACTTTCTGGAGTTCTGGTAAGCTGTATGACAGTCTGGAACGGTATGGTATTTGTCCCCACATTTCATAGCAACAACGAGACTCCTTTGTATGCCCTGGATGCCAATACAGGCTCGATCATCTGGGAAAATACCGACGCATATGAAGGTTACTGGGATTCATCTCCGGTTGTTGTGGACGGTGATATCTACATCAGTGGACAAGACGGCAAAACACGGGCAATTGATGCAATTACAGGGATAACCGTCTGGGAAGCTGATATTAGTCTTGGTTACTACATATCAGCAACTCCTGCCTATCATGATGGCAGGCTATACTTCGCGGACCAGATTGATACCTATCACTGTCTTGATTCATCCACCGGCAACACCATCTGGTCCGTACCAGGTATTCACCATGGCTCTTCCGGTATTGCTGATGGCATTGTTTTCTATGGTGAAATAGACAATCCCTATGGAGCCAGAGTCATCGCTTTGGACTGCGACACCGGGGAAGAGATATGGTCTTACACAACTGGTGCTGATGATATCTACTCCAGCCCGGCCATAACTGATGGGGTAGTTTACATTGCCGGTATGGATTGGAACCTCTACGCCTTCGGCACCGGTCTGAAGTACTCCTATCTGGACGATCTGTTCGCGGAGGTGGGATCGAACGAGCTGATAGTGACATCCTTCGACGGGGGTGTTGCTGTTGCCGCGGATACCATTAACTTCACAGTCACACAAACTGGCATCACCCTTGAGCCTACTCACCGGCTTGGTCTTTGCGCCAGCCCGAATCCATTCTACTCCGCAGCATCAATAACATTCGAGCTTTCAGAGCCGGGAATCACTTCAATTGAAGTATATGACCTTTCCGGCAGGGTTATCTGCTCTCTTGAAAATTCAGAGTTTGGAACTGGTCAGCACTCCATCGTATGGGATGGAAGAAGAGAGAATGGAGAGCCTGTTTCGGCTGGGCTTTACTTCTGCAGGATACAGTCCGGT
>JAUWMQ010000105.1 GCA_030613065.1 Candidatus Aegiribacteria sp. | reverse complement strand
CAGGCCTTTCGCCATGTACTATATGATCCAGTGCCTAGATGCCATCACTGTTGAAGAAAGCGCAGAAAGGAAGATCTGGCTGATCCTCATTGCTCTGCTTCGACTTGCCATAACGCTGTTCGCAACTCCAGTGGGCTGACTTATCCAATCAGGATGCGTGTAAAGTCTGTTACGCCAAATCCGCAGGCGTTTCAGCGCCTGTTTCTTCGATATGATCCTGATAGTTCAATCCCAGGGTTATTGTTTTAGTTGCTTTAAGATCGCAAATGCTGTTTTCGAAGAACTGCATTGTGAAAATACGGTAACTCTCGAAATCGGATACGGAGAACCTGATGTCGGATTCAGGCGGATAATCAAAATTCATCCCGTACCATACTTTATCGGTGTATACAGCGTATCCGGTACATGCGATTGATATAGAAACCAGCAGAAAGACAATTAAAGCAGTAACTCTCATGGTACTCCCTTTCAAAACCGTATACCATAACCGCAATGAGGAACTATCTCCGGCAATGAATATATTATACCTGATGAATGAAGATATCCGTTTTAATGTATTTCTTGTTTCTGATCCTGGAGGAAGCAATATGAGAACAGTTAACCGCAAAAGGATTACGCAGATCGTTCTGGTTTCATTATTTCTTGCTGGAGTATTTTCCCCAGCAGTATCTGCAGAAACTACTCCGGAGAATTCAGCGGTGGTATTCGATCCTCATATGTTGAGTAACATGTTCGTTGAAATATCAGAGCTGGCTGGTCCCAGCGTAGTAACAATCACTTCGCAGTCAACTGTACTAACCAGGGTGCCTTCGTTTCCGGATTTTTCACATCCGTACATGGTTGACCCCTGGGAGGATTATTATCAGATGCCCAGGGACCAGGAGTATACCATGACAGGTATCGGCAGCGGTGTAATTGTTTCAAGTGATGGAATGATTCTTACAAATAATCATGTTATTTGCGAAGCTGATAAACTGGAAGTAGTACTTCAGAGCGGAGACAGATATCCAGCTGAAATAATCGGAACCGATCCCGAAACCGATCTTGCGGTTATCAGGATAGATGCATTCGACCTTCCAGCTATTGCAATTGGAGATAGTGATAGCCTGAAAGTTGGACAGTGGATACTTGCGGTGGGATCACCCTTTGCCTTGAGCCAGACAGTTACACAGGGAATTATCAGTTACATCGGAAGGTCAGATGTGGGACTGGCTGAATATGAGGATTACATTCAAACAGATGCTGCTATTAATCCGGGTAACAGCGGAGGAGCCCTTGTGGATCTTGATGGCAGGCTGGTGGGGATTAATACTGCAATCGTGACCAGAACCGGCGGTTATCAAGGTGTAGGGTTCGCAATACCCGTCAACGTTGCTGTTGGCGTTATGGAAGATCTGGTCACTTACGGATACGTAAGAAGGGGCTGGCTGGGTGTTACGATACAGGAGCTCACTCCCGGCTTTGCGGAACATTTCGGCCTGGACTCTCGCCATGGCGGTGTTCTGGTATCTCAGGTACTCATCGATACCCCTGCAGGCGTGTATGGCATCCAGAGGGGGGACATCATACTTACCATTGATGGTGAAACATTTCGGACTATAACCGAGTTCCGGAATATGATCGCAAATGTAGACCCGGGAAATGAGATTGAAATAGGAATCTTCCGGGAAGGAAGAAATTTATCTATTCTGGTGGTGCTTGGTGAAAGAGCTGCCGATGAAACGATTGTATCCTCCGTATCTTCAATCTCAGATGATTTCGGATGGACTCTTGAAGAACTGGACAGAGAAACTGCCGAAGCCCTTGGTGATCCTTTCCTCAGAGGAGTCCTCGTAGTTGACGTAAATCAGTCCGGCAGGGCCATCAGTGTGGGAATATATCCGGGGGATGTCATTATTGAGGTTGATGGCTTCGAAGTCGCCTCTCCAGAGGAACTGAACAGACTGATCTCATCCACTGACGATGTGCTGCTGCTTATCTTGCGGCAGGGACACTCGGTTTACTTCATGATGTGATCGGAACTGTTCAGCAGCTCGTTTATGATTTCAATGAAGATTTCAACTCCAATGAAGATTTCAACTCCTGTTCGAATCAGTTCAAAAGACTTCTGGATATTTCTTCGTAAAATGACCGAAGTCTTCTGCCCACAGAAAAGGTGCATCAGGCTGTTCTATTCCTGATTTTTCAGGATTTTCTTCCATGTATCTCTCAATGAGATAGTCCGGTTAAAGATCAACTTTTCTTCAGTTGAATCAGGATCCTTGCAGAAATAGCCCATTCTCTCGAATTGAACCGGTTCACCGATATCCAGATCCGCCGCCGATGGTTCGATTCTGCACCGATTCAGTACCTTCAAAGACTCATCATTTATTGTTTCAATGAAACTGTCGGACGCAAGTGGGTTCTCCACTGTAAACAGCCTATCGTAAAGGCGGACCTCCGCCATTACTGCATATTCCGCTGAAACCCAGTGAATTGTACTCTTGACCTTCCGACCGTCCGGAGCGTTGCCTCCCCTGGTTTCCGAATCGTAGGTGCAGATAAGCTCAGTCACATTCCCGTCTTCATCTTTCACAACATCTACGCATGTGATTAAAAATGCGTATCTGAGACGAATTTCTCTTCCGGGGGCCAACCGCCGGAATTTCCTGTGCGGTTCCTCCTGGAAATCATCCCTTTCTATGTACAGCTCTCTTGAAAACTGGACAATCCTGGATCCCGCGGATGCATCCTCGGGGTTGTTAATAAATTCCAGTTCCTCACATTTGCCAGACGGGTAGTTCTCTATAGTTACCTTCAAGGGGTCAAGGACCGCCATGAATCTGGGAGCTCTTCTATTAAGATCGTCCCTTATACAGTATTCCAGAAGCGCCATGTCAACCGTGCTATCCCTTTTTGCGATGCCGATCCTGTCTGTAAAATTCCTGATCGCCTCAGGTGTGTAACCTCGCCTTCTAAGACCGGAAAGGGTTGGCATCCTGGGATCATCCCATCCTGAAACAAGGCCCTTTTCCACAAGTATTGCCAGCTTGCGCTTGCTCATGATTGTGAAGGTGAGATTCAGTCTTGCGAACTCGATCTGCTGAGGGTGAAAGATGTCCAGCCGGTTGAGGAACCAATCGTAAAGTGGACGGTGATCCTCGAACTCTATCGAGCAGCAGGAGTGGGTTATTTCCTCTATAGAATCCTCAAGACAGTGGGCATAATCGTACATGGGGTAAATGCACCATCTGTCACCGGTTCTGTGATGGTTTCTCCTCAGTATTCGGTAGATGGCGGGATCCCGCATGTTCATGTTTGGGGAAGCCATATCTATTTTCGCGCGGAGTGTTCTGGCTCCGTCAGAGAATTCACCCGCTTTCATCCTTCTGAAAAGATCGAGGTTCTCTTCCACAGACCTGTTTCTCCAGGGGCTGTTTCTGCCCGGTTCCGTCAGAGTACCTCTGTATTCACGAATTTCTTCCGCTGAAAGATCGCATACGTAGGCAACACCCTTCTCAATCAGCTCTTCCGCGTAGTTGTACATGATGTCGAAGTAATCCGAGGCATAAAAAAGCCTGTCTTTCCAATCGAAACCAAGCCATTTGATATCCCTCATTATTGACTCAACGTATTCAATGTCTTCCTTTACAGGGTTCGTATCGTCGAATCGAAGATTGTATAGACCCCCATACTCCTCCGCTATACCGAAATCAATGCAAATGGCTTTCGCGTGTCCAATATGAAGATAACCATTAGGTTCAGGCGGGAATCTGGTATGTACCCTGCCGCCATTCTTTCCTTCCCTGATGTCCCTCTCCACGATCTCCCTTATGAAATCAACACTGTTTCCTTTATCTGCGGATGTCATGACGCCCCCTGCTTTAAATGGTATTCACTGCTTCTGCAGGGTATCATAATAAAGGAGAGGTGATTCAGCAGTCCGCACCGCTGAAGCAGGAATCCCGAGTAATCAGAAATCCGTGATTCTTTGAGATATTTGCACCATGCTGATAAGAGTTACAAAGTAAATAACAGTCCTTCAATAATATAGCCCATATTAGCTATAGTCTACCTTGACATAGTATTAAGTTATTAGTAGTATTGAACTGCAATGAGATATACTTTTGCAGGAAAGGAGATGGTAGAATGAATGATCCGTCCCTATCCGGGAACGAAACAGAAAAGATGGCTGAAGCCGCAGACAGAAAATTCAGGAAAGAGCTCAGTGCCGGTATTACTTCGCTGGCTCTGCTGAGTGTTCTGAATCACGCGGATGAGCCGATGTACGGGTACCAGATAGCAAAGCTGATGGAGGAGGATGAGAAGCAGACCATACCCCTGATTAAACATGGAGTCCTGTATCCGGTGCTCAGGTCTCTTGAGGGGAACGGCCTTCTTACAAGCCTGGTTGAACCCTCCGTCTCCGGACCACCACGGCGTTATTACGATATAACTGATAAAGGCCGTGATGCTTTCAGACGATGGATAGAGATATGGAAGAGAACCAGCAGGTTGATTGACAGGATTCTGGGAGGTGTCCCCGATGATAAAACTGATTGAAGATTATCTGAACGCTTTCAGGGAAGAATTGAAAGGTAGCGACAAGGCAACGATACAGGACGCATTATCCGATGCGGAAGATCACCTGAGCACGGCCCTTGATACAGAGCTCTCCGAAAATCCTGAGGAAACCGAGGAAGAAGCTGTAATAAGTATCATCAGCAGGTACGGTGATCCTGAAGAGGTGGCGGACCACTATCGTAACGTTGAGAAATATACTGACCCCGCTCTCTCTTCAAATAAGCGAACAAGATCTGGACTGTCTGCATTTTGCGGGATAATTGCCGATCCCTCCGCCTGGGCCGCGCTGCTGTACATGATCCTTTCACTGGCTACAGGTATCGTTTACTTTACATGGGCTGTTACAGGCTTTTCAGTTTCAGCCAGTTTGATTGTTCTGATAATTGGGGTGCCTCTTGCGTGGCTGTTCTTTCTTTCGTTCAGGGCGCTGGCTTTTGTTGAAGGCAGAATTGTGGAAGCACTGCTCGGTGCCAGAATGCCAAGGAGGGCAATCTTTATCAGTAAGGGCGAAGGATGGTGGGGAAGTATAAAAGGAATCTTTTCAACAGGAAGTACATGGTCTTCTTTCATATACCTGATACTCATGCTGCCTCTTGGAGTGCTGTACTTCACCGTATTCATCACTCTTACCGCAATATCACTGTCAATGACAGCTGATCCCATATTGGAACTGATCTTTAAGGTACCTGTATTTGATATACCTGAGCCCTGGTTTACTCCCATCTGGCTTATGCCCTTTGTAGTTATTGCCGGAGTGATATTGTTTCTATCAACACTGCACCTTGCAAAAGTCACAGGAAAACTTCACGGCAAGCTTGCAAGAGCCATGCTGGTGAGCGGATGAAGGGGAGTTGAAGCTGGCAGTTCCACATCGAATCCTCGGGCATGCTTGCCTGGGAGCAAGATCCTGATGACCTTCTTTGCAATCGATCCGGATGGAACATTGGAAGACTGAGACCCGGCATCATCCTTCCGGTTTGAAACCCCATATGCAGAAAAAGTGAGAACCGCTGATGCCGTTATAATAGGTTTTTTTCTCCAGCTGCTCCAGAATGAGCGGTTCAAATTGCTCCTGTTTTTCCTCACAGCTTTTTTTGTACCTGTAAAAGGTGGACAGTGATCCCCCTCCGGCAAGAAAACACTCTCTGTACTTCTTCCAGAGCAGTTTCTTCGTGTCCTCATCTTTTTCAATGATACTCTCGCGCATCTTTTCGATACTGTACTTCTGGACTTCCGTTTCGTAAGGTGGGTGAATAAAACGGGGTGAGTCATTGAAAAGGGCATCGATATCGATCAGTCCCCGATCGGCCATCATCTCTGGCACCTTAGCGCCTATTCCCCAGTCGCCCCTTCCAAGTTTTTTTCTCCCCTCAGCCCAGATCAGCTGCATCTTGAATTGTTCAAGTTTCTCCTTGATTGAAGGGGAGTATACTGAATTGGAAACCATGCTCAGCGACGAGGATATATTGTCCGGTTCCATGCACATGATGACTCCGCCCGGTTTCACTATCCTGATCATTTCATTCATGGCGTCCTCGGGGAACTCCAGGTGCATCAGCAGTGTCTGGCACATTACCCGGTCGGCGCATTCATCGGGCAGGGGAATGGTGTAGGCCGAAGAGTTCACAAAACAGGCTCTTCCGCCCTCTGACCAGTCCGGCTGCGTTTCCTGTGCTTCGCGGAGCAGTTTGATAGAGCAGTCCACACCGATATAAGTGCTGTCACTGCCAAAGTGCTGCCAGAATGTCCAGCCAAGGTAACCAAGCCCGCAGCCGACATCAACTGCAGTAATGCCGCTTTTCAGATCAAGCCAGGAGGCTATTCTCTCTATGGTGCTTTCTCGCCAGAGATACTTCCTTTGATCGACTATATGCTTCTTAAGATCCTTCTCGGACCAGTCTCTTCTATTCTTATCTGTCATCTGATCCGCTATCGGGCTTTGGTCCCTGCCAGCCGAATCTATCCAGATCGACAGTTCCCCTTGTACTGAAGACAATACCCTCGGTTTCCAGCATCTTTCTCTGTGCCGTACTCGGTTCTCCATGGCTTCTGACGCTTATACTTCCCCTGCTGTTGATAACCCTGTGCCAGGGCACATCGCTTTCGGGAGGAACGGAGGACATTGCATACCCCACATTTCGCGCAGAGCATTTTCCGGCTATCCTCGCAATCTGTCCGTAAGTGGCTACTCTGCCGGGAGGGATAATACTCACTGTCGAGTAAATCCTTTTGTACATAGACTCTTTCATAGTTTGTGGACTCCTGCCGCGTTCCTGAAGCGTTGCCTGTTCCCCCTGGTGATCTCTGAAGAGAATTCCATCCTTGCTCCTCCAGGTGAACTGTAACCCCATATCCATCCTGAAGATATTCCGTTCTTTCGCGCAATATCCGTGCAGTCCCCGAGAAACGAAGATGTCAGTTTACCGTTCTTTACAAAGGCTTCCCCGCTCTTTATTCGAATAGTGAAGAGTGGGGGAAACAGCTTTCTGAAGAGGACTTTTAAAAATGTCACTTTTCAGATTCTTCCTATTGGCATAATGTACAAAGGTGTTTCCCTCCGGATTGAATCTTTAGATACCGGGTTTCCGGAGCATGACGCGTATGCGGTAAGAATCAGCATTAAAGTCCTGAAAAACATTATTTACTTCCGAAAGGTTTTATGGAGCTTTGACTCACACTTGCTGAACCATATCAATATGCAATATAGTCAATACTCAGTTCGAATACGCATACAAGGCTTATTGGAGGGATATGTCAACGAAAAACCGATCCAGGCAGTCGATCAGCGAATCAGAAGTACTTCTGCAAGCATTTCTTGACCATTTTCCCGGAGCAGCATTTGTAAGGGACATCCATTCAAAGTACCTTCACATAAATAAGTATTTCATGGACATTTTCGGGCCTGAGGAAAAATGGATTGGGAAGACTCCCGATCTTCTGTTTCACAATGATTATGCCCGGAGGATGATTGAGGAGGATGAGAAAACCCTGGAAGATGGATGCAATGTCTACGAGAAGAAGCTTAAGCTTGATAATGACAGTGAATCCACCTTTGAAATACACTCTTTCCGGATTGACAGGAAAGATAAGGAACCCCTGATAGGTGGCATAGCGATAGATATAACCGCCTGGCATAATTCTAAAGAAGCTCTGAGGGAGAGTGAAGAAAGGTACAGAGTGGTTTTTCAGAACACCGGTGCCGCTACGGCTATTATGGATAACGATATGACCATTCTGCTGGTGAACAGGGGATTTGAAAGGTTGTCCGGTTATTCAGTCAATGAAATCTGTGGAAAGATGAAATGGACGGAATTCGTCGTTCCTGAAGACCTTGAGAGAATGCTGAAGCATTTTAAGGATAGATGTAACACGGAAAGAAATTCACCGAATGAGTACGAGTTTCGCATCATCGACAGAAGAAGCAACCTGAAGGATGTACACCTTAATGTGGATCTGATACCGGGTACTTCTACGAGTATCTGTTCCTTTCTTGACATTTCCGAGCTGAAGAATACCCAGAAACAACTCCGCAAGAGCGCGCAGAATCTGGAGAGCCTTCTCAGAATAATGCCGGATATAATGTTTGTACTTACCCGCGATGGTGAGTACGTTGATTTCTGGGCCGAGAATGACACCGAACTTGCTTTGCCTTCTGCCAGTATAATTGGAAGCAATATATGTGAGATTGGTCTTGATAAGGATAAGCTCCTGGAGATTCTGAACTGCTTACATAAGGCACTTGAAACCGGAGAAGTCCAGTCAGTGGAATACGAGCTTGATATTAAATCGGTGCACCGATTCTTCGAAGCAAGGCTTGCGCCATACGGTGAAGAAAAAGTGATAGCTGTTGTCCGTGATATTACAGCCCGGAGAAATGCTGAGAACGAACGGCTTGAACTGCAGGTCAGGGTTCAGCATACACAGAAACTGGAAAGTCTGGGGGTTCTTGCAGGCGGTATAGCCCATGATTTCAACAACATCCTTATGGCTATTCTGGGAAACGCTGATCTTGCGCTTATGTCCATTCCCGAAACTAACCCCGCAAGAAGTTCGCTGAATACTATTGTAAACGCGGCGACTACCGCAGCTGATCTTACAAGGCAGATGCTTGCATACTCGGGGAGAAGTGATTTTGAGATACTTCCTCTTGACCTGAACAGGATTGTTGTTGAACTCACTCATCTTCTGGAAGTGAGCATATCCAAGAAAGCCGTTCTTAAATTCAGGCTTGCGGATAAACTGCCGCTGATAATGGCGGATGCTGCTCAGATAAGGCAGATCCTCATGAATCTTATCACAAACGCTTCCGAAGCTGTAGGCTCCGAAAGCGGCGTGATTTCAATAACAACCGGAGCAATGTACTGTGATTCTGCATATCTGAATACCACTGAACCGACTTCTGAGATCATCGAACATATGTATGTATATGTGGAAGTATCTGATACAGGTTGCGGTATGGACAGGTCTGTTATGGCACAGCTCTTTGATCCATTCTTCACTACAAAATGTACGGGGAGAGGGTTGGGGTTGTCATCCGTTCTGGGAATAATCCGGAGTCACAAAGGAGCAATTAAAGTCTACAGCGAACCGGGGGAGGGGACAACTTTCAAGGTATTTTTCCCGGTTTACCACGAGAATGATTCGGAAATCTCCAATTCCTGCGCCTGGGTTAAAAAAGAAATGTGGACTGGAGAGGGACTCGTACTGTTCGCCGATGATGAGGATACCGTACTTGCAGTCGGACGAAACATGCTTGAACATCTTGGATTTACCGTTCTTTCGGCGGAAGATGGCCTGCAGGCGGTTGATCAGTTCAGAAGGAATGCGGATAAGATAATACTCGTCATTCTGGATCTGACTATGCCCCACCTGAGCGGTGACGAAGTGTACCGTGAGATCCGCCGCATTCGCAAGGATGTTCCGGTGATAATTTCCAGCGGTTTCAGCAGGAGGGATGTAATGCACAGGTTCGCCGGGAAACACCTTGCAGGATTCATTCAGAAACCATACCGTATTGAAGACCTCTCGGTGCTGATAAAGAATGTCCTTCTTTCGGTCAGGGACGGCAGTTCATCAGAATAACCCGACCATCTTGGCCGCCATTGCAAGAATTCCTGCAGCCAGAATGATTCTTATCCATTTGTCGCCTTTTCTGATTGCAAAGGTGGAGCCGAACCATCCACCTATTGAAGTTCCCCCTGCCAGGATAACAGCAGGCAGCCATCTGATTTCTCCGTTGAGAAGAAACACCACAAGTGAAGGTACGAGATAGGCTGCGATGATAACGATCTTCAGACTGTTAGCCTTCAGAAGGGAAAGACCTCCGAGAATTGAAAGGGCTAAGATTATCAGGTAACCGGTTCCAGCCTGGATGAAGCCACCGTAGATACCGATGAAAAAGAAGAGGAATATCTGAAGAACGGGATGCCGCAGCTGCTCTGCGGAATACTCAGTGGAGTTCTTCCTTCCCGGGCGGAGAACTATTACAAGTGCGAGAACCATAATTACTGTAAGGATGGTGCGAAAAAGATCTTCTGATATGTCCAGTGCTATCATTGATCCTATGACAGCGCCTGCCATGGCGGATAACCCGAGTTTTACACCCTGCCTTATATCCCTGAATCCATGCCGCCTGAAGTTCTTAACTGCTATGATGTTCTGCAATAGTATAGCCACCCTGTTTGAAGCGTTGGCAGCGGTTGCAGGCAGTCCTCCCAGTATTATCAGAAGAGGTATTGTAAGAAAAGAGCCACCGCCCGCGCTGACGTTAACGAATCCGGCGGCAATACCTGCCAGAAAAAGTAATATTGCGCTAACTGGTGTCATTTCATATTATCTTCCGGAGGGGTTTAAGTACCGACACTAACAGGGAAGCGGGTTTTCGCCAAGGTTCTCAGGGGCAGTATGAAATTCCGTTATTCCAGAACAGGCGTGTCCAAGATAGCTTTTCGTAGTTGAAAAAGAAGTGCCCTTTTCGGCCCGAGTGATTAGAATTTGAGTGACAGCTTAAATTCATTACTCGAACAAAAAAGGGCAGGGTTAATATGATTC
>JAUWMQ010000150.1 GCA_030613065.1 Candidatus Aegiribacteria sp. | reverse complement strand
GGTTCTTCTTGCCCCCTTCCCGCAGCATCCACCCTACAGCCTTGTGAATAAGGTCATGATCCTCTTTTTGAAGCTTCTTCGATATATGAAGGGTATCTTTGAAATCGTTCTTTCTGATGAAGTGCTGGGTGGATATTATAGATATCCGTTTCTTCCACAGATCGTCCGATTCCGCAAACTCATACAGGGGTTTTCTATCCCTGCTGAGAAGCCATACTCCCGGAATATTCGGGGCAGAAAGGTCGACAAGATCCCAGTTGTTTATCCACCGTGTGCTATCCATATACAGATCGTAGATATTCTCTCCGAGCTCATCGCCGCTCCGCTTGAAGGAATCGACCAGAATAAGAAGAGCGAACAGCCGCTCCTCGTGCCACCGGGAATGCAGGAGATTCTCCGTATCCGTCAGGGAGAGTTCCCTGAAGTTTTTTACAAGTTTTCTTATATGTGGCACCCTTATGCCGAGGAACATGTCACCTTCACCGTATTCACCACGGCCGGTCTTGAAGAACCTCTGGTGGATCCTGGCTCTTTCCGGTTCTGCCAGCTTTCTCAACTCACGGGAAATCTCACCGATAATGTCAGACATCTGCATTCTCCAGTTCCACATTCTTCAGAAGCTTTTTCAAAGGAGCAATGATCTTCCGGGGTTTCACATCCTCAAGCTCAATTTTACAGGAGTTGTTGAATAAGGCAAAATCATCAAGTTTAGCGGCGAAGACAGGAAGAAATTCATCCCCTGCATCGAAGCATGCGAACATTACAAATAAGCGGTGAGTTCACGAAACCTCTGGATTCATTTGTTTTCACCATAGTGAGATCTTTGCTCGCGCAGTACATTTACACAGTACGAGTTCAAACTCTCTCCATTTCGAAGAGCTTTAACGACCAGAATCTTATGGAGATCTTCCCCAACTCGAATCACAAATTTACCAGAATACTTCTTTCCGGCAGTGGGAGGAGGAAGAGGATCCCCATCTTCCTCATAGATTCTTATCCATTCGTTTACAGCCTGGCATAGTTCTCTATATACAGCGACTTCATCATCACCATGTATACCGCCCAGCATTAAGCCGGGGCAGGAGCCGATATAACATTGATCTTCCTCTGACCACTCTACAATCTTGAAATAGTTATCACCAGGTTTCATTCTTCACCTCCAAAAGGGCTTTTTCTACGTCTCGCTCTTGATAAGGCCTGGCGTCATGCCCGGGATTTCCACTTATCGTTATTCTTGTTCCACTTGAATGCTTGAAATTGCGATGATTCCCTTTCCCACCGCGATCAACAAATCCAGCCTTCTTCAAATCCCGAATCAGTTCTATAATTTTTCTTGGCATGACAATATAGTACTATAATAGTATCATTATGTCAATGACGCATTACAGTAGAAGGTGATTCTGTTCCTACTTCTCAAGGCTTATGATCTTATCAAGGTTAGAGCAGAGCAGCGCCCGGCTGCCATTCGGATTAATGTCAATATCGAATACCGTTCCATAACCGGATGTTGTAGCTTCAAGATCGTTATTCTGGGTATTTATTACCGAAACACCGCTGCTCTTGTGAGCCACGAACAGGTAATGGCCATCATGGGTGACCGCTACTGCGATGGCGGGGCTGGATATCGGGTAGGTGGAATAATGCTGACCTGTTCCAGTATCGATTCCCCATATCTCATTAAGTGAATCCGGAGCTGCGTACACCAGACTGCCTGATCCTGCGTACAGATCGTTTATTCCACCTGGAACGGCACATTGAGCTGTTACTGTGCTGAAATCACCGGTGGACACTTTCTTGACAGTATTATCGTAACCATCAGCTATGAAAATCGCGGATCCATCATTAGTAATGGCAGCCGCTACCGGGTCCTGCAGTCCGGATACGGAATCCACAGCTGTCACATCCCACGACTGCGAGTTGATGGTTATAACTGTCCCGTTTGCTCCAACGGAGTAAAGGTGCCAGCTTCCACCAGCAGGCTGCGTCAGTATGAATCTGCCGTAAGAGCTCAGGGAAACAGGGCTGTGTACTATGTATGTACTGTTACTCACGTAGAAAAGGAGATTGCCGCAAAGCGCAAGGGCATACCCGCCTTCGGCGGTTGCCCCTACATCTTCAACCGTATACCCCTGGAGGTAAACCCTTGCAAGGCAATAGCCGTTCTCGTAATCTATGAAGTACAGGCTGTCCACCGCCGCGATTCCATCTCCGCCCTCCTTAAGATAGCAGCAGCTGTATGGAATACCGGGGACGGATATGTCCTGAAGGAAATAGAAGGGAAAATCTGCTGATATGACCGGACTTGTAATCCCGCAGCCGGTTCCTGATGAAAACATAACCGCAGCAGCAAAAACTGCGAGTAATAATACCTTTTTTTTCATAATCACTCTCCTGTAAACAGTTCTTTCATTCTAACTGCATCCCGGACAGCCTGGCCGAAATGGCAGTTGTTGAACATTACGAATATCTTTCCTGACTCCGTAGCTGACCTGTTTATAGCAGGCAGCCAGGCATGAAGTTCCTCATCACTGTAAGTATAATCATACCGGAGCGCGCCGCCTTTCCACCATTGCGAGATATTCCTGCCATGAAACCTTACATATCCAAAGGGTTTCCCGCCTATGACAACCGGAGGCGGCAGATGAGGAAGCCTTGGCAGATCAACCGACACCAGTGCCATCCCGGCACCGCTTATCCTGTCAAGAATGTCCTGCCGGTACCATTCATCGTATCTGAATTCAACTGCGAGCGGCACTTCACCTGTTTTCCGGTTGAGTTCTTCTACGTAGCGCACACTCGATTCCGAAGGTTTGAATGAATAGGGGAACTGCGCGAGGAGCCCTGAGAGCTTTTCTTTCTGGATGAACGGATCGAGCATCATGCAGTACTGATCCCACTGTTCCCTGGAAGCATCTCTTGAGTGTGTCATGCTGGAATGCAGCTTTACAATGAACTGGAATTCGTCAGGGGTTTTGCTTACCATGTTCCATGAAACTTTTGGATGCATTATCCTGTAGTATGTGCTGTTCACCTCTACGGCTGCAAAGTGCTTTGAGTAGAAATCAAGCATTTTCCCTTTCGGGGTACCGGGGGGATAGAAGGGGCCAACCCAGTCGGAAAAGCTGTACCCGGAGGTGCCAAGTCGCAGTTCTATTTTTC
Organism: Candidatus Aegiribacteria sp.; assembly: GCA_030613065.1. GTDB lineage: Bacteria > Fermentibacterota > Fermentibacteria > Fermentibacterales > JCC-6 > Aegiribacteria. The sequence goes on along the minus strand of JAUWMQ010000150.1, from coordinate 1,665 downwards.
TGTGCTCTGTTTCAGAGGTCAATGTTCACCCTTATCATTACCTGTCGCAGGCAGTGTTCATTCCTGCCACGATTATAACCTGCAGACCAACAGCAGTTAATCTCTCATGAAACACCAATCCCTGCAATTGTTCTGCCTCCTGTAACTGCTCTTTCTCCGTAACGGTGCCGTATATGGTCTATCGTCGCATCGACTTTTTCACTTCTGCCTCCGAATATTTCAAGCTGGCGCCCTGATTCATCGGTAAGTGAACTGAGACATACTCCTATGAGCCTTATCCTGGAGTTGATCGCAAGGTGGGCCAGAGAACGGGCAGTGCTGTAAATTGTTCTGACGCTGTCCGTGTATTCCGCGAGTGACTGGGCGCTTGAGCGGCGCTGCATATTACTGAGCCTGTACTTCAATGTGACGGTACTCCCCGCAAGACCCTTGTCTCGGGCCCTGCGGGCCACCTTCTGGCTCATCATCGCAAGCACCGGAAGATATTCATCCGGGTTCATTACATCCGTACTGAACGTATGTTCGTTGCTTATTGAAAGGGGCTTCGGAGAAAGGTCTCCGGGGACCACGGGTGAATCATCGATTCCTCTGCAGAGAAAGTAAAGGCTTTCACCATGTTTTCCCATAAGGGCCCGAAGCTGCTGACGGGTGAATTTTCGCAGGTCCGATATTTTTTCTATCCCCAGGCTGAGAAAACGTCTCTGTGTGGCCGGGCCTACACCCCAGATCCTGCCCACCGGGAAATCAACGATATCATCCGGGTTCAGTTCCGCAATTCCCCTTGGTTTTGCCTCGCAAGAAGCCATCTTAGCCAGAAACCTGTTCCGTGCAATGCCTATGCTGGCCCAGAGGCCCGTACCGTCCAGAATATCCTTCTGTATGCGCGCAGCCATTTCCCGGGGTGATCTGTCGCCGATGACGCCGGTTACATCCATGAAGGCCTCGTCAATGCTGGCGGGGTCGAGTATGGGGGAGAACGATAGAAGTATCTCCAGGATTCTTCTGGTATAGGATGCGTAGCTTCCGTGGCTTCCGGAAATAATGGCTGCATCCGGCGCGAGGCGCATGGCGTTGACTATCGGCATGCCTGACCTTACCCCCCGTTCGCGGGCCTCGTAGCTGCAGGAGGCCACAACTGACCGGAGGGTTCTGCCGCCTACAATTACAGGTTTTTTCTCAAGCCATGGAAAGGAAAGTCGTTCCACCGATACGAAATATGTGTCCATATCGATGTGGAGTATGGAGCGCATAAGCACACTGCCTAACCGTTCTCGGAATAGTGGAAGTCAAGTGTCCAGGAGAGATCGGATGTGTCAAAGTGAAGCTCGTATACATCTTCTCCTGCGGTACGAACGACGTAATGAAAAAGAGGGTATGCCCCTTCGCGGCTTTCCCACTGCGATGATACCGAAGCTATATGGTACACATGGCCGTTCCATTTGAACCGGCAGGGCTGCACTTTTCCGCGGGCGAAATGGCCTATCATTTCCACAAGCTCGTTGTACCTGGTTACCACATGCCACCTCCTCCACAGAACAAGAATAGTAAACATATGTTCAGTAGTCAAGTTAGCGGCAGGGGCCGGGCCTCGAAAGTTAACATTATAAGCAAATGGGGTCAGGCCTCGAAAGTTAGCATTATAAGCAAATGGGGTCAGGCCTCGAA
>JAUWMQ010000062.1 GCA_030613065.1 Candidatus Aegiribacteria sp. | reverse complement strand
CTTGATCTACAGAAAATACTCACCAGGACAGTCGCAGGAAGGGCTGCTGAATCAGTGGCATCAATCCTTGAGAAGCTTGTGGGAGATGAAGAATGGAAGATTGCACTTGCATCGGAGCTCAAGTGGGACAATCCAGCTGAGGAGGCCCAGTTCAAGTTCAAGTATCTGCTTTCCCGGAACAAGATTATCCTTGCCGGATCCTCTTACATTAGTGGAAGTATCGGTGAGCCCCTGATTGATAGCGTTGCTCAGGCGTGTTCCGAAACAGTGAGGGACAGGTACAAAGAAGCTCTCGATCTTCTTATAAAACCTGCTAGAAGAACCTGGTCAAGTACAATGGCCAGAACCGTGCTGGAATTCATCCTGCCGAAAGCACCTGCTATGGGGCTTGAAATAAGAAAACTCATCGCTGTATCATTCAAGACTGAGAAGAGATTCGATGATGTATCAGCCGTATTAGCCCCTGTTTCGAGTGAAGCAGGTGTACTGGAGTTACTTGAAAGCATGATTGAGGATCATCCCGGTGAATATGCCCTGCTGGATTCTCTTAGCAGGACTGCGGCAGCAAGGGGGGACTTTCAGAGGTTTCATAAATACTCCGCAGTCATGCTTGATCTTGATTCCAGCGCAGCTGAAGAACTTCTCAGTATGGCCCTTTCCATGGCAGTTGAAAGTTCATCCGGGGGAGCATATCTATACGCCGCTAGAATAGCATCACGCTACCGGATTTCTGCTGATATTGATGACTTGATAGTGAAGGCTGTACTTCTTATGCCGGAGCTTTCCAGGGAAGGAATAATAGAAGAATTCCAGCGTAAGATGGGACCGGTTCCGGGGGCAATTTGCGCGATGGCATCCGGAAATGCGTCTGTTTTCAGCAGAATCTGCAAAGATAATCCCGGCATTCGCGTTCCCCTGAACGAAGAGATTATTGATATTGCTATCGAGGACTGGACTCCTGAAGAGAATCCCGAAGCTCTGCTTGATCTGGTTGAACTGGCTCAATACGGTGCATTTGCGCAGAAAACGGAGGACATACTCAGCAGCATTGCTCGGAAGGGTGATCCCCCTTGGAAGGCAGATGCTTCGAGACAGCTTCTCGTTGAGGTCACCGCAGGAAAAGCCGACAGGATCAGATTCTGGCAGACAGTTGAAGTTGATGCAGTAATTGCAGAAGCTTTTGAAAGATTCTTTCCCGATGGATTTGATAAAATAAGCATTGAAGAGGCCAGAGTAATAGCCCCGGCAGCACTCAGAACCAGCCAGGATATTGAAAGATTGTTCCAGCTGGCGGATGATGAGTTGTTTTTCCCTCATAATGATATTCCGCTCAGAAAGATGCTGGCTGAAACCTGCATGAGAAACCTGGATGAAATGATGGGTGAAGATACTGTTTCGGATGCTAAGACGGAAAAGCTTCTGGATATACTGCTTTCGGCTGGAATGCTTTCCGATGCTGTTTCGATTGCCAGGAAGAACGGTTCGAACGGTATACTGTCGAGATTGAGAGATGGACTGGCTGACGCCAGGATGAAACTGGAGGCTGCGAGTAATGCTGCCTTCAACATGGTTATTTCAGGAAGGTCCGGAGAAGCCCTGAAGATGCTGGATGAAGTGGATGATGAATCCTCTCAAACTATGGATACAAGGGCCCTGGCATTGTGGAATCTCGGTTACCGTGATCAGGCTATTTTAGAATGGATGAAGGAATATAGAAAAACGGGAGATGGATCTCCTCTGAAGAGGCTTTTCTGGGCTCTTGAGCAGTCGGGTGCCCAGATGGAGAGAACTGCCCTGCGCAGATTCATCGCTGGGAGGTATCCAGCGTTTACGGGAATGCTGCAGATGGAGGGTCCTGCATACAACCCGGATCAGATGGAATTAATATCGGGACTTCGGATCGAGACGAAAACAAAGAAGGTGAAAAATGGATGATAAGCCGGAAACTGAAAGCACTGATCATAGTATGGTGGAACTGATTACAGGAATTGGAAAGCTTGTTTACAAGCTTAATGAATCAGTGATGAACATTGACTTGCGTATCGAAAAGCTGGAAACGAGTATTTCATCTCTGCTTCTGGAGAAGTTCGAAAGTCTGACAGCAGAGCTGATCAAGTCCAACGAACTCCTTGGCGGTATAAGGGAATATCTCGGCAGCTCTGAGGAGAATCTTCTGAAGGTTCTGGCTGAAGGACCTGAGAATTCCATCAAGAAGGAGCAGCTCACAAAGGAAATGAGTGAAGTATCCATGAAGATCACTGAATCAGCATCAGCCATCCAGGAAACGGTGAAAGAAGTAATCGGCCAGTCCGATGAGAACCGAGGAGCAGTCTTAATTGAAAACCTGAAGGTCCTATCTGACGGAATAGGTGAAATATCATCTAAAATGGACTCGGCCAGAGACAGCATCCAGGAGAAGATTAAAGACATCCAGGCTTCAACGGTTGAGGAAGTAGTTTCAATATCAGGCAGTGTAAAGGAAAGCACCGAAGCTCAGAAGGAGCAGCTTGAAAAGATGAAGGATCTGCTGACACTTCACTCGATCGAAGTCAAGGATAACAGAGTAAAAAATCTGAACCGTTCCGCAATTGTACATTTCAACAATGCTGAATTTGATCAGGCTTTTTCAGACCTGAACGAAGCTATTGAGCTCAGCCCCGACAACCCCGAGCTGTTTGCGAACATGGCTCACATCGAAGCATCCCAGGGAAAGCTGGCAGAGGCTGAAGAACACTTCAGAAAAGCTCTCGAAATTAATCCCGAGCTTGAACCCGCCATCTCCGGTTTTGGAACCGTACTCTTAATAAACGGAAGACCGGGTGACACAATCGATTTCCTTCAGAAATATCTGAATGAGGATTCCGAGGCTTCCACCGGCATTATGATAGCGCTGAGCAGGGCCTACGTTTCCCAGGGTGATCATGCGAAAGCTCTTGCAGCCCTGGAGAAGGCCGAGAAGATCGCCCCCGGACATCCTGAACTGGAACAGGAACTTGCCAAGTACAGGAGTTAAACCGACTGGAATCATTCTCTTAATCGCAGCAGCCCTTTTCGGGTGCAGAGCACTTCAGCCGGATGAAAACCACATTGATAACCTCTCATGCCATGAGAGAAGCCTGCTTGCAGAAGCAAGTGGAGATTCCCTGCTTTCAGAAGGGCTGAAAGAAGAGGCCAGAGATGCTTACCTGATAGCTGCTCTGCTCATTACCCAGGAAGACAGCCTGAGAAACGGTCTTGTATGGAAGGCGGCCGGATCCTCTGATTTCCCAAGTTTAATCACCGCCCAGCTGCTGCTTGAACAATCGGATTCTCTGGCTCCTTACAGGGCACTTGAACTGGGAGGTGCAGGGATCGCAGGAGAGCTTCTTTTACGCACTGACTGCGTTATGCCGGAATATCTTCAACTTGTTCTTGCCGATTCCCTTATTGAGGCCGACTCCGCAGAACTTGCGTTGAGAGCTCTCAGCGGGGTTCCCGGAGATCTGCCAGAGAGGGCTCTCAGAAGCAGGACCATACTCTTTTACAGGGGATATCTGGAAACCGGGCAGTTCATTACGGCGGATTCCCTCTTACGTGAAGCTGAAAGTGCAAGCAGCGATGAACTCCTCTCCTTTCTGTATCATTACAGGGGTATCTGGATGCTGGAAAACGGTCATCCCGAATACAGGGATGTTCTTCTGCAGTCCTTTGAACTCTGGCCTGCCGCTCCGGTTCATGCAGGTGCTTACGACAAATTAAGGCTGGAAATTCTTAACGACAGAAATTTTGCTGCTTCCGTTGCCGATCCATTCTACAGTGGAGGTCTCTGGAACGAATTGTACGATATTGCCCTGAACTCCACTGATCCTGATCCACACCTTTGGTATCTCGCTGCACGTACCAGGGACAGGCTGGGTTTTTACGAGACAGCGGTCAGCATGCTTGATGATTATCTTGTTAGATGGCCCGGTTCCGAGGACGCGCCCGATGCGATGATATACCTGGGGCGGGATCTTGGACGTTCAGGTGACTGGCAGAGGGGGCTCGCGGTTCTGGAGGAGTACGGTACTGAATTTCCGGAGCATTACAGGATAGGAAACCTCCCCTGGTATATTGGTGACATGCTGGCTGCGAACAGGCTCTGGCAGCAGGCCATCCCGTGGTTTCGGGCAACCCTTGAACGCTACCCGTACAATGTTACAGCGGACGACGCGCATTTCTATCTCTGCTTCTCGCTCATTAAATCCGGAAGGATTCCAGATGCTATAGTCGAACTGGAGAATTTCACCTCTGATTGGCCAGGCAGCGTATACCTTTCATCCGCGAAATACTGGCTTGGCAAACTTCTCTATACTGAAGGTAATCCCGAAGGTGTGGTTATACTTGAGGAGCTGATCCAGTCGGCTCCCGCAAGTCTTCCCGCATTTTTCGCCAGGGAGCTTCTTGGACAGCGGCCCTGGGAGCCCGAGTTTACTGAAGAACCCCTTGAGGAATGGATGACAAGGTATGGACATCCTCCTGCCCAACCGCCGGAAGCTGCACTCAGAGGACTGTTTCTACAGGAAGCAGGGCTAAGATATTTCGCAGATGGTGAGTTTAAAAAAGCGGAAGAGATCGTCGGTGGGCCTGATTACCTCGCTCCTTTCTATCTTGAACACAATGTCTGGGAACGGAGACCAATATCAGGATACAACATGTGGGATCTGTCCGGCAGCGACAGACCCAGAGAGTTGTGGATGCTGCGTTACCAGATGGCCTGGCCGGAGCTTGTCGTGCCAGCTGGTGAGAAATACGGACTGAATTCGCTCTTTGCATGGGCGATAATAAGGAATGAAAGCATGTTCCAGCCAACCTGCTACTCCGTTGCAGGTGCCAGAGGGCTTATCCAGATGATTCCGAGTACCTCTGAATACCTTGCCATTGAACAGGGATGGGACGATTACTCTCCGGACAGGCTATACGACCCGGCAGTTTCTATCGAATATGGAATCTGCTACATCTCAGGAGTCAACCGGGATCTTGGAGAAGACCCTGTATTGACAGCAGCCGCTTACAACGGAGGCCCTCACAACGCCGTTCACTGGGGTGCTGAGGATATGGAAGCCGACGAATTCTTTGCGCTAATAACCTACAATGAGACGAAGAACTACGTACAGAATGTCCATCATACATATATGATCTATAAGGCGCTGTATAGGTAGGGTCGGACATAACATCGTACACTTACTACTGCATGTGTACTTTTTTTTGGCCGACCCTGATTACTTTCAGCACTTCACCATCTGGCACCATCTCTATCCAGGCCAGGTAGCTGCCGCAGGGTGAGAGTGCTGGCTGGATCGCCCATTCTCCCTGTTCGGATACCTGTCTGAGGTACATGGTTTCCCTTTTCATTATCCAAACCGTGGTAGGATCTTCCCATGCACGTCCAAAGTCCGCCGACGGGAGAGGATCTTTCCGGCAGAATGCCAGTAACTGGCCATCCAGGGCTGCTGACACCTGACTGGCGTTATCCAGGAAGAATTTATCAATGCCTGATTCTATATTGAGAAATCTCAGCTCCCACTCTCCCCATCCACCTATCTGGAACAGCAGCACGTCGTCGGTTATCCATACTGGCTTCGATTCATGCCATTCCCCCCGGTTCTGGAAGGTCGTATCAGCTCTGGCACGTCTACCCGAAGGTGCGGAGGCGCCAATGATATAGAGTTCCTCGTACCATGTTGGATTCATAGCGAAATTCATGCAGGCGATATTACTTCCATCCGGTGATATCACCGGGGCGTTGACCCTGGCATCCGAATACTCGTCCAGGAGTACAAAGGTATCACCAGAGAAAAGTCCGGTTACGTAAATATCACTGCCAAGGAACTGAGTGGTAAAACAGAGAACCGGATCCCGGTGGTCACCCAGTGGATCAAATGTGCAGGCTACAGCTTCCCCTGTATGCACAGGCTGCCTGAATGCATGGGGGGTATCCACCTGAAAGTAGTGTATCATTCCGTCAAGTATAAAGGCAACCCATTCGCCATCGGGAGTGAAGGCGGGAGATGCCGCCTCACCCTCTGCAACGGTTATCTGGCCTTCATCAGGTGTCCATATTACGAGCCTGTCATCAAGGGCGGCAACAAGTACATCTCCAACCGGCGACCAGGCGAGATCGGGTGGGTAGTCGTCGTAGCCATTCCCGTACGCTTCTGGTAGAAGAGCCAGAGCGGTTATGAATGCAAAAATACACAGTATACATCTGATCATCATCCACACCTTCCATCTCGTCGTAACACTACGCTTAATCGATTTTAGTCTGATTGTATGGCACTTCATTTAAGGAATGCATTTCATGATGCCACTATATTTATATAGGTTGCTTCTTACGTGCTGTCAACGGTTGACAAATTTTGTAAACAATTGATAATAAGTGGGTTACAGAAGTACTATTTTCGAAGGAGGGAGATTGTATGAGAAGAAAAGCTCTGAAATACCTTGGATGTCCGGAATGCAAATCAGAACTGGAAACAGAAAATATCAGAACCTGGAAAGGCGATATCCGATCAGGCCATCTGAAATGCAGAAGATGCGGTCTCAGTTTTCCCATAGTTGTCGGTCGCCCGGTTCTAATGACTGCAGGTTCTATAGACCACTGGAAAGCCCCCGTTGATGAGGCTCTTGGAATTGATGCCCCCGTGCTACCACCGCTTTCCATTCCAAGGCTTGTTTCCCTTGGAATCGATGAAGCTCTGAAGATGGCTGAAGCAGAAAGAGTCAGGCAGAGCATTCAGACTAATACAAAAATGAAATCCATCCCGGAGATTCCAGAAGCAGTGATCGAGAAAATGAAATACAGGGACTCGGGGGAGTGGTTCAAAAAAGGAAGTCGAGCGGAGAGACACCTTAAGTTTCCATGGAAGGATGGAGATCCAAGTGATTCATTCAATATTTTCATGAAGACAATCGTTGATACTGAAGCGACATCTCTACTGGATCTGGCTTCCGGTGGTGGTTCTGCCGTATCCCATCAGGTTTTCCTCAATGGAGGGCTGGAGCAGACACTGTCTGTTGAACGGGATCTGAAGTGCCTCGGGAATATTCAGTACCGCTTCAGGTATGCAGGTCGAAGCCGGACTTCTGAAGCGGTTGGCGGTGATGTAAGAAAATTGCCGGTAAGGACAGAGGGTATCGATACCATCATGATGCTGATGGCCCTTCCTGAAATACATGGAATAACTATTGTGCTTAAAGAAGCATACCGTGTATTGAAGAAGGGCGGTTATTTCATTATCCTGGTTATGGAGCTTCCATTTAACGGAGATTTAATTTCTCTTTCGGAATTCGTACGGTTTGCGGAAGAAACTGATCTTTACTCGGGATATGAGAAGTTTCAGTCAGATGCGGAAGGATGCGGTTTTAGAATCATTGAGTCGGAACATATTTCCGAAGCATCAGGTAAAATTTCACGCCTGATCTCATTAAGAAAGCAGTAGTGCGCGGATGTCTCAAGACAAATCCGGGCATCCGGGTATGAATTCGAGCAGTGATGGAGTAAGCGCGTATTGAAAATAGAGGATAAATACGCACTCAGTTTCGATTGTACGAATTGTAACTACTTGTCTGAAAGTATCATAAAAAATTTATCAATACGAACGGTATTTGCTCTTTCAAACCCCTTGACAAACCTGTTCTGCATCTCTATTTCTTTGCAATGCTTTTCATCAAACGGGGTAGTCTTGATCAACTTCTTGAGTCCCTTACGGGGGATTATAGAGTGTACGTTCCTCGCAGTATGGGGGACAGTACCGGCTATTCGCTTCTGGGCGAGTCGGATACAAATTATGAAATAGGAAAGATCAGATCATTTGACCCCCTCAAATCATTCTATTTCCTCGGCCGTGAAAAGGTTTCTGAAGATTTTAAACCGGATATCCTGCGTGATGATAAACCTCTCTGTATTGTAGGCGCGAAAGCTTGTGACCTGAAAGGCTTCAAAATACTGGATTTTGTTTTCATTGACGATGAATACGGTGACCCCACTTACATGAAAGCCAGAAAAGAAGGGCTGATCATTTCAGCTGACTGTACTGGTGTTGGCGAAACATGCTTCTGTACAGCAATAGATATCAATCCCTGGCCGGAATCCGAATTTGATATGAACCTTTCACCAGTTGATGACGGTTTCATCGTTACTACGGGAAGCGATAAAGGCCGTGATATTGTAATTAGCAATAAGAACCTGTTCACTGAAGCAGCTGAGGCTCAGACCGAGGCTGTCAATGAGAATAGAACCACTGTAAAATCCGGTGTAATGGAGCGAGCGAAGGAAAAGAAAATTCCAGTCATGGACAGACTGAAACGGATTATTCAGAAGCAGTACGAATCGGAGATCTGGAAAGATGTTGCGGAAGACTGTGTGGAATGCGGAGCCTGTAACACCATCTGTCCCACCTGTCACTGCTTCCTTCTGTACGATCAGAAATCTGACAGCAAACTGGCAAGGTATCGAATATGGGATTCTTGCATGATACATGATTTTGCCAGGGTTGCCGGAGGAGAGAACCCGCGGGATAGATTATGGATGAGACTTAGAAACAGGTTTGACAAGAAATTCAGCTATTTCCCTGAAGTACTCAAGGAGATCGGATGTACGGGGTGCGGCAGATGCACAGCCGCATGTCCAGGCAAGATAGACATCAGGGAAGTCCTGGCAAGACTGGAAGTAAGATGAATAATCCATACCGCTCCATTGAAGCAGAGGTAATGAAGGTTACAACCGAAACGCCTTCAATTAAAACCTTCCTTCTTAAACCAAAGGAAAAACTCACTTTCAAGCCCGGGCAGTTCATGGAGTTTTCCGTTCCTGGTAAAGGCGAAGCTCCGTTCACTCCATCATCAGATTCAAAGATCAAGGAAACGATGGAGATAACAATTGTAAAGGTTGGCAAAATCACAGATGCCATTCACGAATTGAAGCCCGGTGATACAGTAGGACTGAGGGGACCGCTGGGTAAGGGATATCCGCTTACGAAATTCATAGGCCAGGATGTGCTGGTCATAGGTGGCGGAGTTGGACTCGCGCCGGTCAGAACTCTTATGTACGGCCTTTTTCACATGAGAAAGCAGCTTTCAAAGCTCGTGTACAGAGGCGGATGCAGAAATCCCGAGGAATTCCTGTACCGCGAGGAGCTTGAGGAGTGGATGAAGCGGGACAACATCGATATGAAACTTACGGTTGACGAAGGCAACGATTCCTGGAACGGCCCTGTTGGGGTTGTTACCACAATAATGGATGATATTGACGTTAATTTTGCGCTGGCAAAGGCTATTGTGTGCGGACCGCCCATAATGATGAAATTCGCAACATTCAAGCTGCAGGAACTCGGAGTAAAGGATAGGAACATCTATCTCTCCATGGAGAAAAATATGTCCTGTGGTTTCGGCAAGTGCGGACATTGTAGAATAGGCCCCTACTATTGCTGCAAAGACGGTCCTGTCTTCACTTACGATATGATCCGGGAATACCCCGGAATCTGGGAGTAGGACAGCTTAATGGAGATGAACAAAACAACGTTTGATCAGCTTCAAGGTAATATCGACGCTGTAGCGGAGAATAAAAACGGAAACAGGCTTTTCATAGATCTGGACATATGTAATTCAGACAAATGCGATAAGTGTATCATAGAATGCAGCTATTTCTACCATCCGGTTAACAATGGAATGATTTCCCTTATTGAACTTGCAACCTACGCTTTTATCTGCAGACAGTGTGAAGAACCGCATTGCGTAAACTCCTGCCCCAGAGATGCTCTTGAAAAGATTGAAGGCGGAAGTATGCTTCTGCGGCATACAGCAAGGTGCGTAAACTGCCGTTCCTGCTCACACGCCTGCCCTTACGGAACCATTTATCCTGAGATCGTGCCGTATCTGGCCAATATCTGTGATTACTGCGAAGGCAGAGGGGATTATACCTGTATTCCAACCTGTCCATACGGTGCTCTCTCATCAGTCAAAGGTAAACCTGAGGGAGAGAACATATTCGAACTTGGCAATCGCCTGGTTGTGCACTCCACTCACTGGGACAGGAGTAATGCATGACAATCATCTACCTGCTTGTGTTCGGTTTTGCAGCTACAGCGATACTGGGTCTTATTACCAGCTGGATAGACAGAAAAGTTACAGCAAGGGTTCAGTACAGAGTTGGACCCCCGTTCCTTCAGCCTGTTTACGATTTAGTAAAACTTCTTGGCAAGGAAACTCTCATACCGGCAGGGGCTTCGAAAGGAATTTTCCTTATAGCCCCGGTTATCGGGATCTCCGGTGTGATAGCGGTTTCAACACTGTTCTGGGTCAATCAGTTCTTTTCCGAAGGTTTCATGGGAGACTGGATCGTGGCGATCTACCTTCTCACAATTCCCTCAATCAGCCTTATTCTCGCTGGATTCGCATCAGGGAATCCCCTTGCCAGTCTTGGAGCCTCAAGGGAGATGAAGCTGGTTATTGCGTATGAGCTTCCATTCATACTTGCGGCACTTGTTCCGGTGATCAGCGCACATTCCATTCGTCTTAGCACGATTATCGACAGCCAGGCAGGGGGAGTATTCGCTGGCAGCATTTCCGGCATACTGGCACTGATAGTCGCCATTATGTGTGTTCAGGCTAAGCTTGCTCTGGTTCCCTTTGACATCCCTGAAGCCGAAACGGAAATAGTGGAAGGCCCGATTGTAGAATACTCCGGTCCGGGGCTTGCAATATTCAAGCTCATGAAGAATATGCTTTTTTTCATTCTGCCCTTCTTCCTGATGATCCTCTTCTTCGGCGGATTGAGATTAAACGGAATCAACATTCTCTGGACTCTTCTTGAATACGTGGGAATTGTAGCGATAATCACAGTCATCCGTAATACCAACCCCAGGGTACGGATAGATCAGGCTGTAAGGTTTTTCTGGGGTCCGATGACATTGATCGCTGTTGTTGCCGTTATACTGGCACTAAATGGTTTATAGAAGGGTAAGGCTACAGCTGTAATGAGTCTGAAACTAAAAGCACTGCTGAAATCGCCATGGGTATTTCATCTGTCTACCGGCAGCTGCAACAACTGTGATATTGAAACACTGGACTGTCTTACGCCCAGATTCGATATTGAACGTTTCGGCATGCTTCTGGTAGGCAGTATCAAGCATGCGGATGTCCTTCTTGTCAGCGGCTCCTGCAACAGAATGTCCGTCGAACGGATGAAAGCCCTTTTCGAGCAGGTGCCGAAGCCGTGCCTGGTTGTTGCTATTGGAACCTGTGCCGGATCCAGGGGAATTTTCAAGGATAGTTACAATTGCCCGGTACCGCTCGATAAGATAATACCTGTTGACGTTTACATACCCGGCTGCCCACCTAAACCGGAAGCGATAATCGCAGGTGCTGTAAAACTGATTGAGAAAGTTGGCGGCACCCTATGATAAGACAAGAATTACTTCTGGATTTCACCAGCCGTTTTCACGCGGATATTCTTGATCTGGAAGACAAGTCCAATACCCGGGTATATGTGAATATTACACCAGAGTCTATTGTAAGAATTGGAACTTATCTTTTCAGAAATATCGGCGCCAGGTTCAATATTGCCACAGCTACTGACCTGCCCCCGAAAATTGAGATACTCTACCATTTTATTGTTGAGGACATCAATCTGCTCATTTCACTGCGAGTTTTCCTTGACAGGGAGAAACCTGAGATTGAATCTCTTGCAAAGGATATAGAGGCTTTCAACTGGATAGAGAGAGAAATGAGCGAACTTTTAGGTATAACCTTTATCGGTCATCCCGACCCAAGGAGGCTTCTCCTGGCCGACAACTGGCCCGAAGGAGTTTATCCTCTAAGACAGGATTACGAGGAGTGGGATGAAACAGCCGACAGGACAAGGGGGGTATAATGGGTAAAACGATAATACCTATAGGCCCGTACCATCCTCTTCAGGAGGAGCCGGAATTCTTTACCCTTACCGTTGAGGGCGAGACGGTTGTTGATATCGATATGAGGATGGGATACAACCACAGGGGGATCGAGAAACTCTCGGAGATGAAAACCTTCGAGAACAGCACTTTCGTTGTCGAGAGGATCTGCGGCATCTGTTCCACAAGCCACCCCTTCGCATATACAAGGGCTGTTGAGGATATTTTCCCCATGGAAGTATCCATGAGAGCGAAATACATCAGAACAATCATCGCCGAGGGGGAAAGAATCCATTCTCATCTTCTCTGGCTGGGATTGGCCGGACATTTCCTCGGTTATAACACAGTTTACATGTGGGCCTGGAAACTCCGTGAAGAAATACTTGATGTAATGGAAATATTGTCGGGCAACAGGCAGGCCTATGCCATGTTCAAGCCCGGCGGTGTTCGTAGAGATATCAGATCCGAAGATATTCCTATCTGTCTGAAGAAGATTGATTCTATAGTACCAACACTGGTCATGCTTAAGAAAGCTGTTCTGGATGACCCTGTCCTACATGCCAGGCTCAAGGGTGTCGGTATCATGAGCTACCAGGAAGCCATTGATTTCAGTGCGCTGGGACCCACATCCAGAGCCTCCGGAGTAGCCCGTGACGTCAGGAAGGATTCCCCCTACGGAGCATATCAGGAGATGGAATGGGACATGATTGTAACCAAGAATGGGGACGTCTTCGACAAGGCTGTGGTTCGTATACTTGAGTCGTTCGAATCGATAAAGATATTGAAATACTGTCTCAATAATCTCCCGGACGGCGAAATCGACGCTAAGATAATGGATGTTCCACCCGGAGAGGGGATAGGTCACATTGAAGCTCCCAGGGGCGAAACTTTCCACTATGTTAAGAGTGATGGAACGAACAGACCTCTAAGGCACAAAGTGCGGGCTCCAACATTCATGAACCTTCCTACTTACAAGGCTACTATTCAAGGTGAGACAATCTCGGATGCAACGATAATCCTTGCCGCAATTGATCCGTGCTACTGCTGCACTGAAAGAATAGCTGTCAAGGATGGTAAGGGCAGGATGCTTTACAACGGAAAAGACCTTATCCAGCTCAGCCGAGAGAAGACCGAGAAGATAAAGAAGAGGATGGGGGGCAGATGAATTTTAATCTGATAATAGACGCCCTTAAGAACCCGAACGGCTTTTTCGCCAGTAATCCTCTATCACTACTCTGTGCGTCATTCGCTACACTATTCTTTGTACTGATCGTAATGTATTCTCTGAAGCATATGAAAGGTCGCAAGGGTATATGGCGCTATTACATATACACCATTGCAACATATGCCAGTACTCTCGGTGTGCTGTTCTCAGCTAATTTCATGATTCTGCTGATATTCTGGGGATTTCTTGGTCTTCTTCTTTACCTGATGATAGCCTTTGGACGCAAGGAAGGCACTCCGGCGGCTGCAAAGAAGGCACTGGTAATTGTTGGCGCTACCGATGTACTGATGCTGTTCGGCATTGTTCTGGTATGGAAAATCACTGCTGGTTCTTCCGGATTTCAGGGTCTTCTTAATATGCCGATTACCGCAACTGGCATACCACTTTCCGGAACTGCATCGATTATTGCGTACCTCTGTTTTGCATCGGCAGCGTTCGCTAAAGCCGGAGCCATGCCATTTCATACATGGATTCCCGATACTGCGGAGAATGCTCCAACTCCGGTTACCGCTTTTCTTCCGGCCTCACTGGATAAACTCCTTGGAATCTATTTACTCGCAAGAGTTACCCTTGATGTTTTCCAGATGACAGCTGCAATGAACACAATACTAATGGCCATTGGCAGCATCACAATCGTTGCGGCGGTTATGATGGCTCTTATTCAGCATGATCTGAAAAGACTGCTTGGATACCATGCTGTAAGCCAGGTTGGATATATGGTTCTGGGAATAGGTACGGGAAATCCCATCGGAATTGCCGGGGGTCTATTTCACATGTTCAACCACTCCATCTACAAATCCTGTCTATTCCTGTCAGGAGGAGTGGCAGAAAGGAAAGCCGGTACTGGCAATCTGGCACAGATGGGTGGACTTATTAAAGTGATTCCTCTTGTATTCGTGACTTTCCTTATTGCTTCACTGGCAATTTCAGGAGTACCCCCAATGAATGGGTTCGCTTCGAAATGGCTTGTGTATCAAGGCGTCATTAATTCAGGTGATTCGTTATGGGTTCTCTGGCTCATCGCTGCCATGCTTGGCAGTGTACTGACTCTTGCCAGTTTTATGAAACTTATTCATACAGTTTTCCTTGGACAGCCTTCTGAAGGTGTAAAGAAGATTCTTGCAGACGCGAAACAAAAGGGTACCGGTCTATCAACCGCGATTCCACTTGTTGTACTTTCCCTTCTCTGCATACTTCTTGGAGTGTTCGCATGGAAGATTCCCTTTGGAGATTACTTCAGACCCGAGGTAACGGGACAGCTGGATCTTCCAGGCATATGGCAGTCCGGCCTTGCAACACTGATGCTAATTCTGGGTCTTGTCATCGGTTACGTAATCTATCTCGTGGGAACTCTGAAGAAAGCCAGGATAGTGGAACCCTTTGTGGGTGGTGAAACCCTGGAAAAGTATCCGGATATGAGGGTATCCGGTGTGAATTTCTACAATACCATCAATGAGCTGGGTCTGCTCAAGGGTATCTACCGCTGGGCGGAAAATAAACTCTTTGACCTGTACGTTGTTGCCGGAAAGTTTGTTGCCGGTTTCGGTGTAATATTCTCTTTCATGCATAATGGCATACTGTCCAGATACTTCCTATGGTTTATCATCGGGCTTGTAGTGCTATGCATAGTGCTGATCTGATTGGGTTAGAAATATGATTGAATTATACGTACTTCTGGGTTTGATGATCGCTGGAGCGATAATAGCGGTAGAGGTTAAAAACCTTCTATCAGCCGTTGTGGCCGTGGGTATCGTAGGGCTCGGACTGTCCATCATTTTCCTTCTTCTGAAAGCACCTGATGTAGCCCTGACCCAGATCGTTGTTGAAATTGTCGCTGTAATACTCCTGATAAGGGCGACACTTCATAGAGATATTGCTCTTAAATCCTGCGGAAGCAGGCCCTTTGGAGCCCTCATGGGAATTCTTTTTCTCGGACTTGCTGTTGTTGCTGCCATTGTAACATTCAGCAGCGGGCTTTCTCCATTCGGAGAGCCACTGATGACAGTTTCACGGTTTTATCCCATGAACGCCATCTCCGGGACAGGGGCTACTAATGTAGTTTCCTCAGTAATTCTCGATTATCGTGCCTATGACACTCTGGGAGAGGCCACGGTTCTTTTTACCGCTGTAATTGGCGTATTGACGGTAATGCGAAGCGTTGGGAAGAAAAAAGAGGAAGATTTGCAGGAGAACAATGAGTAAAGAACACGAACACGGAATGACCGTTATTGTAAAAACGGTAACCAGGCTTACCGTTGGTCTGATATTCCTCTATGGAATTTACATCATTCTGCACGGACATTTAACGCCCGGTGGCGGATTCGCTGGAGGAGTTATCATAGCACTCTCTTTCATGAACCTTGACCTTGCTTTCGGCGGCAGCGTATCTGCGAAGATATTCTCTAAAGGAAGCACCGCTGTGGTTGAAGCACTGGGTGCTGTCATGTTCCTTGTTCTTGCTCTTTTCGGACTGAGATATGGAGGGTTCTTTGATAACTTCCTCCATCCGGACGGAGATCCGGGACAACTTATAAGCGCGGGAATAATACCTCTCGAGAACATCGCCATCAGCCTTAAAGTGGGTGCCGGCCTGTTCGGTATTTTCCTTACTTTGATAGTCCTGCAGAAATTTGAATCGGAGAAGAAGTGATGAATGCGTATATGCCTTATGTGCTCTGCATGATACTCTTCTGCATCGGTATCTACGCAATACTTTCAAAACGAAATATTATCAAGATCATACTGGGTGTTGTGATCGCGGAGTACGCTGTGAACCTGTTTCTTGTTCTTGTTGCTTACAAGATCGGAGGAAGAGCCGCAATATTCTCCGAAACAGAGGTTATTCTTCCTGAATCTATGGTTGATCCGCTTCCACACGCTCTTGTACTGACGTCAATTGTGATAGGGCTTGCCACAACAGCTTTCCTTATCGCGCTTGCAATAAGACTGTACGGTAAATACGGAACCTTTGACATAACAAGGATGCGGGAGTTAAGAGGATGATAAGTGAAAGCATTGTACCGCTTTTCGTAGCGATCCCACTTGCGGGGGCTTTCCTGATAGCTCTGCTTAAGAGGATAAAGGCCATTCCTGATATTTTCGGGGTTGTGGCTTCCGCAGG
>JAUWMQ010000096.1 GCA_030613065.1 Candidatus Aegiribacteria sp. | reverse complement strand
CAGCGGCAAAATAGTATCCGAACTGGCCTATATCTCCCAGCAGGCGTCCAGCAGCAGCTGTAGCAATTCCCACAAGAATTATCGTGATCATTATGCCGAGGGAGAAGACTGCTGAAATGCTGAATGCCCTGTTTGATCCGGTATTTCCCTGCCTGGAAATATATCCTACGACCAGAGGGATACTTGCCAGATGGCAGGGACTGAGCAGAATACTCAGCACTCCCCAGAGCAAAGCTAGCGGAATCGCTATCGGTGCTGCCGATTCAACAGCGCCTGTGAACGAAGCTATCAGGCTTTCCATACTGCTTAATCCTGAGAGGGAGATGAATCGTAACCGAATTCAAGCAGCTTTGCTGCCATGTCTTCCCTGCTCATATAGCCTTCGTGCCTGAACAGCTCATTCCCGTCCGCATCAAAGAATATCTGGGTTGGAATAAGCCTTATGCCATACGTCTCCGCTGCATGCTGATTCTCGTTTACATCGATGAATTCGACATTCACAACACCCGCGTACTCTTCCGAAACAGCATCCAGCTCAGGGACCATCATCTGGCATGGTGTGCAAGTATGCGAGCCAAGATCCAGAAGCCTGGGCAAACTGCTATCAGCGGAAACAACCGCCGTATCAGCGGATTCCTGATTCCTCCCGGCAAGAATTGCTGCTCCTGCCAGAAGACAGACAAGTATGACGATAGCATATCTCGTGACCTTATTCATATCACACCCTTGGATCTACTTTTAAGTAATTGATTATCTGATCGATCGAGGGGACGGATCCCGCAACCTTCACATCACCATCAACTACAAGGGCTGGAGTCAGCATGACTCCGTAGCTGATGATGTCGTTGATGTCGGTAACCTTTTCCAATTCGTACTCGATCCCCAGCTCTATCGCTGCCTGTTCCGCCATTTCTGCCAGTTTGACGCATTTGGGACAACCGGTCCCGAGTATTTTGATTTCTATTTTCATTTCTGCTCCTATCCTGAAAACAGCCCGAAGACTATTCCACTGATCGTGGCCATTACCACAACCAATGATACGAAAGTAATTGTTCTGCTCGTTCCCATGATGCTCCTGATAACCAGCATGTTCGGCAGTGAAAGGGCGGGACCTGCAAGCAGAAGAGCCAGGGCCGGGCCCTTGCCCATGCCTGCGCCAAGGAGTCCCTGAAGGATGGGTACTTCTGTGAGTGTCGCAAAATACATGAATGCTCCCGCGATTGAGGCAAACAGGTTTGCGATAATTGAGTTTCCTCCAACCGCCGAACTGACCCATTCTGAAGGTATGAGACCCTCATGACCGGGTCGTCCCAGGAGAGCCCCTGCAATCAGTACTCCCGCAAAGAGCAGAGGAAATATCTGCTTGGCGAACCCGAATGTTGAGTCAAACCAGGATCGTGTTTCTCGGTTGCCATTAGTAAGAACGATTGAAAATCCAATCAGACCGATGGCAAAGGCAATGACAGGATGACCCGGTAGAGTTACTGCAGAAGCAGTGATTGCAGCAGCGACGATCAACAGTTTCCATAGTTTTACATTGAACCAGGTGGTGAGAATCAAACCGAGAAGGATGGAAAATCCTCCCGTAATAATCCATTTCCATGAATAGATAATACCCCATAGCCCGGAATCACTATCAGATTTTCCCCAGTTGGCAAAAATGAGGATGCCGACCATGCTGGCAAAATATAGTGTTGTCTGCCACAGCGGGCGGGAAACATCATCATGACTTCCAGATGTCTGTGCAGCAATCGTTCTTTCATGTTCTTTCTTTCCGTAAATCAGGTGCATGAGGAGGCCTATCACAATACTGAAGACGACAGCTCCTGCTGCGCGGGCTATGCCCAGCTCAATTCCCAGAATTCTTGCGGTAAGAATTATCGCAAGAACATTGATTGCGGGGCCTGAATACAGGAAAGCGGTGGCCGGTCCGATCCCGGCACCCATCCTGTAAATTCCGGCGAAAAGGGGGAGCACAGTACATGAGCAGACTGCCAGTATGCTTCCTGATACCGAAGCAACTCCATAAGCTACAACTTTCTTTGCCTCTGCTCCGAGGTACTTCATCACTGAAGCCTGGCTCAGGAATACGGATATCGCCCCGGCTATGAAAAACGCTGGAAGAAGACATGTCAGAACATGTTCTCTCGCATACTCCTTCAATAGAAAAAGGGCTTCAAATACTGCATTGTCGAAACGATTCCATCCAACCGGCAGGAAATACGCGATCAGGAAAAACCCAAGCATGTAACCAAGAGGATTTCTCTCCTTCTTCCAGTCCATCAATCCTCCTTTAAAGTCTGATTTTGATCGTATATCTCTAGATGCAATCTTCGCATGAATCAGAAGAACAGGTATCCGAAGACTCATCATCGCCATTCAGAACCTTCTCGACACAGTCGAAGAAGTTCAGAACACAAGGAGTACGAAGCCGGTAAAGGATCTGATTTCCATTCCTTTTGCATGCCACAATTCCAGCATGACG
Source organism: Candidatus Aegiribacteria sp. (assembly GCA_030613065.1). Lineage (GTDB taxonomy): Bacteria > Fermentibacterota > Fermentibacteria > Fermentibacterales > JCC-6 > Aegiribacteria. The sequence goes on along the minus strand of JAUWMQ010000096.1, from coordinate 9,138 downwards.
AAGGATCAGCAGATGGCGGGATACAGTGGAGATATCGAGATCGACCAGCTCCGTCAGAGCTCCAACAGTCTTTTCATTTCTCGAAAGTTCCTCGACCAGCACAAGACGGGTGGCATTAGCCATTGCTTTGATTACTTCAGCTCGTTTTTCGAAGCGGGCGATATCCACTGACATGATGATTCCTTTCTGTACTTGCGTATTTGTACAATATTACAAATATTACTGACAGTCAAGCGGCAAAACTGTCTGATGTTCAGGATACAACTCTTACATGAAAGGATAATAAGATGAGAATGCTGAACGAATTCTTTCCAGAGTTTGCAGAACTCCTTGAAAACATGGATGAACTCTACAGTGGAAAAAGAAGCATCGATGAGAAAACGTATCAATTCATATGCTTCGCCCTGTCAATAAGGGCGAGATCAAAACCCTGTGTACTTAAACACTTCAAAGGCGCACTTGAAGCCGGAGCTACCGTTAAAGAGCTGTCATACATTCTTGCGCTTGTCATGAGGGAGGCAGCCGGAGCGGATGACTGCTGGACACACGACGTATTAGGTGACTGGAAGAAAATCCTCAGTGGTGAAGTGAAGTGTGATTGCCAGGTTTAGATGATAATCTGCAGGATATGCATGGAATCTTCCATCATGAATATCCGTCATGTCAAGACGGAATATCATGGTATAGGAACTACACCCTTTACTCAGTGCATAATCCCAAAATCCCCGGGAGTTTTCTGCGGAATTCGCATGGAATATTGCCTTCTTATGTGTGTATAATTGATACAGATTGAAGGAGGTTTACCGAATGGTCACAATGATTCTATTAATGCTGGCTGGATCACAAGTAACAGGAACATCAGAAGGAACTGTATTCGTACATGAATGGGGAGTTGTTCTGATAGATGAGGTTCTCCCGATGGCCTGTGGAGCGGAAAGAGGGTATCTTGAAGAGAACGGAACGCTGCAGCCCTATTACTCAATGGCAGTTGATGCTCCGGTAATATGGTTCCATGGCCCCGAATTCACCGGTACACTGACGGTGGAAGTCCAGAACGGGTTCTTTTCCCTTCTTATTCCCCTGCCTGCATCATCTTCCATAAGTGACGAATCAATACCTGTCTTTCAGGATGAAGAGAACTACTTTGCTGTCTGGCAGGATCTGAGCTTTACGGATGAGCTTTCCATACGCGGTGACATACCCGCTGACAGGCGGGGTGTTGAGAGCGCCACGGATGAGCTTTCCATATCCGGTGACATGCCCGCTGACAGGCGGGGTGTTGAGAGCGCCGAGGAAGGTTTCCAGTGGGCAATGCCGTTCTGGCGGGAAGTCCCCGCACTGATAGTAAGTTACGATCCTGCTTCCTATGTCGACCGCTTTATTTACTACGAATGCTCCGCAACGAACCTGTTTGAGGAGCAGGAACCCTCCGAGAGTTACCAGAACGGCTCTCTTCTGTTTCATGAAGAAGATGGAGAACTTGCAGCAGATCTTGTAATCGCTCCACTTGACAGAATTAGAATTGAACTGGGCGTTTCAGATGACGGGATACTGGATGTTCTTGCAGACTGGGGCGGCAATGAATTCCTGAACGAAGAGATCGAAGCACTCTGGAAAACATGGAAGCCGAGTCTTCTGACAAGATGTATTCTGTATGGAGAGACTGTAGTCCTGTTCCCCCTCACGGATGAACAGGTCGAATCAATCAGTACAATCGATCTGCAGACTGAACAGGGTTACCGCGTGGAGTACTCCCGCCTGTTTCTGGCACTGGGGAGCATGTAAAGTTTCAGGACTCTCCTGAATGCAACTGGCGTTTATCGTCTGATAGTATCATTGTACAATGTATTCAGTTAGGAGAGGGGTATGGGCTCTTTCACCGATTACAGACCGGATAGTGCTTCAGACAGCAGTGGGTTCTTCTCGCTAAATGGTTATTCAAAGGCTCCCGTTCTTGTGCAGTGGATGGCTACGCTCAAATGCGATCTCAACTGCCCGCACTGCCTTTCCGACAGTCTGGATAACGGTTTCACCGATATGCCTCTGCAGGCTGCGTACGAACTCATCGATGAAATCGTTGAAATGGGTGTTAAGGAATTTCTTGTCACAGGTGGAGAGCCTCTTGCAAGGAACGATCTGCCTGATATTGTAGAGTACCTTGGATTCAAAGAACAGAAATGGACACTGAACACTGCTGTGATGCCTTCAGAATATCAGATGAAGGCAATAAGAAAGAACATCCCCGCCTTTGTGGCGGTAAGCCTGGATGGACCCCGGAACATTCATGATTCCTTCAGAGGACGGAAAGGAGCATGGAAAGAAGCGATAGATGCTATCCACTTCTTCAAATCGCTGCCTGGAGTCAGAGTCTGCGCAGGCACCACAGTAACAAATATCAATTACCGATATCTTGACGAAACCTTTCATCTTGTGGCTGCAAGTGGTGCTGATCAGTGGGGGATTCACCTTCTGGTCCCCGAGGGGAGGGCCGCATACCATTCCGACCTGTTTCTGTCAAAAAAGCAGCTGAAGCAGCTGATAAAGTTTGTTTCCCGAAAGAGAAAATATTTCAATGTTGAGTTGGCCGATGAAATCGGCTATCTGGGAAGCCTGGAGCCCCTTGTAAGAGATTTTCCCCTTACTTGCGGAGCAGGAAAATCTCAATGCGTAATCCTGCCGGATGGGGAAGTAGTCCCATGTACGACATTGGACCGATCATTCAGCGCAGGGAATGTCTATCTCAGGCCCCTGAGGGAGATATGGAAAGAAGGTTTCAGTAATCTTCGCGAGTACGAACCTGATGGAGATTGCAGGAAGTGTATCTACCATCCCGCCTGCAGATCAGGTTGCTGGCTGCAGAGGAAACATGGGAAAGAGTGCTTGAGGGAAATCTGGCATGTTCCGGATTCATTGAAAACGGCTGCAGGAATTACTGTCTGTCTCGGAGCCCTGGCTTCGGGATTGAGCCGGGGAGCAGAAGTCCGGACAGAGAAATCTTCAGATGCTCAGCTGGTGGTTTTTGATCCGGCGCTTGCTGATGGAATAATTATGGGTCACTATGTGGAACTGTCAGCCGGTTACGGGCTGGGAACACTGAACTCATCACAAAATCGGTTCGATACTGAAGACCCGGCCTGGGAGATTCTCAACGGTTTTCAGCAGGGAACTTTGCCACAAAACATCACTGACCGTTGTGAACTTGTGATGAACGCTCTCAATACAGAACACCCTTCGTTGTCACTTGCAGCCCTTCTCTGGAGGGTGGTTAATGAGCCTTTTTTCGAGACAGAGGGCTTTTCGGAAAACGAGATGGAGGCCGTATACTCTGCTCTTGAAGTTCTTTATCGGAAAACCTGCCAGTGGAGATGGGTCATATTCGAAAACCGCCTTGATCCCTATATCAGAAACGGAAGAATCACCGACCCGCCATTCTTCATGTACAGCAAGGCCGGCCCCCGGCCCGGAGACGTGGAGATGCATTATCTGACAGCAGACCTGAACAGTGAACGGTGGGGATCTGCGGATGACACTCCTGGAGTTACCGCTGAGTACCTTCTTGCGCACCCTTACGCTGAGCAGATGAACCTGGTGTTCAGACTTTCAGACCCGGCAGCGATCTGGAAATATTCCATCAATGGAAGCGAACCCCTGAACGCTGACAGTAGCGGAAGATATACTGTTGGAGTTTTCGATGTTATTGAGAGCGATGAAGATGCTGCTATCTTCTTTGAGATTACCGGTTCATGCGGATCTGAGGAACCGTACGGTTACGAACCGCTTAACCATGATGAATATGCTGAAAACCACGTAAGCGAGGTGATCGAAGTTTCCATTGCGGCAGGAAGGAAATACACCTATATCGAACTTCTGAGGTCAGTCTATAACCAGCGGAGGGAACAGCTACTGGCATTCGCGTTTCGCATGCTTTCAGAACCGCTGATACATGACAGGTACAGTACCGTTTACACGTCCGATGACATTATTGAAAATGAGACTCTTCTCTGGCTGGCCGTCAGAGAAATAGCTGCTTCAAGCCTGGACATATCCTCTTATGCAAATGTACCTGTTGATACTGAAGAGATCCGCAGGCGGGCAATAAGAAAGGATATTGATTTCTGGATGTTCTGATCCATCTACCCTCAGAAATCGTAGTCTACAATATGCGTCGTACCCATTGCCCGAACACAGGGTTCGGTTCCATTGATGAAATACTATCATCAAATAAGGCTTCTGAACTCAGGGGCGTTGTTCAGCGGGTGATTATGTGTAATATTCATTTTCCAGCTATGTAAAAATGTACTTCTGGCGAACGGGAAACATGCTAATAAATACCTTATACGAAGGCCATTACAGGACACTTGAGGAAGATTTTATCGAACTTGCCGGCCGCTTGCAGAGAGAAGGCAAACAGCTTGCTGTTATCTCTGCCGGAACCGGTCAGCTGGACAGGCTGAGGCAGCTTCTCCTTGAAAATTCTGATAATGGAATCATTGGAGGAATTGAATTCCTTCCCGGCATAAGGCATCTGGCACAGAAAATAAGCCCGGTTCCAGTCCCTGTTGAAAAAGTGAGCCATTCCGACAGAACCCTCTTTACTCTCCATGCCATGAAGGAAGTAAAAGTGGGAGAACCTCTATTCGATCTCAGGGAGAATACCGAAACGGCCCATTCGATGGGATCATTCTTCGAGAACCTTTTCGAGCACGGTATTACTCCGGAACTATACGAAATCACTTCAATGTCACTTTCAGGAGGACAGTCAACTACCGAACGCACGGTAGGCAGGATACTGGGCAGTTACGATGAAGAACGAAAAAAAGGGTACCTCTCCTGCGGGGATATGATACTGGAAAGGGAAATTTCTGACGGGATAGATAGAGCGTATATCTTCTATGGTTTCTACGATCTCAACCCTTCACAGAGACGATTTCTGAAGAGATTCTGCAAATCCGCGGAAGAGGTGTTCTGGTTCAGCCCTGTTTCGGAGAATTCAGAGTGGAGCAGCGTTTACCTGCGCACCAGGCGGCTTCTTCAAGACCTGGGACCAGCTTCTCTGGTCAGGTCCGGAAACAGGAAGCAGATGAACAGCTTTGCCGCTTTCTTCGAGGCACTTGCAAAGCAGTCAACGCCGGCCGTGCCCGCGGAAGGATTTCGAATAACAGCGGTGTCAGGGGAAATTGGTGCCTGCAGAGCGGTTCTGAAGCGCATTGGTGAACTGAATTCAGACGAAGGCATTGAACTCAGTCGAATAGCAGTTGTACGAAGGAAGCAGGAGGGGGAAAGTCTTGTTCGCATCGCGCACCATGAAGGAATTGCTGTCAATGCGCCGCTGAAGATAAAGCTTTCCTGTCTCCCGGCAGGGACATTCGTCCTTAACCTGATGAAAGCGATCGGTACGGATTTCTATTATACCCATATTGAGAATCTGCTGGCATCCGGGATACTTACAGATAAATTAGCCGCTGATCCTCTGGAAATCATCAGGGTTGCGGAGAATAGCGGTATAAGGATGGGATTGAACCGATGGAGGGACTGGTACTCTTCACTCAGAGAAGAGAACAGACTGGGTTCATTTCTCAGAAAGCTGGACACTTTCTTCAGCGGTTTGCCGAAAGAAGCGCGTGCATGCGATTATCTTGAGCGCGTAAAAATCTTCTTCGGGGAAGCCGTTTCGGAATCAATACCCCGCTCTATCAGGGATTCTCTTTTTGATCCTGGTTTATTCAGATTTGCAGGGGAAATATCACTGACAAAATTCGCCGATGCCCTCAGGCTTCATTACCAGGCGAAGGACATTGTACTCAGGGAACCGGACCCGGATGGCTTTCGGGTTCTTACCATAGAGAAGGTCAGGGGAAGCCTTTACGAAAGTGTTCTGCTGATGGATATGGAGGAGGGAATCTTTCCGGGTTCTCCCGATGAGGACCCCAGGCTCAGTGAAGAGCTCCGCGAAAAGCTCCAGATGACTCTGAAGGCTGAAAGGGAAATAGAGGATGGGTTTCTTCTGCGACAGGCGGGGGAAGCGGCAGTGATAAGCCTGGACATTATTTTCAGGCAGACTGATAATGACGGAAGTGAGATATCACCCTCACCCTTCATTTCAAACCTTGTACATCCGGAAAGTGATCGGCCCGGGAAGCCTGCCTGGTTCGTAACAGAATCCTCTTCTCCACTTGTTCAGATGGCCGGAGGGATGCACCCCGGCCAGAAAAGAATTCTCGCCGCGGGCAGGGGGGATTATCCTTCGGATCCTCTGTTTTCCCGAGCGTATGCGGCAGAACGCTCGAGAATGGGCCACAGCGGTTTTGACTGTTACGACGGCATTGTTGATTACTCCCCTGTAAAACTGGACAGGATCAGTCCTACTCTGCTTGAGGGTTACATTAGGTGTCCCTTTGCATTGCTTATGAACAGGGGCTGGAAAATCAGAAGGACCGAGTTAACTGACATAGGCACTTCTCCCGAACCCATGACACAGGGTTTGATACTCCATGCGGCTGCTGAGAAAATTGTGAGGGAGCATGGATTCACCCCTGCTCCGGAGCAGGTCGATGCTATTCTCAGAGAGAAGTCCTCTGAACATTCACTCGAGGGAAGACTGGGGTCGAATTTCTTCGAGGATATTTTCATTGGAAAGCAGAAACAGATAATACTGTCCAGTCTTTCACAGCTTGCCTCAAAGCGCTGGAAGTATAGAGGCAGTGAAGTTTACTTTGAAGGCAGCCTGGGTGATATGCCTATAGGCGGAAGAATTGACCTTATTCTGGAGGATGACGAATCGAAACTCGTTCTGCTTGATCTGAAAACGGGACAGCTGCCGCCCCGGAACGGAATTGTAAAAGGCAGGAATTTTCAGCTGCCATTCTACTATCAGCTGGCGAAGCAGAATTTTCCCGGGAAGGATATTTCTGCTGTAGCTTATGCGGCTTTTTCGGAGAGAAATCCGGGGAAACTGGTCAGTTACACAGGGGATGAAATTGAAAGCTCCCTGGAGACTGTCACGGACATTGCGGAAAAAATTGTATTGATGATTCGAGAGGGACTCTTCCCTCCAATTCCAACTGTAAACTGCGATAATTGTGCATATAGCGGAGTATGCAGAAGAAATCCCTTTGTTCGGATTAAAGAGAAGATGAAGTCGGACAACAGGATGGAAATATTCAGGGGGATAATACTGAAGACATGAAGAAAGGAACTGCACCCGGGGATCAGTCATCGAGAGACGTGATTCTTCGGGAAACAGAGAGAAACGTATTCGTTCAGGCCAGTGCCGGAACGGGAAAGACAACCCTTATGGTAAACCGGGTTGTTGAGCTGGTAAAAAAAGGAATCCCGCTTGAAAGAATCGCAGTGGTTACCTTCACAAGGCCGGCCGCGGCGGAATTGCGCATGCGAATAAGAAACAGCCTTAGCGAGGAAAAGGATAACAGGAAGTGTCTTGAAGCGCGAAAGACAGTATCGGTTGCCTGGATATCAACCATACACAGGTTTGCTTCCAGAATTCTCAGGGAGTACTTCAATCTGACCGGAGTTGATCCCGCATTCACCACCACTGAAGGTCATTTTGATCCTTTGGAGATCAACCGGGAATGGGACAGATGGCTGCTGGGCCTGAAGGGTCAATCCCACAGGGAAATCCTGAAAACGACCGGAACCGGCCTGCAGAGGGAAATCGCTCTGGGTATAGAGAAAAGAAGATGGCTTGATTCGCTTGCATGCGTTGGCGGAACAGCTGCCGAACTGTCCGTACTTGATGGTTTTATTGCCACCCACGGCGCGGCCATTGAAGAGGCTCTCAATGAATGTAACAATTCCTCTGATACAGTGTTCCAAAAGGTAAAGCAGTTCCTCGTTGAACTGGAAGAACTTCGCAAGAGACTGCCTGATATCAGTTGCGAAGAACTTGTGAGCTCGCACCCATCGCTAAATCTACAGGGTGGAAGCAATAAGAACTGGGAAGATTTCAGGCATGCTAAAGAGATTTTCAGGGCAGCCAATGAAAAGTTCAAGAAAATTCTGCCGGTTTTAAAATCCGGCGACATGACAGAACAGACCTGGGATTTCGCGGGAGAGTTCGCGGATGGACTCCGGAGGAAATGGGACGGAGACAGAAGCAGGCTGTCATACAACGACCTGCTTTACATTGCGTGGAAAGCCATAGCAGGTAATGACATGCTTTCAAGATGTCTTTCGGACAGGTTCGATCATGTTCTAATAGACGAGTTCCAGGATACCAGTTCGGACCAGGTCAGTCTCTTTGCCGCATTCCTTGAGCAGGCGGGAAGCCTGCCCCCTGGACGCGTTACCATTGTGGCTGATGACAAGCAGTCGATCTACGGCTGGAGAAACGCCGATATTGAGACTTACCGCGGTTTCAGGAACCGGCTTGATGAAAGCGGAGCCCTTTCTGAAACAATAACAACCAATTTCAGGAGCAGCGGATCAATTATCAGGTTCGTAAACGCCTTCGGATCAAAACTGTTTTCGGATCAGACTCCGGAAGAACTGCCTTTCGGGTGTGCATACTCACGAATCGAACCCCGTCCTGGAGCTCCGGAAGGGGAGACTGTAAGTGTAGTAAGGCTTCCGGAAATGCCGTCAGAGTTCAGTGACAGATACAGCGCAGGCGCATACGGCGCACTCCTCCAGGCTCAGTGGTATGTGGATTATCTGAAAAATGGTTTCAGTGACGGGAACTCCCCCGGAGACTACGCTCTGCTTTTCAGGTCGGGAACCCACATTCATCACTTCATCGATGCCTTTGAAAGGGAAGGAATCCCCTATTATGTGAATTCATCAAGGGATTTTTTCAACCGCCCCGAAATTACCGATCTTCGGGAAATTGTAAGATGCGTCCTCTATCCCCATGACAGCCTGGCATGGGTACATACACTCAGGTCTCTCTTCTTCGGGATTTCCGACAATGCAATAAACAGAGCCATTGCAGCAGGAACCACCGGGTATTCTGAACAGGCCGATGATTGTCCCGGTGAAGTGGGGGAAGTCAACAGGCAGCTTAGGAGACTGAGGCAATCCATACTGACCGTGCCCTTTAATGATTTTCTTTTCGAGCTTTTCTTTCAGACAGAGATGATACCCGTTGTGGCAGCTTCGGGATACCAGGAATCAAGAAGATTG
>JAUWMQ010000111.1 GCA_030613065.1 Candidatus Aegiribacteria sp. | reverse complement strand
TGGCTGGCGGGCAGGGATTCGAACCCCGATTGGCGGAACCAGAATCCGCAGTCCTACCCTTGGACGACCCGCCAGCAGAGCGTGATTATAGGTCTTCAATGTCAGTCTCGTCAAGAAGTAAAGCAACTATCTTATAATGACAACGTTCTCAGTGAAGACTGTATCCTCAATCCGTACCGATACTCGATAAATCCCGTCGGGTAGAGATGAAAGATCAGCACTCAGGCAGCTATCTCCGGATTCAAAGATGTTTACATCAACTTTCCTGCCTGCTGTATCGTAGACCGATATGTCATGAACAGTACCTTGATGAGATATCGATACAATTCCAGATGAAGGATTTGGACTAACCAGAATTGCCTGTTCAGTATGGATACTACCCTGAATACCCTGCGGTGTATGATTGGGGAAGATATCCATCCATTCTATCCATTCGGGAAGCTGGTTGTACGAAGGAGTTGAAACGGTTGCGAAAGCCAGGCCGATTTTCAGCTGCTCGGGCATGAATACCATTGTCTGGATGGTTCCGCCAGCTCCGGGAGTTGCCGGCCATCCGACTGCTCCCATGAAATTCCACAGTCTTTCAAGTGTAACGTCCGGGTTCGTAGTAAGCGAATCCATAAGATAACTGTAGCGGTAACATCCTACCGGGGGTCTGAGTACTCTGTGGTGATTCGAGAGAATCATCCTGCACGGGGCAATATCAGGCTCATCTTCTGCATACCTGAACGCATAGCCGTCACAGTTATTTACCTCAACTACCACTGATGACGAGTCCTGTCCGGCAAGAGTTCTGTCTCCCACAACGTGTATATCAAAGGAGTTCAACCTGTTCCAGCAAGTAAGAGCTGTCTTCATATCCTGAACGTCACATGTACCGCTTCCGTCGAAATCCGAATCGGACAGCCCTAGCGCAAGTGCCATGCAGATTGGAATGAATGGGCTGGTGCATTGAACTGTTTCCTGATAGTTACCCTTGTTCAAACAGGCGCTGATTCCAGATTCGTTCATACCGGACAGGCAGCCAGCGAATCCGGGGAATCCTACCGATATCCAGTCCTGGCCCGTTTCGGGCTCGAAAGTTATAAGTAAGCTGTTATCAAGAATCGAACTGCCTGTGTCAACGTAGTAATCAAGATTCCGGGATATCGCGGGTGCGCTGTTCAGTTCCGGATCATCCACGGTTGCGCTGTCCCAGGCACTGACGCTGGTGCAGAGGAACTGTTTCATTCCCCTCAATCCAGACAGGTCAGGCGTAGCAGAAAGCACACAAATATCGATGTAGTCCATATCTCTTCCAAGAGTATCCGAAAAAATGCTGACAGTATCGGTAATACCGCTGATAATCCCCTGGGAGTAATCCACAAATTCGGAAGGTATGTCAAAAAACAGAAGGAAATACGTTCTGACGCTTTCGTAGTTGAATACGCCACCGGTCATTTCAAGAAAATATTCCTCAAAAACTTCTTCAATATCCGGACCCAGAAGATATCCGTGTGCATAGCCCATTTCAGACCAGGTACCCCAGAGATTTAAGATCCTGATTTCACCGATATTTTCCAGTGAACCATTCACGTTCTCCGCTTGAAGCGGACCTGTAAGGAAAAGGCACAGAAAAACCAGCAGTATGGTCTTCATACAGTACTCTCCAATTCTTGATTACATCAAGGCAGAGGAGTTATGGAGTATTCAGCCTCGTTAAGGTCAATGACAGTCGTAGAATCAGCATAGATCATTATATTCTGAACCCAGGTGCCTATTACCACGTCCCTGTCAGAAAACTGTACTCTCAAAAGGAACTCTCCAGCGCCCAGTTCGGTGGAAACCCACACGAAAGGATTGATATTCAGGCCATCGATAGTTGTTGTATCATCACCAGCCGGTACAAGCAGTTCTACGTTCCAACCCGCTTCGTTGAAATTCACAAGCGGTGTTGTAACAAGGGTTCCAGTATCCCTGTAGTTTCCGGTGATGTTCCGCATTGACGGATATTCGATAGCCACTTTTACATATTCAACCGGAGGCATTCCGCTCGTAAGACTATGCCATTCTTCGCCGGTCCAGATATCGAACCACCTATAGAGATTTCGATCAACTCCCGGAAACCATCCCTTTACAGGTCGGGCAGGAATACCCATTGTTCTTAAGGATGCTCCGAGTAGGATCCATCTTCCCTCTCTTGAAGCCTGTCCAACAGGGATAATCTGGGTAGGGATCAGAACTGAACCATCGTTGTCATATCCCGTTAGAGCGATTGCATTGTTGATCACATCTCTGATTTCTTCCGCCATTGCAACCACTGTTTCACGGGGTTGTACCCGCCTGCCGAGCCAGGCTCCAAGTGAAGATCTGTAGGGTGAAAGCGGTTCATTGGCAATTCTGCTGGGAAGCAGATAAGGCAATAAGATCGAATCATGTAGTGACACATACCAGGTATTTCTGGTATTCATGGCACCCAGAACATGATCCTCAAGGATCACACTGGTCATGCTTTCCCTGTCTTCTATTGGAATTGAAAGAAAAATGTGTTCTAAATAACTGAGTGTTGTTCCAGAATACTGACTGAAAACTTCCTCCCAGAAGTATGCATTGTGTGGGATTTCAAGCAGGAGAGAATCGCGTTCAGCAGGTGAAAGAAGAAGAATGACGGAAACAAATATACTGATCATCGTTTTTACCCCTTTTCCGAATGTTATATACTATAGCATTCAAAAGTAAGGAGAAAGGGTGAAAAAACTCATTGGCGCTTGGATTGTTGCAGGAGTGGCGCTCTGGCTGGCCTCTATGATTCTTGGTCCCCGTATGGAATTTGCTGGCTTCTGGCCCATTGTATGGACTGCGGCTGTTATTGGTCTGCTGAACTTCATTCTGGCACCCATTTTGAACATCATGACGTGTCCCGTATTCCTGTTGACTCTTGGTCTGTCACGATTCCTTGTAAGCGGTCTTGTGCTTATCATAGCCAAGGAATGGATAGGCGGCTTTTACGTGGCCTCTTACTGGTGGGCAGTACTGGCTGCTGTGACAATTTCAGTGCTTACCGGAGTTATCGACAAAATGACGGGCAGGAAGAAGTAACCGGAAAGTCTGCTGATCTATATAACAGTATGGTTATTGAGGATGAATTTTATTCCTGATCCGTTATCTTTACCTATTTCGTAATCCAGACAGAGGTTCTTCTCTTCAGCAAGCCGGATGCACCAAATAAGGCCCATTCCGCCACCTCCTGTAAACGACGGCATATGGTAAATGCCTTCTTCGTCTTCAAAAGATTTTCTCTCTTTCCCAATCCATCTGGAAGCTTCATCGGTGGATTCAAAGCGGTAACGTATCGCTTCTATATCCCCTTTCAATGGTGGAAATGCTGAAACAACAGAAAGACTGTAACAATTCTGCTGTACACCAATATTTGCAGTTATTTGCACCCAGTTGCTCATGGGAGTTAACCCCAGGAGATTAATTCGATCTTTCAGCAGGATGGACAGCCACTCAGGAATGCTGATCCCAAGCAATTGTTCTATACGGATTAGAGATTCCTGGGAAGATCTGGAAGAATTCCTCATGTTTAAATCCGGCCACAGAACGCTTGTTCCGATCGCCGAAAGCATCTCATCCCTGGTGAGTCCGGTTTCTCTGCCAAGCGTATAGCCGATAGGAGCGGTGACAGCATTGGAAGTAAGTTCCAGTAGTATCCCTTTAACAGTTTCATCATCACTTATGGATAGATGTTCATTCAGGAATTCCATTACAGGGTCGATTTCATCAACTATGGAATAATAGAAGGCCTCCGGTCCTGAGGCGTTATTGAAAGTATTCGTAAAATTTGGGTGAAATACCTGAATCAGGTCCACGTGGATCTCCTTCTGTGCTTGAATCTTCATGGTATTTATGTGGCTCAGGCCTTCCGTATTACTCCAACCGGAGTGCTTTCTGTACCCTGGCCAAGTGGGTTATCGCTGAGGATTTCGATAAGCAGGTCTCGGTCGAGTTCGGAAGGATATATTCCAAGGATATTTCCACCAAGATCGTTTACATCAACAACAGCTGCTTTGCACTTAAAGCGTTCTGAAATCGTCCTTGAGACTCCGTCAGGGTTATCAGGGGCCAGGCTTACTGCCCTGTTGAACGGGGAAATAGTCCCATTCGTTGGACCATCAATTGATCTGGCCTTTGGTCCTGCTATTCGATAGAAGTCCCCTTTTCTGCCGCACAGCTTCCCCAATGCGCCCATAAAGGCGGCAAAGAGAATCCTTGAGGTTCCGCATTCCCTGAGGGCGCATTCCATCGTCTCAGGCATTCCCAGCCCTATACCTGCAGGTGTCTTTGTTACAAATCTGCTTAACAATACGGCAAGGCGACGAGGTTTCAGGGAACCGTCATCCAGCAGGTAATACCTTCCCTGGCTTGCACCTACGGCTTTTTCACTTACAAACAGAATATCATCAGACAGAAGGGTTGCATCAACCTCCCGAAGACCTTCCTCAATTGCCTCAAGCAGGTTGTCATCCTTCAGTATAAGTCTGGTCTTAATCGGAATACGTTCCCAGGCGACACCTCTTGCAATTAATATTTTCTGTTTCATAATGTACCGTACCCTTCAAACGAGTATGCAGTTGGGGAGAGCATTGAACAAGAGGAGGAAAAGAGATGATTCTTGCAGGAGCTCGGACCTTGGAAGTGATAGAATACCTTAAGAACAAAAATACTGTCCTGATTCCCGTAGGATCGCTTGAGCAGCATGGTGATGCCGCCCCTCTGGCATGTGATACTATTATTCCTGTAAGGCTCTGTGCTGCAGCCGGAATGAAAACATATACCGCGGTTACGCCGGCGATTACATTCGGAATGTCCGAAAATCATATGGGGTTTCCGGGAACGGTGACACTCCAGTCAAGCACCCTATCAGCTGTTGTTAGGGATATTTCAGTATCACTCTATACTCATGGCTTCAGGAAGATAGTGTTTCTCAGCGGTCATGGTGGAAACAGAAGCCCCATTACCGATGGATTGAATAAAGCCTCCGAAGATTGTCCTGAAGCAGATCTGAGATATCTTCTTTACAGGGATCTGCCTGGTGCGGTTGAAAAACAGAAGAGGTTGTTCTGTCCGGATCCCGGGTATCATGTAACCGTTACAGAAGTTTCCATGGTGTGGCATCTTATGGGAAGAGAGATGCCTGAGTTCGAGAGGGCTAAATTCCCCCCTGAACCTCCAGCCGGAGCAGTCATATCCCGGGAGAAATGGAAGGAACTCTATCCTGATGGTGGAGCGGGTTCTGATCTGAAATTCGTATCCGAAGAAAAGGGAAGAGTGCTTTTTGACTTTCTAGTAAACAGTCTGTGTCTCTATCTTGAATCGCTGGAGAAAAGCAGATAGTTAATCGTACGGCGGGAGATTTATTATGAGCGAAGTCCCAGTGGTTCAGATTACAACAACGGTTGATTCACAGGAAGAGGCCTGCAGAATAGCGGCAACAGCCGTTAGTCAGAAGCTTGCTGCATGTGCCCAGGTTTCGGGTCCAATAACGAGTTACTTCGTCTGGAAAGGTGAGCAATGCAGCGAGACGGAATGGCGTGTTTCGATGAAAACATTAAAAACCCTTGATCGGAATCTTATGAATCTGATCGGTGAACTTCATAACTACGAAACCCCTGAAATAATCTCCGTTCAGCTGGATACAGTCTCTGAAGCTTATCTTGAATGGATGCTTCACTCCCTTGGAGGCTGATAACTGCAGTTTGAATATCCCGGGCTGTTACATACATATGTTATTATATATATGTCATGTGACATACTAAGGAGGTCGATATGCTTGAACCTGTTCTTGGTTCCATTGTTCGTGAACAGGTTCTCCTTTTCATCCATTTCCATGGAGAAGGCTATGCAAGGGAGATATCCAGGAACTATGACGCCTCGCTCGATTCAGTACAGAAGCAGCTGAAAAGACTGGAGAGCGGCTCTGTATTGACATGCGAAAGAAAAGGAAGAACACTGATTTACAGTTTCAATAGGGAGTATGCTTTTCTGACAGAGCTTCGCGGATTAATCGATAGAGTCAGCTGTTATGAATCATCAGAAATGAAGGTTAAGATTACTCCAAGAAGGTACAGCAGGGGTAATGGATATCAAATGAAGAGGGCGTGTGCTATCGTAAGGAAATACGGGGCAAGGTGATAGGGATATACAATCACTTTCAACGAAAAATGTACATATAGTAGCTTGGGTTAATCAGGGAGAATTTCAATGAAGAGAGTCATACTGGTTCTTATGATATTTGCATCAGCAGCTGTCATAGGATTCTCTTCAGTTTACATGGCTAGAGAATTCTCTAAGGTAATTAATCTCTCCAACATGGGAGATATGTGGAGCTTCCTTGCCCTGCAGGAAAATTCTCCATACGCTGAATTCGCCGAAGTTGACGAGAATGATTTCAGGCAACCGCCCATCCCTGTGATGGGTGATATTCTTGTAGAAATAGACGGTCTTCCTTCCACACAGAGTAACTATTTCAGTGTATTCAATGTTGATACGCCTGCGGGTAAAGAGATTGATATTAAATTTCTGCACGATTCCGATACGTATCTTACTACTGTTGTAACACGGTCTATACCAATAATCATCCAGCTTCAGGTCTGGATACTAGTTATACTCAGAGCACTCATTATCCTGGGTCTGATACTTGTAGGGTTATGGGGCTTGATCAAGAGGCCGTACTCATCCCCCGTCAGATCTCTGACTCTGTTCTGCTTCACGCTGGCTGTGGGTATGAATATTACAAGCCCGGGCATTGCGGATGCATATGCTGCTTTCAACCTGCCTGCCATTGTTTTCAGTTTATTCGCTGCAGTGACAATATTCTGGTCAGCATTCTGGCTGAAACTGCAGCTGCTTTTCCCTGTTCGCCAGAAATGGTACGATAAGCACAGGATGTTCATAAATATCCTTCTGTTTGCCCCCGGCATAATATTCGGTACCTCATTGGTTGTCTGGCACAGGTACATGGCTTTAGCGGTTACAATTGTCGGGACACTATTCCTCAGCCTTGGATATCTGCTCCTGCTGGTAAATTATTACAGGGCTGATAGTTTTATAGCAAAAAGACAGACAAGGCTCGTGCTGCTGGGTTCGGCTCCTGGAATTATCTTCAGTCTCCTTTTCAACTGGTTCCTCCAGATTAAACCGGCACTGTATCACGGCATGTCATTTATCACAAGACTGATGATAACCAATATCATGTTTTTACTGATGCTTCTGATACCCGTATCTCTTGCCTACGCTTTTGGACGCTACAAACTACTATCTGTTGAAGCTAAACTCAAACGGGGCACAAGGTTCGTAGCAGTTAACCTTTTTCTACTTCTGCTGTTTCTAGGTTTTCTGTACATATTCGGTGAGCTGATACTGAAACAGTTCGGAATTAACAGCCGTACTCCGACTCTGATACTCGGTCTGCTCCTTGCATTCCTTTTCATGCCTACACAGAGAGTAATTCGAAAAAGGTTAGAAAGGTACTTCTACCCTGAACGGGTCAGATTAAGAGAGCTTTTAAAGAATTTTCTGGCCTCCAACATCGTCAGGACTGAAAGCAAGACCTTCTGGAAGGAACTTGAGGAGAAACTGGCCGATGGATTGTCAGCTGAGAGAATATATCCTGTACTCAGGATGGTAAATAAGGACTCTTTCTCAGTTGGGCTTGAGGAGCCGACCCCCTTTGATATAAGGGATGAAATAGTAAAGCGCCTGGAAAATAAGGATGATCCCATTCTCTATGACGAACTGATAGCAAGCGGCATTATTAAGCTCTCAAGCGAGCAGGAGGAGTGGTTCGTTAAGAGAAAAAGCGCGATACTTCTCCCACTGACAACAAATTCCGGACTTGTGGGTTTTCTTGTAATAAGCAGCAAGACAAACGGTGAAGACTTCACTGCGGAAGAGCTGGAGCTGCTGGAGAATTTCTCAGCCCAGACAGCGCTTGTAGCTGAGAATTTCGAACTTCTGGATGAAAAACTTATCAAGCAGAAGCTTGAAGAGCAGTTTAAAGTGGCGAGGGATATACAGAAGGGACTGCTTCCCGGTGCAATACCCGGGAGACCCGGTCTTGAAGTCGAAGCACTCATAAGATTCTGCCTGGAAGTTGCGGGGGATTATTACGATGTTATACCCCTTGATGCTCATCGAACAGTACTTTCCATTGGTGATGTAGCAGGAAAGGGTATCGGCCCCGCTATGCTGATGGCAAACCTTCAGGCATCCCTTAGAACTACCCAGGCTATGGGTGTTTCCCTCAGAGAATCGGCATTACAGATAAACAGGATCGTCTACGATAATACTCCCTCTGAGCTTTTCATAACGTTCTTCATGGCATTGATCGATGTGAACGAAGGGTGCATGAAGTACGTGAATGCCGGTCATAACCCGCCCTTTCTTATGAGGAGGGACGGTCAGGTGAAGATGCTTTCCAAAGGGGGTATCCTTCTGGGAGTAAAAGCCGATGCGGTGTACGAAGAGGGAGAAGTACAGCTGAATCCAGGAGACATTCTCTTTATGTACACCGATGGTGTATGCGAGGCGATGAATTGTTTCGAAGAGGAGTTCGGAGAGAAAAGACTTGTAGAGATTGTCTCAGCTAATAGAACACTTCCTCTCGCAGACCTTGTTCATCTTATAGAAAAAGAGGTTGAAGTACATCACGGTTCCAGCGACTACGACGATGACTTCACCCTGTTGCTGGCAAGATTGAAGCCCGATGAATAAGCAATACCTGTGTAATCTTACTATGCATGTCTCAGAAAGGTGAGCAGTATGATCTGGTCCATGATTGAAATGACAATAAAATGCCCTGAATGTGATACGTCTGTTCATATAGAAGGACCGTACAGGAAGGTGTTCTGCGGAACCTGCCAGTCTGACATAGAATTTCCAGAGGAGGTCTGGGTAGATCTGCTGGAAGATGTCAGTAAGGAGATTTCTGAATTCAAACCTGGGGAGGGTACCAACAGCAATATCTTCGGTCATTTCAACATGAAAGTGACCTACGGAAGGCTCGTCCCCTATTGCAGTAAGTGCAAGCGGGATTTCAACATTGAAGATGATTACAACGGGACCGATAAAATGACCTGTCCTGACTGCGGCACTGTAATGCCTGCATTTGCTGCACCCGACTGGTTCAGAAAGGCACTTGAGGGAGCCATTCTTATAGCAGGCGCGTGGCCGGAGATGAAGGAAGTCGAGAAGGAGGATAAGCCTGTATCAGACCCTGTAGCGTTCACCTGCCCGCAGTGCGCCGGTTCTCTGATGATAGACGGAAAGGCGCGTCTGGGTAATTGTGAGTACTGCGAGCCCAGAGTTTATCTGCCTGATGACCTCTGGCTGCGCTTGCATCCTGTAAAGAAAAAGACCAGATGGTTCGTCGGCTTCGAGTAAGGGGACGTAGCACACTTCTTCAACCAATTTGACCGTTTACTATATTTGGATAATGATTATATCGTCATAATAGATCATGAATTTAAAATTTCCGATTTTGACCGTTCAATTTACTGGATTGAAACAAATGTCAGTACATTTCATACAGCACCAGCCTGCCATCCAGTTTGCCGTTATGAAGAGGGATCTTGATTGAGGTTTTCAGACCCATACTTTTAATCAGTTCTCTGTTTCCGAAATAAATCCATGCCCTGGTTGTTGTGCAGCGCTGCTTCAGAAAATCGCCGAATTCCTTCATGAATATCTCCATATTCTCGTTTTTATGGAGTCGCAGTCCGTAAGGGGGGTTCGAAATTATGGTCATGTTTTTCAGGTCATCGATACTTGTATAAGGTGAGGTCTTGAGGTTTATCCTGTTTCCGGAAGGCAGCAGGCTGCAATTGCAGCCTG
>JAUWMQ010000055.1 GCA_030613065.1 Candidatus Aegiribacteria sp. | reverse complement strand
GGGAAGAATGAAATGCCCAGCTGCTTCCAGTTCACCAAGAGCAATTACGCAGCTGCTCTTTTGCAGATGACCTCTGTCATCTACAAAATCAAAGTGCTCACATACTATCTCAGCCAGTTTAGCTCTGTTAGGAATTTCTTTGCTCTCAAGCAACGCACAGATATATTCAATACTGCCTGGTTGCGAGAGCGTCTGCTTGATCAATTTTTGTTTTTTCATACTGAGAAGATAAGAAGAGAGGCTGGCGTTGTCCAGCCCTTATATCTGGGCAGAGGGCAGTCCTAGCCTGGATATTCCAGGTGGGCGGGATCAGTACTGATGGTTTATCTGTAGGCGTGTACTGATAAGGTCTTTCATAAGTATTCTGAGAAGGAAATTGTTGAATGTGGACTTGCTTGAGAAAACACTTGAGCACATAAAGATTCCGCTTGTTCTCGATGTAGCTACCGGAAGCGGTAGCTTCGCAGGTCATCTGAGAACTGAATATCGTGGCATCGGCACCATTATAGGCATCGACGTCAGCATGAATGGGCTGGTGAAATTCAGGGATACCCTGAGGAAAATCGATGACACGCTCATAGCACTGCCCTGATCCCGGATGTAAGCACTGGACACGGATGGCCTCTCTATTTATCTTTTCAGCATGGAAAAACAAAACCTGATCAAGCAGACGCTTTCGCAACCGGCAAGTATTGAATATGTCAAGGAGTTGCTTGAGAGCAAACAGATTCCAAACAGAGCGAAACTGTCCGAAAAAGTATGTGAGTGCTTTGATTTTGTGGATAGCAGAGGATATCAGCAAAAGAGCAGTTGTTTAATTGCTCTTGGTGAACTGGCTGCTGCTGGGCATTTCATTCTTCCTGAACCGACAAAAAGGAACGATGGGAAGAAGTTTTCTCTCCATCGATTGCCTGAACCTGTTCCGGAGCCCTTGGCTGTACCTGCAAAAGCAGGCGATGTAGAAGGCTTGAAACTTGTTATTGTGGAAACTGATGAGCAAAAACGAACATGGAACGAGCTGATGATCTGTGAACATCCCAGAGGATCAACTCTGTTTGTTGGCAGACAATTAAAGTATTTAGTTTCTTCCGATCATGGATTGCTTGGAGCAATCGGGTTTGCAGCATCAGCTCTTCATCTGGCTGAGCGTGAGAAGTGGATTGGCTGGGATCATGCTCAACGAAAAGATCATTTACACAGGGTAATCGGCATGAGTCGTTTTCTTATTCGCAAAAACGTTAACTGTCAAAACCTTGCATCTATGGTACTTGGTATGGTTATGAAAGTGTTGCCGGATGATTTTGAGAACAAGTACAATTTCAGGCCATGGTTGGTAGAGAGTTTTGTCGATACTGATTACTTTGATGGAGCATGCTATAAGGCATCAAACTGGAGGCTGCTCGGTACTACTTGCGGTCGTGGTAGACAGGACCGTAAGATGGAAGCATCGCTAAGCCACAAAGACATTTATATTTACTCTCTGATAGATGATTTTAGACAAAGGATGGGTCTGAATATCATTGCCGGTATGGGTGCTCTTGGTCCGGCCGATGGTGTAGATTCTGACAACTGGGCAGAGAATGAATTTGGTGGTGCTCCTCTTGGAGACAAGAGGTTGAGTGAAAGGCTGGTCAGCATAGCAACAGCAAAATCGAACACCCCTGGTGCTTCAATAGGTGAGGTACTTAAGGGGAGTAAGGCGGCGATAAAGGGATATTATCGTATGATTGAGCGACCTGATGAATCAGCCTTTACCATGGAGAATGTTCTTTTGCCCCATCGAGAAATGACTATACGTCGTATGCAGGGGCAACGAACGGTATTGTGCATACAAGATACAAGTGTATTAAACTATACTCATCTTGAGGATTGTGAAGGTCTTGATGAAATTACAGGAGGCAATCAAACTGGAGTTGTACCGAAGGGATTGTTTTTACACTCGACTTTTGTTGCAGATATGAGAGGACTTCCACTCGGTATACTCAAGTCGAGAACCATATCTCCAGTAAAGAAATCAAAAGACGACAAGCGTTTACCCAGGGATATCCCTATAGAAGAGAAGAAGACGTTTACCTGGATTGAACATCATCGTGATATGGTTGAAGTTGCCGCTGCCATGCCTAACACAAGATTAATTAATATATGTGACCGTGAAGGTGATTTCTTTGAACTGTTTGATGAACAGCGCCGGAACTCCCGTGTAGAATTACTGATACGAGCCAGCCATGATCGGCGTCTTGCTCCAGGGCGAAAGTTATTCAGTGAAATTCGGGCATTACCGGTTCAAAATGTTATAAGCATTCATGTTCCAAGAAAAAGTGCCAGACCGAAAAAGAGCAGACAGAAAGCAAGTCCTGCAAGAAAAGAACGGAATACAAAGCTTGAAATACGGTATATGTCTTTTCAGATCAAATCCCCTGAACACGGTTTGCTTGCAGATAAAGAACCTGTATATCTTTGGATAGTTCATGCTCTGGAGAAGAATCCGCCTGAAGGCAACAAAGCAATTGAATGGTTCCTTCTTACAACAATCAAGATAAACAATACCTCAGATGCTGAAGAGTGTTTACGGTGGTATAGCAAACGCTGGCAGATTGAAGAATGGCATCGTGTTCTCAAGTCTGGCTGTCGAATCGAAAAACTTGCCAATAAAACAGCTGATCGACTGCGTCGAGCAATTGCTATCAATCTTGTAATTGCTTGGAGGATAATGCTTATGAAGCAGATGTATAGAATAACTCCCGAGTTACCGGCCAGGGTGTTATTTTCCGATACAGAAATCCTCACCCTAAAAGCCTTCGCAAAAGAAGAAGGATACCCAGTTCCTGACACGGTAGGAACAGCAGTGTTTATCGTAGCAAAATTCGGAGGATATCTTGCCCGCAAAAGCGATCCACCTCCTGGAGATCAGATATTATGGCGCGGATATTTCACTCTTCAATTAATGTGCATGGGTTTTGAATTGTCGATGAGGTTATTTCATGGCAATAGTTAAAGAATACTTATGGGCACAGGGCAGAGCAAGGAAGGCGGAGCCGTTTCCCTTCTTGTGCCGTTCAAAGGAGAGGATCTCTAATATGTCTGTCGGCGGATCACGCGTTTCCAGGTCAAATGCTGAAACATTGAATGCTGTGTTCGAACTTTTTCAGCGCGAACCCTCATCCAGGCTGACTTTCCGGCAGATCGCCACCAGGCTGGAAGGTTCCCACCCTGATCTTTCCGGAGCCGTGGAGCAGCTCGTTGAGAACGGGCAGCTGTGGCCGGCAGGGGACGGGAGGTATGCGCTTCCCTCGGAAATGGGGATTTCGAATGGGAAGATAATCAAGCGAGCGGACGGCAGCGGTTTCGTCAAGACTCTCGGAGAGAGGATTGAGATAGACGCCCGCAATGCAGCCGGCTCACTTGACGGTGATCTTGTCATGGTAAGAAAGCTTGAGCAACTTCCGGGAGAGGACCGCTACAGGGGAAAAGTAGAAACTATCCTCAAACGCGGCAGGCAGGGTATAAGTGGAATAGCAAGGAAAAAAGGAAAGAAATGGGTGATTGACCCGGTGAATCCTGTTCTTCCCAGAGAAATACCACTGAAGGCAGTTTTAGATACTGATATCTCACAGGGAAGGCTTGTCTTCGCTACGCTGGACTATTCCGGAAGAAAACTGGCAGCAGTTCTGAAGAAAGACCTTGGCAGCCCTTCTTCTCCTGCAGCATTGATAGATTCTGTGGTACTCGATCACGGTTTTGTTGCTGAATTCCCGCAGAGTGTGCTGAAAAGGGCTGAAGAACTGGCTTCCGAACCCTGGTCCCTGGAAGGAAGAGAGGACTTAAGGAATCTTCTGACCATAACCATTGATCCCGTCGATGCAAGGGATTTCGACGATGCTGTTTCACTGGTGATAGAGGATGATATCAGAACTCTTTATGTGCATATAGCGGATGTCGCTCATTACGTTGTTTCCGGCAGTCAGCTTGATGATGAGGCGGAAATCAGAGGGACAAGCGTATACCTTCCGGACAGGGTACTGCCCATGCTTCCCCAGGTGCTTTCCAACGGTGCCTGCAGCCTGAAACCTGACGAAGAAAGACCTACGAGAACAGTTGTGATGAAGTTCGATGGATCCGGTGAACGCCTGGAATTTACAATAGTTCCTTCCGTTATTCGTTCTGACAAAAGGATGACCTACGAAGAGGCTCTTGAGTACCTGGAGGGTAATGGAGCCGAGGAAAAGCTCCGACAGCTTTTTGAATCTATGGGAGCTCTTTCCGCTGATCTTGATTCCCTGCGCGAAGAAAGGGGTGCTCTTGATCTTGGGAGCAGCGAGTACAGGGTTGTTTTCGGCGAAGACGGATGGCCGGAGGGTTTCAAACCGGTTCCTTCCGACATGTCACACAGACTGATAGAGAATTTCATGGTTGAAGCCAACAGAGCCGTTGCTGATCACTGCATGTGGTCGGACCTGCCTGTTCTGTACAGAGTACATGATGAACCGGTTGAAATATCCGAGCAACGTCTTGTGCGTCAGCTTAATCTGCTTGATATAAAGCTTCCCGGCGGCAGGATACACGACCCGTCTGTTCTGAAGAAGATACTGGACAGCCTCAAGGATTCACCCCTCCATAGTCTCGCGGTTGAGTATATCCTCAGATCAATGCAGAAAGCAGTCTATCTGCCGTCGAATACGGGACATTTCGGGCTGGCGGTGAGAAGTTACCTGCATTTTACAAGCCCTATCCGGCGCTATCCTGACCTTCTTGTTCACCAGTCGCTGGCCATGCAGGAAAAGGGTGAGATCCCTGTTCTGGATTCGGATCCTGCAGAACTTGCTGAGTCATGCAATGCATGTGAGGATAACGCTGAGAGCGCGGAGAGGGAAGCTGACGAACTCATGGCCATGCTTTTTCTGTCAAGGAATATAGGAAAGGCATTCAATGGAGTTGTTACCGGTATAAAGAGCTTTGGTGTTTTTGTAAGACTTGAAGGTATGCCGGTTGAAGGTCTGGCCCATAGATCGGATATCCTGCGAGCTGGAATTCCTTTCACCGAATCCGGGGGGCCTTATCATGAAGGTTCACTCCTTAGAGTTGAAGTTCTCGCAGTTAACCCGATGGAAAGAAAGCTATCACTGAAACCGGTAAGAAATGAATAGCAATGATGCAGATTAATATGAGGGCTCTTGCAGATTCGATTCAGGAATGGATAAAGGAGACTGTATCCCGAGCATCCATGGCCGGCGTGGTTGTCGGCCTTAGCGGTGGACTGGACTCCGCGGTTTCAGCTGCCCTGTGCGCAGAGGCTCTGGGGAAAGAGAACGTACTGGGATTGATATTGCCCTGCGGCAGCATGCAGTCGGATACGGACGATGGAGTGAGGATAGCCGTGCATCTTGGGATAAAGTACAGAATTATCGATCTGTCTCCTGTTCTTATATCCTTCACCAGCGAGCTTGATAACAGATCCGTATTGAACATGGCAAACATCAAATCCCGACTGAGAATGACTATGCTTTACGCTTATTCTTCAGGAAGACTTGTCCTGGGAACCAGCAATTACTCGGAAATACTTGTCGGTTACTGGACGAAGTGGGGGGATGGAGCTGCCGATCTTCTTCCAATCGGGAGATTGTACAAGGATGAGGTATGTGAGATAGCCGCGGTACTGGGGCTCCCTCAATGGGTAATAGACAGAGTGCCGTCCGCCGGGCTCTGGCCCGGGCAGAGTGATGAGGAGGAAATAGGGGTTTCCTACCAGGATATCAAGGCATATTTCCAGGGAGGGAATATCTCACTGATATCAGCTGCAAAGATAGAAAAGATGGTTAGTTCTACGGAACATAAAAGGAATCCGATAGTATACTTCAATGCCAGAAAATGGATGGAGGACAATGGCTGAAAGAAGAACCGCTCTGATCAGCGCCTGGAATAAGAGTGGGCTGGATGAGCTGGCAGGCCTGCTTTCCAGAATGGGATGGAAGATATACGCATCCGGAGGAACTGCGGAGCATATTAAGAGAAGCGGAATTGACGTAATTCCCACCGAGGACATTACAGGCATAAGCTCACTGCTGGGTGGAAGAGTGAAAACCCTCCATCCTGAACTTCACGCTGCTATACTTGCCGAGGGGGAAGACAGGGAAGCCAGGATAAAAGAAGGTAAACCAGTCTTCGACCTGGTAGCTGTCGATTTCTATCCCTTCGAAAAAACGGCCGGAATGGAAGCTGATGATCCGGAACTGGTTGGGTTTATCGATATTGGTGGTCCCACAATGGCTCGCGGTGCCGCCAAAAACTGGCGGCATGTTATTTCAGCTGTTGGATACGATGTATTCCCTGCAGTCCTGGAGGCGATTTCCACTGGCGGTGACGATGAGGATTTCAGGAGAATGATGGCATCGAGAACCTTTGATATTACATCGCGTTACGATCTTGATATCTCATTGAGTCTGGAAAGGGGATATGTGCCCGAACTCCGGTACGGCGAGAATCCTCATCAATCAGCTGTAGTGCATTTCACATGGCCGAAAGAAGGCTTCGGAAGTGCGAATATCCTGGGCGGAAAAGCCCTGAGCTACAACAATTATCTGGATGCCACTGCCGCTTGGGATCTTGCGGTCGATATGCCGGAAGGTTCAGCCGTACTTATGAAACACGGAAATCCATGCGGCGCCGGAACGGGAAACACTCCTCTGGAGGCTTTCGATAACGCATTCAGAGCTGACACTGTTTCACCGTACGGCGGCATACTCGCTCTGAACTGCAATGTGGACATTGAGCTCGTCGCCAGGCTGAAAGGAATATTCCTTGAAATAGTAATGGCTCCCTCCTTCGATGAAGATGCATTGCAGAGGTTACAGAAAAGGAAGAAACTGAGAATACTGAGAATGCCTGACGGCGGAGAAGGTGGAAGGCAGGTCAGAAGCATCCGCGGCGGGCTGCTCTTTCAGGACCCGGATCCCCTCAGCGGTCTCGAAGAGATAAATGTAGTCTCCATGCGTTCGCCGTCAGAGCGGGAGCTGGCTGCCATGGATATCCTGTGGAGGGTCTGCCGATCCGTTAAAAGCAACGCGATAGTGATTGGTGACAGCATGGGTACCCTTGGTGTGGGCGCAGGCCAGATGAGCAGGATTGAAAGCCTTGACCTTGCCATCAGAAGGGCGAAGAGGGAGGGGCATTCACTTGAAGGGACGGTACTCGCTTCCGACGGTTTCTTCCCCTTCAGAGACGGCCCTGACCGGGCAGCCGAAGAAGGGATAAGCGCTATAGTACAGCCGGGAGGGTCCATGCGTGATCAGGAAGTAATCGATGCTGTGAATCATCATGGCATGGCCATGGTATTCACAGGAACCCGGCATTTCAGACACTAGACGGGATTAGTAATGGTTAAACTCCTTATTATGCTTTTAGCTGTTTCGACGCCCTTAATGTCGGCATCCCTTCAACATGTGGATTCACTTATCCTTTCGGGGTTAAATGAACTTGCGGTTTCGGAACTCCTTGAGCTGCTTAGAGAAGATGATATTCCCAGTGATGTCATTCTCTACAGAATTACCGGTCTTTTTCACGGAGTGGGGAGAGAAGACGAATGCATCCTCCTGCTTGACAGCATTCAGCAGGAGTCCGGAGAAGATCTTTACGGGTGGAAAGTATCCCTTCTGGATATGTCCAGGAGATCCGATGAGGCTTTAACGCTTGTTCCTTCGGAGAATATCCTGCTGCGGTTATGGCTTCAGACGGAATCGGGTGAGACACTTTCATCAGGTATTCTCCCTGCACCTGACTGTCTTGCCGAAAGGGCTGTCAGGGCGATGATCTGCGCCGATGGCCGGATGAGCAAAGGACAGATGGAGCAGACCGTTCTGGATGCCGCCCTTATTGGATTTCTGGGGGATGAGGTTATCGATGAATTGGAACCGATTCTGGAGACTGGAGACTCCTGGTGGGATATAATTGCCCTGGACCTCTCTTCCGTCTATGAAAGTAACAGGCTTGATAAGCTTCTTGCGACAAGGGACTTATACCTTGCTCGAGGTTCCGCTGCAACCTGGGAAAACCGCCTCAGCTTTAATGGTGATATGCAAGCTTGCGCCGCCATTATGCTTCTAAGAATGGATCCGGATAAATGGGGGAGATCCTGGCTGATAACCGATATACTTGCTGATGAAGGCTATACTGTTATGGCAGACAGCATAGCCCGGACGTCCGGCGGTACCTCTTTCTCTACCGGCGTATCGATGGCGATCCTCAGAGCGACTTCGCAGTACGGGGCGCTGCTTGAGTTATGTGATTCAATTGCACCTGATATGCCTGATTCTCTCAGGGCAAGAACCGCCCTGTTTCGAGCAAGAGCTTTGAGAGCTCTGCAGAAACCACCTGAGGAATACTACGGAAGTTACCTTTCATTTGCGGTTGCATACCCATGGCATGAGAAAGCGTCTGAAGCTGCCTATCTGACGGCCAGATACTTCGATTCTGAAAGGAACTGGCCCGCCGCTGCCGATGCCTATATGGCTGCCCTCTCTGCGGGAGATGCAGGAGAAGCCAGAGCTCACTGGAGGGGGGGATTCTGCCATTACATGTGCGGAAGGGGAAGTACAGGTGATTCCATCTGGACTGCGGGAATAGAGAAATATCCTTACTCCGCATGGTGCGATGAGATGCTGTTCTGGAGGGCAAGGTACGCAGGCCGCATTGGTGATACAGGAAGGGAGAACGAGCTTCTCCGTGAAACCGCAAGAAATCATCAATGGGAATTCTACGGGCTTCTTGCAGCTTCAAGAACGGGTTCAGGTTTTCTAAGTATTGAGACTGCTGAGACCCTGTTGCTGGAAAACGCCGTGACCGCTGAAGCGGTTGACATGATGTCCAGGGGGTACGGCTCGATGGCTTCTTCCATGCTGTCCGGAACCGGACTATGTGATGCGGGAACCCGTTCCGCAGCGCTATCTCTTATGGGAGAATACCACAGTGCTCTGTCACTGCTTCGCACAATCGATTTCCAGCTGAGAAGCGAAAACAGAGGTATCCTTCCGGACAGTCTGCTTTTCTTTTATTTCCCGGCTCCCTACAGGGAGCTTACTGAAAGCACCTTGTCGGAAATGGATATTACTGCTGACATTGTGACAGGCCTGATGCGCCAGGAGAGTTATTTCAGCAGATGGGCCAAATCATGGGTGGGGGCATCGGGGCTGATCCAGCTTATGCCCGGTACTGCAGGGGATATTGCAAGATGGTACGGCCTGCCGGTACTTTCAGGATCCGATTTCTTTGTACCGGAAAAATCCATACAGTACGGATCACTCTACCTCGCAAGGCAGTATTTGAATTTTAGCGGTTCATCTGTTCTCGCGCTGGCCGCCTACAACGCCGGCCCCGGAAACGCGGCGAAATGGATGGAGGCGTTTCCCCTTGAGGAAGACGATCCCGAACTGTTCATTGAGCAGATACCTATGACCGAGACAAGGGGTTACGTGAAGCATGTGATGGCAAATGCATGGATCTATTCGGAGCTGTTCAATTGAGATACCTTCTGCATTTCTCAGTAATAACCATCATGATACTCTCCTGCAACCGTGTTTACGAAGAGGAAACTCCCATACTTGAACCGGTGGAGGATATCAGAACTGATCTTTTCTCGAACATTGATTCTCCGTACCTTGCGGGGGAATTCCAGCCAGTGCAGGATTCCCTTCTCTTTCTGCTCAGCGCAGACTCAACGCTTCATGATGAGGTCCTGTTCAGGATGCTCGGGTTTTACCATGGCAGGGCTATGGAGAATGAGTTCATTGCACTTCTTGACAGCCTCGAGCTGGATGGTTTCGGCCCACTTACCGGATGGAAGGTATCCGCTCTGGATCTTGCCGGAGATCCCGCGGGGGCTCTTATTTATCTATCTCCCGAACAGTCGTCGCTGCGGGCATGGCTTTCATGGGAGATCGATTCTCTGGGATGCCTGCTTGATATCCCGGACAATCCTGTTCCCTGGGACGCTTTCGCAATGGGGCGCACTGCCGAGCCTGGAAGTCTTACCCCGGACAGACTGCGCTTTCTCGCGGAATATGAAGCACTCTTTCCCTCCGTAAGGAATGTGCTACTGAGAGAAATGATGGTATCTGTCGATACCGCTGGTTCCTGGATGGTTGAAATTCTGAATGAGATCTCAAAGACGCCCCGGAGCGAGCTTCTCCTTCTGAACATACAGGCATTAGCTGATTCCGGCTCCCTGCAGTACTGGGAGGGAACGTTGAGTGCCTATGCCGAAGCATGCTCTATTTCAGTAGAAGAAATCCTGCAGCGCTATCCTGATCAGTACAACCCTCACTGGGATATTGTTGACTGTCTCGCGGGATTTGGCGATATCGATCTTATCCTTGAGTATTCAGGTAAAGGAGACTCCTGGCACAGAACAGGTTCCGATATGGCTGTTCTACTCCAGCAGGAAAAGTACAGCGAACTGCTTCAGCTTACGGGCAGTGTAAGCGAGGCAGCCCCCGATTCAATCAGGGCAAGGGCCGCTCTTTTCAGGGCTCACGCACTGAAAGGGGCAGGAAATCCGGGAAGCACTTACTATCCAGAATATCTGGACTTCGCTGATAGATTTCCCATGTATCCATTTGCCAGGGAAGCCGCCTACAACGTGGGCAAATATTATGACTGTGAACAGGAGTGGAATAACGCTGCTGAGGCTTATCTGACTTCACTCAGAACCTCTGGTTCATGGGAAGGCGATGAAAGGGCTCACTGGCGTGGCGGGTTCTCTCTTTACATGTCAGGCAGATTCATCGAAGCTGACTCCCTCTGGTCTCATGCGTGCGAAAGATGGCCGGCTGGCTACTGGAGAGATGAGATGCTCTTCTGGAGAGCCCGGCTGGCGGGTGACCTCGGGAGAGAGAGCCTGAGGGATTCGCTTCTTCTTGTTGTTGCTGACGAACATCCCTGGGAGTTTTACGGATTGCTTGCCGCTGAAAGGCTTGGAATACTGAACGGTAATGGGTTCCCGGTCGGTGAAACTGATCTGATGGACGATAGCTTATGTTCAATGGCTGTTGAAATGACCTCTTCCGGGTTCGGTGTTGCCGCAGTTGAAATGCTTTCCGGGGGTTCTATCGGCTCTTCCTCCACCAGAGCGGCTGCGCTTTCCCTGATGGGACGTCACGGTTGCGTTCTGAGAATACTCCGTGCCCTTGATGCAGACCTTAGAGAATACTCGAATATAATGCTTCCGGATTCTCTTCTCTGCTTTTATTTTCCTTCGCCTTATAAAGACCTTTCATTAGAGGCAACAGATTCCCTTGACCTCGATGCGAACGTATTACAGGGAATAATGAGGGAAGAGAGTTATTTTGACCGCCGGGTGATCTCCAGTGCGGGAGCCATGGGCGTAATACAGCTGATGCCCGGTACTGCGTACGATGTTGCCAGATGGTATGGGCTGCCCGTTCTTGAACCTGCCGATGTCTTTAATCCAGCTATATCGGTTCCGTATGGAGCGCTGTACATAAACAGGCAGTACAGCCTTTTCAACGGTGAGATTCCCCTGTTCCTGGCGGCCTACAACGCTGGCCCTGGTAACGCGTCAAGATGGGTTGATATGCACGGATGGAATCCTGCAGATCCTGAGCTGTATATTGAACAGATAACATACAGGGAAACCAGAATATATGTGAAGAAGGTCCTGAGATCTGCCTGGATATACGAAAGGCGATGAATATGATACTCACAATATTGATGATCGTTACAGGTTACTTTGTCGAGCCACAGATCCCCTCAACCCTGGTGTACCCACCCTTCGGGCACTGCATGGGCATCTACAGAGCGGGAACTGAACAGCTTTCGATGCTTCTGGGAGGGCTTGTAAGATTCGATGACCCACAGGGACTTGCATGTGTAAAGCTTGAGGACTGGGATGATCCGGGCACCAGTGACGATGATGAACTTGCCGTATACGGAGTGAATTCCGGCAGTGGTAACATCATCTACAATGCAAATATGTATACCCTGGGCCTCTACGGCGAGAACGGTTCAGGCCCGGATGAGCTTATGCATCCCCATGGTATAGCAGCTGATCCTTCAGGCCTTGTTCTCGTTGCTGATACAGGTAACAGGAGGGTTGTGATTCTAAGGAGGAGCGGCTTCAGACTGGTTCCAGAAGGACTGCTCCATGGTGATTTTCAGGAACCCTGGGATGTGGCTCTTGATGGAGCGGGCTGCATTTACGTAACGGATCGGGCCGGAGACAGGCTTTACATCTACAGTTCCCTCTCAGATACGCTGCCGGAGATCATTAACATTGACTCTCCAACGGGAGTGGACGCTGTACGGGGTGAGACCTGGTTTCACAATGAGGATGAATTCACTGTTGTGATTTCGGAAGATGCCTCCTCCATCGTGAAGCTGGTAGAGGGCGAGATCGGTGCAGAAGCTTTCCTGGCCGACTGCAACGGGGCTGTCTTCAACTATCCCGCCATCGATTTCTGGGGCAACGTCTGGGTGACGGACAGTATTTCCTGCTGTGTGCATAAATTTAACGACAATATCGATTACATCTGCAGTTTCGGTTCGGAAGGCAGCGGAGACAGGGAATTTTATTCCCCTACCGGTCTGGTCATCTGGAAACGCTACGGGCAGGTCTTCATAGCTGAGAGCGAAGGCGCAAGGTACTTCTGGATAGGCGCAGATCTCATTGACGTTTCTATCGAACCTACCGGACGGGGCCTCAGTGTTGACGGTATTCTGACTGAATACGCGCTTGTCGACGCCATGATCTACGATAGGGAAGGAGAGCCTGTTTTCCGCCTCGCAGAAGGCAGGCATCCTGCCGGTGACTTCCACGTTGAGTGGGCTGGAATCACAGCAAGAGGTATTCAGGTACCGGAAGGTGATTACAGTATTGAGCTGGTTATTCAACCGGTGTATTCCAGTAAGGGTTACTTCAGCAAGACGTTCACCGAAGATTTTACCATGGACACGCTTGACGATGAAAACTGATAGGGAGGAGTAACACCTGAAGTACATATTTCTGGTAGTTCTTCTCCTGCTTTCCGCATTCTTCAGCGGTTCGGAAACCGCCTGCTTCAGCCTTGACCGACTTCAGAAAAGAAGGCTGCGAAGAACGGAAGCCGGAAAAAGGGTTCTCCACCTTCTTTCCAGCCCGGAGAAACTGCTGTCCGCAATTCTCTTCGGGAATACGGTTGTAAATATCACCGCTTCGGCGATTGCGGCATCAATTGCCGCTTCCATGTTTCCGGACAACAGCAGTCTCAGTCTGGCTGTTGCCGCAGGTGCGATGACATTCCTGCTTCTGGTCTTCGGTGAGATATCACCCAAGACACTGGCGGTATCTCACGCTGAAAAATGGGCATCAAGGAGTTCTTCCGTGCTGCTGGTGTTCATGAAGGTATGTACGCCCATCGCTTCCACCCTTTCAAGGTTCTCGAAGCTCGTATCCGGAAAAATCGGTATTAACAGCCCAGGCAGCAGGCTTTCCCGCGAGGAAATAATTGCTCTGGTTGAACTCGGACAGTCAGAAGGTCTTTTAGGGTCAGAAGGTGGAGCAACGCTGAACCTCCTGACACTGAATGAATCTCAGTGTACCGATGTTATGAAACCCAGGTCGGAAGTAGCCGTACTGAGAACGGGATGGGACGAGGAACGGTTCAGCGAAGTTATGAGAACTACAGGCTTTACGAGATTCCCGGTACTCGATGGTCCAATGGAGAAGGTAATTGGTTATGTGGATTCAAGGGAGTACTTTATTTCCGATGATGCTGAACCCCTTACACTCCATGATCTGCCTTCCTTCCCGGAAAATGCTCCCCTTGAAACTGTTCTTATGGGTTTGCGGGATTCGGATGAAGATGCTGGTGCGGTATTCGATGAATACGGCGACTGGACCGGTATAGTCACTGTACATGATATCCTTGACTATTTCCTTTTCAGTTCTGCTGTTGAGCCTGGTACACTTCCATCTGGAGTAAGCATTAAGGACGGCTGGCTTCTAATACCTGCTTCATTGAAGATCTCAACTCTTTCGGAGCTCTCGGGAAGGAAGTTTGAAGCCAGGTACGCCGAAACATGCGGCGGACTGGTTCAGGAGGTTACAGGAAGAATACCGGAAGAGGGAGAGGAAATAGAAATTTCGGGATACATTTTCAGGATCGCTTCCAGGGAGGGCCCCAGACTGGATCGAATGGAAGTCAGGCTCATCAGGGACGAGGAACAAAAGACATGATGCCCTTACTGTTTTTACTCGCTGTAGTTCTGTCAACCTTTTCAAGCGGTACAGAAACGGCTTTCTCGGCAGCCAGCAGAATAAGAGCCCTCAGCCGATTGAGGGAGGGCAGAAAATGGGCTCGTCTCTCTCTGAGTTTCATTGAGAATCCCAGAAGATACCTCACTACGACACTGGTGGGCACAAATATCGGCATGGTTCTGACGTCAATGATTACTGCAAGATTCGCTGAAAGCACTGGTATTCCGTGGCTTGAACCTGTGCTGATCGCTGTTCTGTCCTTTTTCATGCTTATCTTCGCGGAGATGATTCCCAAACACCTGATGCTTGTTTCAAGGGAAACAGTGATTTCGAATCTTTCCCTTCCCTTGCTGCTGCTGAGAGTAGTGCTTTTCCCTGTTATCCTCATCGCTGATTTCGTTTCCTCACTGATAGTGGGCAGAAGGGCTGATTCCCGCGTATTTGAGAGTAAGAGCGAAATACTGGGGCTTCTTACGGATTCGTCGTCGGATACCGGACCTGTTGCGGAGAGAATTCTCAGAATGAACGATGTGCGGATAGGCAATGTAATGAGAAAGCTCAGAGAAATACCTGTTACCCGAATTGGAGAGACCAGAAACTCGGTTCTTGAGAAGTTAATCGATTCCGGTTACCCCTTCGTTCTGGTATGCGAACGTGACGGTGAGACTGTGAGGGGTTATGCGGATGGAAATTCAATAGTAAAATCCGGCAGCATACTTGATGGAAACGGTATCGAAGGGCTTCCATATTTTGAAGAGGGGGAAGACCTTATAAGCGTAACCGCTAAGCTTCGGAAGTCAGTCGCTCCCGCAGGGATCGTTCTCGGGAAAACCGGCCAGCCCGAGGGTATTGCCATTCTGGATGATATTATAGATTCTTTACTTGGTAAAACAGGATCAGCTTCTACAGTGAAAGTCACGTCTGATAGACAGATTGTGTGGAGAGATGGGAGAGCAGTCCTCGGGTAGATTCGCATGGATAGGGGATGAAGAGTCCCCATTTCCAGGTTCCGCAAGTATAGAAAACTGCAACTGCGGGAACTGCTCCGCTATTCTTGTTTCCGGAAGTCAGGATCCTGATAGAGTGCTGGAAATCGTTAGAAAATACTGCGGTCCGGAAGTCCCCTGGCTGGTCTACGGCTCGGAGGAGAACATGGAGCGGTGGCTCGATGCCGGAGCTACCGGATTTCTAACCGCCGGAACCTCGGGAACAGCCATTCAGGCTACTCTGCACGGCATTTCAATACTTCTTGAGAACGCAAGTACCAGAAATCCTCTCTCCGGTCTTCCGGGAAATATTAACATTGCATCCAGACTCAAGTCCGATGTTCTTGAAGAACATGGTCTTGCAGCCTACTTCGATATAGCGGGATTCAAACCTTTCAATGACTACTACGGCTTCAGCAGGGGGGATGCCGTACTCCGTTCCCTGGCGGCAATACTGACAGAGAACCTTTCGGGGTATTTCGTTGGCCACGTGGGAGGTGATGATTTTGTCGCGGTCGGAAAAGGCGATGACTTCGAGGAATCCGTAAAACGTGCTACCAGAATTTTCAATGGAAGGGCCGGCGGTTTCTACAGCGGTAAGGATCATGCCGCAGGAGGAATCGAAGCTCTGGACAGATCCGGTGAATTCCGGTTCTATCCCGTTATGGACCTTACTGTATCAGTTGTTGACGGAAAAGAATGCAGCAGTGTGGAACAGCTTGCCCGCAGGGCCGGACTTGAGAAGAAGAGGCTTAAGGGAGAGCTTCTCCCGGATACGGTAGCCAGTTTCTTAAGCGGAGGGGATGGAATACCGGAATATCAGGATTTCATGGAGTGGCTCCGGAAATCGAAACCCGATACCCTGCAGATAAAGGCATTGATAGAATCCGCTGGTATCCTGGGCGATACGAAAATGACAGGGTGCCTCATCGAAATACTTAACAGGGAGAAGGATCATAAAATACGCAAAAGTGCTGCGAGAGCACTTGGAAACGTTGCAGGGCAGGATTCGGCGGAAGCTCTGAAGACAGCTCTGAAGGACGGTAACGTACATGTCAGAACCGCTGCCACAATGGCAATTCCGTTCGTAATGGGAGTGGAAGCCGGTGCTTTTCTGAAGGATGCCGTCGAAGACGGAAGCACCTGGGTTCGCAGGGCTGCGCTCCGTGGTCTGGGTATAAGCGGCTGGCATGGAGCTGCCGGGATACTGAGATCCGAGCTTGAAAGACACGATGAAGGAAGATTCTGGCTTAACCGCAGGCAGGAACTTTCTGCGGCTCTTGAAGGGGCGGCATTCCTTGGAGACCCGCTCCTGGCTGACGCTGTAGTTCATATTCTCAGGGAGAATCCCGGTGTAAAGAAGGAGATCGTATGGAAAACTCTGCTTACGCTCGGGGGTCAGATCTGCGTTAATGAGATGCTGAATGCGGTGGAATGCGGGGATTACTTTGATATTTTAAGGCAGCTGGACAGGTTTGATCCCCACGGACTTCCCTCCGAGTCGGTTAATAAACTGGAAACAGCGCTTACAGGCCTTGACCTGAGAAGAGGGATTGATCGCATCCAGGTATTAACATTTCTTGGAAGAGTACCCGGCAAAGCGTCCGTTGAATTTTCGAAATGGCTCCTGGATAATATTGAAAAAACCGATGATTCTCATGAATTTGAAGCGCTTCTGGAAACTTTGAAATCCAGAGAGGTTACTCCCAGGGGCTTCGATTTAGCAAGGATAGTTGACAGGACGACGGGGGACAAGCTCAAACTTACGAGAAAAGCCATCGTATCCATGCTCAGATGGGCTTCGACAGGCAAGTACGCACTTTCTAAAACTTATCTTGAAAAGCTGCTGAGGCACGACTCAAGGGAAATCAGAAACGCGGCTGCCAGAACTGTGATAAGTTTGGCAAGGAAACAGACGGAGTATAAGAAAAGTAGTAATCATTAAAAAACCCGAAATAGATACTATTTTACTACGCTATTGCTTTGAGGCAGAAAAACCTATATCTTTCAAACGAATTAATCCATCAAACTTGAACTTCACACCTCTGAGAATGTTTTCAACATTTTTCGCTCCGGGAAGCCTGGAGGGTATTACCACAAGTATTGAGAGCCTGACCTCCTCCTGGAATTCAATCAGGAAATCATTAAGTTTCCAGTACGTAATCATCAAACCCTGGCCTTTAATACGGGTGGATAAGGTGCAAATTAATCAAGTATCTCCTATATTAATGACATACAATCACAGTTCTGGTTTCTTTGAAAGAACCGGAAACAAGTGATACATAATAAACCCCTGTAGGAACTGTGTGCCCTTCCGTATCTTGCAGATCCCAAAGAAGATTATGGTTCCGCATTCCAGGCAATTCCTCTGCAATTGTATTGACCAGATGCCCTGATATGTCATAAATATGTATAGTTGAATTGACATCTTCAGATGTCATGAAATCAATACTTACAGATTCCCGTGCAGGATTTGGGAATACAGTGAAGTAATCTTCAATTACGATTTCTCTAGATAATAATTCTGTTTGGTTTGCATCGTCTTGACGTATAGAATTGAAACTGATAACTCTCGATGCAGGAGGATCATAAAAGTAAGTACCATTAACTGGTATAGTATCTGGATACTGATATTCATGGGTATACAACTTTATTCTTCCATCATCACGTGGCCATGCGGCACTTATTTTCCAAATATCTGTCTCAAACAATGGCGCTCCTAAAGAATCATACCAACTATGACCAACGCATACCAGAGAATCAAAACTATCTCCAGTATAGGAATCATAAGCTGAAATATGAAGCTCAATATCATACACTCGATCAGAATCTGTGCTGTTAGATCCGTCTTCCGGTGGTGGTGGTGGTGTTCTTTTACTCCATGCTAACCAGCCGAATATATCAGAATAACGTTTGGGATTTTCCCATGGATTCTCAGGTGGATACTGCAGGTAAGTAGTACAAGTACCAAATA
>JAUWMQ010000017.1 GCA_030613065.1 Candidatus Aegiribacteria sp. | reverse complement strand
GTTGTCGGGAAATTGCGAAGTTATTTGGTGTTCCTGCAAGGCTCGGATAAAGGCGCATAGTAGCGCTATGTAACTGAATCCGTAACGCCGCAGGGGCATCAAAGAACGAGCAGGACACGACAGATAATGCCTGACAGTGTAATAGTACTATATACATATTTTCATTATCCTGAATCTCGACAGAAGAGGTAAAACCAAGAACTATGAAATCCAATTCTCTTTCAGGCATTGCAGCTCTCTTATCGATGATGATCCTTCAAACTCTTGCTTCGTGCGCTGTAAACAGGGTTATCTACAGCGAACACATGGAAATTGATGGTGTACTGGCCAGAGTTGTTGTACTCAGCTCCCGTGAACTGAATGAACTCGTGCTATCCATGCAGAAGCCGGGAGATCCCATAAAGGAGAGGGTCTTTCTTATCAACTGGATGCCGGAGTATGTGGAAATAGACGATTACAACGGTGATTCAAGAATGGATTTCAAGATTGTCAGCATCGGAGATGAGGTACACTATTTCTTCAGCACCGAACTTGGTTTCGTTGATTCTTAGGGTTGTCTGTTACGTTCCTCGTAAAGTATGGCGTACTTCGCAGCCATAAGTCTTATGGAAGCGTCCGCTTCAGGGCTGGCCAGGATTTCTCTCCATATTCCGGAAGCCTGATAGTAGTTACCGGTGACAGTGTAAATAAGAGCTGCTGCTGCCAGTGCTTCGAAGGGGGGAGATTCATCCATCAGGCATATCTCAAGCTGCCTCAGAGCTTTATCAGGATCACCGCAGTTCCAGGCGATCTCGGATTGGATAAGAGCGGCATCGTATTTATGGGCAATGGGCTGAAGGAGTTCAAGCACAGCCACGGGGCCTTCCTGTCTGAGGATGATCAGAGATAGATTGTAAGCCGGAATGGACCACAAAGGATCCCTTTCCATTGCTGATTCCAGCAGGTTTCTGACCGATGCAGTGTCCCCGGTTTCAAGCACATCGGTTGCCTCCCGTACCATCCGCGCAGCTTCAAGGCGATTCTCAAGAGTTTCGGAAAGTTCTTCCGGAAAGGGCAGCGTTACTTCCACTCCATTTTCCGGCCGCTCAGATGGTGAATAACCTGATTGTATCGCGAGCGTCTCAGCTCCACCTTCAATATCTATCGCCCATGCGATGAAAGCCCACCCGTCGTTCTCGTGCCAGGTATATCTGCAGCGTTCTTCAGCTGTGTAACGCGCAATATCAGGCAGAATAAGAGTTTCCGGGGTTCCACACGAGAGGGATAAGAGGGTAAGATAAGCGATCACCGCCGCTGCTTTGCTCATGTATGCCTTTCCGTTTTGAGCAGTTCCTCCAGTTCAGACAGAATATCTGAAAGATCTTCTCTGCTATCCACCCCCACCGCTTTGCCCCGAAGAGCAGCAGCACCCCTGAAGCCTCTAATGTAGTTAAGGAGCTGTCCTCTCAGGACATGATAGAGGTGACTCTCGGGAATGTACTCACTCATCCACTTGTATTGTTGCCAGATTACGGATACGACCTCCTCAGGAAGGGGAGAGGCATCCTCAGGTTTTCCTGAAAGAAGCCCCCTGAATATCCAGGGGTTACCAAGGGAGCCCCTGCCAATCATCAATCCTGCAGCCCCGGTGGAATCAATCAGGTCAAGCGCATCTGAAACACTTCTGGAATCACCGTTGGCGATAACGGGAACCGGTGAGTTTCGAACGATTTTCTCAATCTCTCTTTTTCTGACTTCTCCAGCGAACATATCCGATCTGTACCTTCCGTGTACGGCTATTGCCGCAGCGCCTTCATCAGCGAGAATAGCGGGAAGACTGTCGAGAACAGGCTCTGCAGGGGACCACCCTATACGGATCTTCACAGTGCCAGGCAGTGAGGTCTGCGAAGAAACTGCTCTTACAATTGCGGTCAGTGCAGGGATGTTCCTGAGAAGGGCTGAACCTGAGCCGCTGTTAACGACCTTTTTAACAGGACAACCAGCGTTGATATCAATGAAATCAAAATCCATTCCCGAAACAAGCTCTGCTGCTCTTTCAAAATCTCCGGGCCTCTTCCCGAAAAGCTGAACTCCTATCGGTTTTTCCTCCGGGTGGAAACGAAGCAGCTTGTGTGATTTAACTGATTTCCTTGACAGTCCAGCGGCTGCAACCATTTCAGTAACTACCGCAGTAGCCCCCATGCGGCGG
Source organism: Candidatus Aegiribacteria sp. (assembly GCA_030613065.1). Classification (GTDB taxonomy): domain Bacteria; phylum Fermentibacterota; class Fermentibacteria; order Fermentibacterales; family JCC-6; genus Aegiribacteria. Next base: position 30,325 of record JAUWMQ010000017.1, on the reverse strand, counting down.
CATATCCTTCTGAATGCCGAGTCGGTGGAACCGGCCATCGGCGCGAGGACCAGTCCATGGGTATATTCCCTAAAAGCGTTGTTTTCCATGAAGGCAAACATATACAGAGGATAACTTGAAGCATAACTGCAGGGTGAATGATAGAAGTGATTTGTAATGGCATGTGACATATGTCTGTTTCTTGACAGCGAGACCGAAAGCACCATAACTCGTGCCTGGAGTATTCTGAGAACAAGGGGATTGTCATCACCGCTGCTGCGGTCAGGCGGCAAGCCACATCTCACCCTGGCTATATGGGAGGATCTTGAACCCGACTTCATACTTGATGACCTTATGGACTTCGCCAAAACTCACAAAGTATTTCCAGTTAGCTTCTCTTCTATAGCAACATTCGGCCCCGAAAGCGGGACTGTCTTTCTGGGGCCGGTATTTACGCCTTCACTTATAATCGTGCACGATCAGCTCTACAGGATATTCAAGGAAATGAAGGAGTTCTCCGAGGGGCTCTACCGCCCCGGATCCTGGGTCCCCCACTGTTCACTGACTCTGGGGCTTCCACCAGCTGATCTGCCGAAGGCGATCAATGCCTGTATGGATATAATCAATCTCCCGATACGGGGATGGGTAAAGGAAATCGGCCTTCTGACCTTTGACCGCGAATCAGTACATTCAATAAGAAGCTACAAACTGGAGGAATAAAGAGGCCGTAAAGGGGCCGGGCCTCAAATCTTAGCGTTTGGTGCCAGCGTTTGGTGCCTGACCCCTTTTGCTAATAATGTTAATTTTTGAGGCCCGGCCCCCAATGCATATCCGCCTGGAAGGAACTTCTTACAAGGGGGCCCGATGCTACGGAAAGAAAACCCATAGAGAGTGCTTCATCTTTCCATGCGTCGAATTCATCGGGCGTCACGTACCTTTTCACCGGCCAGTGCCTTCGGGAAGGCTGAAGGTACTGACCCAATGTGAGCATGATGACACCTCTTTCCCTCAGGTTCTGAAGAGCAATTCTGATCTCTCTCTCAGTCTCTCCCAGGCCAAGCATAAGTCCGCTTTTGAGGGGAGTGGAGGGAGCAAGCTTACCGTACAATTCAATCACATCAAGGGACATTCCGTAGGAAGCTTCAGGCCTGACATCGGGAAAGAGTCGCTCAACGGTCTCGAGGTTGTGATTGAATACATCAGGCTCCGAATCCGCAATTACTTTCAGGGCATCGCTGCTGCCACGGAAATCAGGTGTGAGAACCTCAATCACCACACCGGGTATCCTCTTTCTAACAGCTTTAACAGTATTCGCAAAATGACCTGCGCCGCCATCCTCAAGGTCATCTCTTGTCACAGATGTGATGACAACGTACTTCAGATTCATCTCTGCTGAAGCTTCCGCAAGTCTCTCAGGCTCGTTGACATCGGGCTTTTCAAGAATACCATCGGTATGCTCAATGGCGCAGTACAGGCATGATCTTGTGCACTCTCTTCCGAGTATGAGAAAAGTTGCTGTCCCACGCTGAAAACAGTGTCCCAGATTCGGGCACATAGCCTGCCTGCATACTGTATCGAGGCTGTATTTTCTAAGAATTGATCTCACTTTCGCTGCTTCTTCAGATCCGCGTGCCGGCATTCTGAGCCATGATGGTTTTTTATTATATGTCACTTCTGCACTCGCATTCAAGTTCACTCAGACGTTCTCCCTCAAGTTCTTCGTAAGGTAAATACTCAAGATGATTTCCAGCGATTAGAGAGAAGGATTCATGAAGGGCGTTTTCCATATCGTTTATTTCAATGCACGGGTCGAATTCGCGTAAGCAGGCGATTCCTTCCGTAAGATGACGCCTGAGAATTATCTTCAAGCCGGGAGAAGTATCGACTGGAAGATAGTCCAGTATCTTCAGCTGATCGTTCTCAAAGAGGATAGAACCCTGTTCGAGATAGACTCCACGGCTGCGGGCCTGCGCGCTTCCGACGAGTTTTCTTCCGTCAGGGGTTCCAACCTCCCATTTACCATGAGATGTGAAACATGGGTTACCGGATGATCTCGGGCCGCCTGCCCTGTGCTTTTCTGTGGGGCTTACCGCAACCTGTATTCCGAGAGCATTCATGGCTCTTACCATAGGAGCAGCTGTTTTCTTAAGTGCTTCACTTATGGAGCCTGATACCGCGGCATGATCTGATGCAGCGACTATACTGTATGTCAATTCTGTTTCATGCCATACCGCCCTGCCGCCTGTCGGCCTGCGCACCAGCCCGTAACCATCGGCAAAAAGCTTATCTGCGTTAATTTCATGATGAGTATTCTGTAGCTTTCCTATTGAAACACATGCTGGATCCCAGCCGTAGGTTCTTAGAATAAAATCCCACCTGTTTTCCCTCAAATGTTCCATAAGCAGCCTGTCGAAAGCCATGTTGTAATTTCCGTCATGTCTTCCAGTCGCGAAATGTACAGCTTTCAAGTGTATCTCCGATTCACTTATTTCTTCCTGCGGAAGTGGAACTATTGTCAATTTGCGCGATAGAAGCCAGATGATGATAATACACTGAAGAACTTATTCAGAATGGTGATACATGAAAACAATATTATTTGCTGCAATTATGATTATTACAGTGCTCCCGGTCTTCTCATCTGACGAGGTCTACCGTGATGCCGGTGCTGGAGCTTTCAGTTTTCTGAAAATAGATCCCGGAGCAAGGGCTGCGGCACTCGGTGGAACAGGCCTGCTGAACAGCGCTAATCTTGCGGGTTTCACAAACCCGGCTCTGCTGGCATCGCTGAGTGAAGGCGGCATATCCGCAGGTCATAATCAGTGGCTTGGAGATGCTGCACAGAACTTTCTTTCCTGGAATTTCAACCTTAACCGGGTAAAATGCGCCCTCGGAACCCGATTCTTATATGTGGGAAACCTCGAAATGAGGGAGACGGCCAGCTCCGAACCGATTACAACATTTTCCGCATGGGACATTTCCTTTCATGCGGCAGCGGGTATCAGGCTTGGGATATTTGACCTTGGCATCGGGATGAAACTCCTGCGCGAGAAGATATGGATGGAAAGCGCTACAGGAATTGCTTTTGACGCTGGAGTCGTAATACACCCTTTAACAGGTCTTGATCTTGCTGCTTCACTGCAGCATCTGGGGCCTTCAGTCACAATGGTGGAAGATGATTTCAGGCTTCCGGCCACCTGGAGGTTGGGTGGAAGGTACAGTTTTCATTTCCCATTCGGGGATGCCGCCATATCGGCGGAAGTAGGAAAACCACTGGATAACTCGCTTTCAGCAGGCAGCGGGCTCGAGTATACACCTCAGAAATGGTTGAAACTCCGCTTCGGGATGAGATTCCTCGATGATTCCAGAGATTTTACATCAGGCATAGGTCTTTCGGCGGGAAGCTGGACACTTGATTACGCTTTCGTTCCTACGGATTATGTACTTGGTACCGTACACCGGTTCACACTCCACAAGTCCCTCTGACAGTATGAGAATACTCCTTACAAACGATGATGGATACGACCAGCCCGGCCTGGTGGAGCTTGAGAATCTCCTGAAGGATGCTCACGAGATCTGGGTTGTAGCTCCACGCAACCACTGCAGCGGGACGAGTCACGCTCTGGGACTTTACTCCTCTATGGAACTGAGGGAGGAAGGTCCACGCAAATGGGCACTGGAAGGTACTCCAACCGACTGTGTTAAAGTTGCATTGATGGAAATAATGAAAGATAATCCGCCGGATATTCTTATTTCAGGGATCAATCCCGGCGCTAACCTTGCTAACAATATCTTCTACTCAGGAACCGTTGCAGCCGCTACTGAAGCCGCTCTCTGGGATATTACATCAATTGCCATAAGTGTTCAGGTAACATCGTCGAGCAGAAAACCCTTTTTTCGAACAGCATCTTCCGTTCTTGAATCACTGATGGAAGCAGGAATTGCAGGGAAAATACCGGAAGGAACAATCCTGAATATCAACGTGCCTGAAGTTGAGCCTGATAAAATAGCAGGCATGAAATGGACGAAGATGGCACGCTTCTCGTCGGACATATCGTTCAGACAGCTTGAGCCGGGAAGGGTTTTCGCATACGACAGATACCGTTCTTTACCCGTTGTTGATCCTCTGGATTCTGATGTGGATGCTATCAGCAGGTCCATGGTAAGCCTGACCCTGCTGGATTCCAACAGGACTTCCAACGCTGTCCCACCTGATCTGGAGCTCACTTACGGGGGCAGGTGACATTGTCACTGCTGCTGCTGCTTATCATATCAGCGCCGGACGCAGTATACCTTGAACACAGCATTACCATTGACTGTTCATCACCTGATTCAGGTTATACAGAAATCACTCGTGAGATAATTGTACCGCTTACCGCTTCCGGTGTGGACCGCTACAGGGAAATATCCGCCTCCTTCAGGAATACCTGGGAGTCTCTGGAAGTAACAGCTTCAATCAGCCACTGGCGCTCGGGAAGAGGAGAGGACTGCGGGATACTGCATGAAGACCCGCATAGTTCACTTCTGGCTGCAGGAAGGCTTGAGAGTTCCCTCAGGGAGGTTCTTATCGAGTTCCCTGGAATCGAGATAGGTGATACTCTCAAGGTTGAGATCAGACGCAGCATCAGATACCTGCCAATGGGGGATTTCTACTCCTTCACTTTCTACGCCGCCTCCAGGGACAGCATCCAATTTGGCGTATTCAAAGTACTGTGGCCTACCGCAAGGGAGATCCACATTCAATCGGAAGGGGATTTTGAAACTCAAAGGTATACCATGGAAGACGGAACGGAATGCATGATCTGGAAATCAGGTTCCCGGAATCCAATTCTATATCTGCCGTTTTCCCGGGATCCCAATCCCTTTGTATGTGTCTCCAGTCATAGATCAGATGATCTAAGCAGGGGGCTCTATTCCGTCCTGATCGATGATTGCATGGTTGAGTATTCAACTCTGGCGGATTCCATAATCGGGGTCGCAGGGAATCAGCCGGAGAATCTGTGCGCCTGGGTTTCAGAGGAGATTGAATACCTCAGCGGCAACTGGGGAAGAGATCCTGGCTACTCCCCCCGGAACCCGGTTGAGACTCTGGAAGAGATGTCAGGTGTTTGCAGGGACAAAGCAGTTCTTCTTCTCTGGCTTCTGCGCAGAGCGGGACAGATGCCCTCTGCGATACTGACATCTGTATCGAATGAACTTGGATCTTATCCAGGCTCCAGAAGCTTCGATCATATGCTTGTAATGTTTGAAGATTCCATCGGTGAAATAGTTTTTCTCGATCCAACGAACAGTTTTACTCCCAGCGGATATACCTATACACTGAGAGGCAGGGGATATTTGCCCCTGACGCCGTCAGGTTCACCCCTGGAATATTTTCCCGATGACGATTCAGAAGATACTCTTTCGATCATAATCGAAGGTTCTCTCAGTAAAGATTCATCCATCATCTCCGGCAGAATTTCTGTAAATTTCGCAGGAGCCGCTGATGAACTTTTCAGATCAATGCTTTCGGGATTCGAGCCGTTACAGATGCATCTGCTTATCGAAAGATGTTTTGGCCTTCTTCCCGGAGCAGAAGTTTTCTTCGAAGGGGATCCCTCTTCCATCAGAACACCATTAAGCCTTGATGGAACTGGAAAGTGGGAATGCGGCATAGTGCAGGCTGGAGAATCCATCTGGCTGATAATTCCGGGACTTGAAATACTGGATCTCGTAAGTTCAAGAGCTGCAGCGTACATACTGCCGCAGTTCAGAGAAAATATTTATATTGAAACACCTTACACAGCCCACCTCAGGATACTTCTTAGAGATCTGCCTCCCGGTCATATTGAGCTTCCGGAACCTTTCGAATCCGAAAATTACAGCATTAAGATCACACTTGTTGACGACGCGCTCCTACTGGAAGAATACCTCACGCTTCAGCCTGACGTTCCGGACAGAAACCAGCTGTCGAATATCAGGCAGGGTCTTCTTGCAGGCCTATCTTCTTCGAACAGAACAGTGATATTCAGACAATGATAGGGCTGTTGCTCATTGGGGTACTGCATGTATTTGCAGCGCCATCGACTCTGTCATTCTATTCCGTTTCTATCTCGCTGCAGCAGGACACTCTGCACACGACTATCGAGATCAGGGGCATTCAGGGAAGCGACCGTCTCCTGAGCAGGATCACCCGCGGCTTCAATCCCGAAACACAATCCATCTCCTTAGAAAGGGCTGTTTTCGGCTTCCCTGGAGGTGATACAGGTCCGATTCCACCATGGTCTGTTGATACACTTACAGGAAGCGGGGGCTGGCAGCTTGCGCTTATCACTGTATTCCCCGCTTTGCGCATGGGGATGATGGTTGATTACAGAATTTTAATAAGTGACTGGAGCGGAAACTGGGAGAGGGGTGCATGGGCCGTTCTCTCTCCATCCGTCAAGGGTGTTCGCCCGGATACATCCCGCTTTACTTTCAGTGGAGATATGCTTAACAATCTCAACTGGCATGCAACAGGATACGATATTATCAGGATCGATGAAAGACTTGAGTTCACCGCAGCTGATTCGTCCGGGGTTCTTGTCATTTCACCCTTCAGAACCTTCGGGGAGCTGGAAGATCACATTATGGAGGAGATAGCTGTTATACTTCGTTCCTCCTATCCGCCCGACCTGAGGGAAGCTGCCCTCCAGGCAACATCGGCAGGGGCTATTCAGTTCGCCCAGGCTGAACGGGCACGAAGCCTTCTATGCAACAGCATCAATCCCACTTCCACTGTCAATGGAAGGGATTTGTACGCTGTACACAGCCTGCAGGAAATACTCGATCTGAGACAGGGAACACCCCTTGAAACCGCACTCGTTTATGCTGCAATGTGCAGGGAACTGGGCATGGAAGCAGATATTATTCCTGCCAGCAGTATTGATTACGGTATTCCAGTTCCGGAGGGATGGAACAGATTTCTGGTCAGGCTCGTGTCTGCGGATGGTGACAGCTGCTTCATGGAACCTTCAGCATACCTTACATCAGCATCATACATCTATAGACCTGATACGTTGTATATAATTGAAGATGGAAATATCAGAACCATGCCTCCAAACACTTCCGAAGAAAACAGAGTTCTGGAGGATTGGAAGATTAATCCTTACGAAGGAACATTCGTACTTGAGATTGAATGCATCGGATGGTATGACATGATGCTCAGAAGAAGGTTTGCAGGACTTTCCCCGGAAGAACTCATCCTCTCGCTGTCCGAATGGTCATGGCTGAGCGGAAGAACCGTCATTCCCGATTCACTGACAGTATCGGATCCGTTCGACCTTGGCACGGAAATGAAACTCACTGTTCATGGAAGGCTGTGGATACCTCAGGATAATTCCAGCTTTGCTGAATACCTGCCCGCTTTCGATTGGATGAAGCCCGAAAACATCGCGGTTGAAGTAACAAGGAGATGGAGACTGTCGGGGATCGAAAATATCTACTGCTCCGGTCATCAGTTTATGGAAGTCCTTGATGATGCATTGATCCTTTCTGATACATCTTCTGTCATGAGCCCCCTGCCTGTACTGTTTGGATATTTCGAATGAAATTCTCAAAACCGCTTGTACTTTCAGCGATACTCCTTATTGCGCTTTGCCTTCGTATCTGGACATTCTCTTCACTCGACCGTCTGCTGCCCTTAGAAGGCCTCTATGTTGACGAGAAAACGTATTCTCTGAGCCCTTTCATCCCGGGGGTTGAAGGTTTTTCAAGACCTCCAGGTCTGTTCATCATTGCCATGCTGATTAATGTGGAGCAAAACGTAATAGCATCCCGCATAGCATTTTCACTGCTCTCTCTTCTTCCCGCACTGGCCCTCTACCTCGCGTTCAGAAAACGGGGCGGAATCTGGGTTCATATATGTACGGGGGGACTTTTATTCTCTCCATTCATGATACTCTTCGGAATTCAGCTATTATCAGCGATTCCTGCCGCAGTACTGATCGCATTCACACTGCTGCTGGCGAAAAAGGAAAAAACAGCCCTGGCTGGGTTCCTTGCCGGAATTGCCATCCTGTTCAGGGCCGAGCTTGCCCTTCTCCCGCTTTTTCTTCTTGTTTTTTCTTTCCGGAATCATCTGCGCGAATGGCTTATGTTTACAGCATTCGCAGCGATTGCTGTAATACCGGTTGTTACACTGAACCTCTTCGCCGGGGCAGGGCCGGTCATAGCATCAAACGGAGGTGAAAACCTATGGCTTGGAACCGACTGGAATCGTGTCACTACACCTCCCGGAACGGAATTCGAGGAACTTGTTTCAAGGGGAACCAGCCGAGAAGGCGGAGATGCGGTATTTCTGGAGAGAGCCTTCCGTTCGATCGGCAATTCACCGCTTGAATGGCTTTCAATGGGAGGGAGGAAGCTTCTTGCCTTCTTTACCTTACCGGGTCCCGGGAGGAACTTTGAAACCGGATGGTTACTTCGAAAAACATGGCTTTTTCTTCTTCTGCCCCTGAGCCTGCTTGCCCTGTCAGCAGGTACGACAGGGGCTTTCAGAAAAGGAAAGAATTTCTGGCAGCTTGCGGCCGCCGCTTTCATCTGCAGCGGGATAGCATCCGCAATTATCTTTTTCCCATCTGCCAGATTCAGAACAGCGGTGCTGCCCGCCTTCTGGTTCCTCGCGGCATCCTTAACGCCTGACTGGAAAACCATCAGATATTCGCTCGTTCCAGCTGCTTTAATCGTTATCATCTCTTTACTCATAACTTACCCCGGGATGGAGAGATACGGGTTAACATCTATGCTTGCAGGTGAGTACCTTCTCGACTCAGGAAGGCTGATTGAATCAGCTGAGTATCTCAATGATGCTGAAGAAAGAGGATACTTCGGGGCTGACCTTTACAACCTGCAAGGAGTGCTTGTATCTCTTAGCGGAAATCCTGGAGAGGGACTTCGGAAATTTGAGAAAGCTCTTCTGATCGCTCCCGAATCCCCAACACTCTGGAAAAACTACGCGGTTTCCCTCTGGACCAACGGCAGATACCGGGATTCCATCGATGCAGCCCGACGGGCTGTTTTCCTGAACCCGTTGCTTCGTGAGCAACTGAGGCCAATACTTGAGCATGCGGAAAACCTCTGAACCCTAGTTAAGGAACCTGTTTGAATGAATCCAGAAGTGCAAGGTAATGATACTTCCAGTTTTGATGACCTCGGAACCCCGCGTCAGGAAGCATCCCGTATAGCAAGAGCTACTGGCCTCATGGGAGGCATTACGCTAACAAGCCGGATACTTGGTCTGTTCAGGGACATCGCACAGGCTGCCATACTTGGAACCGGCATAGCAGCGGACGCTTTTACTCTCGGATTCATTATTCCTAACACCCTTAGAAGGCTCTTCGGTGAATCAACGACCAGCGCTGCTTTTGTTCCCACATATGTCGAAACACTCGGAAAGAACAACAGTAAGAACGCCTTTATCCTTGGAAGTAGAATACTGACGCTTGTTGGAGCTGTTCTTCTGATCATCGTGATCATTGGAATGCTCACAGCTCCTCTTCTTATCAAGGCATTTGCCCCCGGATTTTCCGCAATACCTGGAAAGACCGAGCTGGCTACAGGTCTGCTCAGGCTTCTGTTCCCCTACATACTGCTGGTTGGATGCGCGGCCGTGATGGGTGGAATACTGAATGCACACAGGCATTTTCTTGCCCCGGCAAGCGCGCCGATCCTCTTCAACCTTTCAGCTCTTGCGGGCATACTTCTCCTGTCCCGCTGGATATTTCCGCAGCAGCCGGTGTGGGGTTACTCAATAGGAGTGCTTTTCGGAGGATTGCTGCAGCTTCTGATCCAGATACCCCCTCTCAGGAAGAAGGGCTTCAGCTTCAGGCTGGATTTCAACTGGAAAAGCCCTGAAGTAAGGAAAATTGGAAAACTGGCTTTTCCCGCACTTATTGGACTTCTTGCAGCAGAGGTCAACATAATAGTGGATCAGATGATAGCCTCATTGCTCGAACCCGGAAGCGTAGCTGCCCTTTCTTACGGAAACAGGATAATGCAGTTCCCCCAGGGAGTATTTGCCGTCTCACTTGCAACTGCGCTGCTGCCCACGCTCAGCAGGCAGACCGCCCAAGGCAAACTTGCGGATGCTGGAAAAACCCTTGGAAGGGCAACACTTGCCCTTGCAGCCCTGATGATACCGGCTACCCTCTGCATGATCTTTCTGGCCCGACCGGTAGTCCAGGTTCTGCTGGCAAGGGGAGCTTTCACAGCGGAATCCACACTACTTACCAGTTCAGCTCTTATCTACTATTCTGCCGGTCTTTTATTCTACGGAGCTGTAAAGATCACCGTGCCGGTATTCTATGCAATGAAGGATACAAAAACACCTGTTAAGATAGCCATCAGCTGTATGGGGCTTAACATTGTACTCAACTTCGTCTTTACAACTCTTTTCATCAGTACCGGATTTGCGCAGCCCCTTGCCGGCCTCGCGCTGGCGACCAGCGTTTCGGCACTTGTTAATTTCTTTCTTCTGAGAATCACCCTGAGAAGGAGAATAGGAGCAGTGATACGATCGTCCACTGCCGCATGGCTCTCCATGATTCCAGCTAGCGTTGTTTCATTCGTATTGCTTCTGGCTGTTTCACCATGGGTGGCTGAGGCCGCATCGACTTCAACTGTCCGCGGTATCCTTGCCATTCTGGGAGCCTCCATCGCAGCGATAGTACTATTCCTGGCTGTATTCGCTCTTGCGGGGGGGGGCTTTGCCAGATCGGTATTCGCGCTGGCATTCAGACGTGGCAGTATCAAGGAGTCTTAGGGAATCGATTATCCGGGCACCTGCTCTTCCCGGTGTCTACAGCTTTCTTAACAAAGATGGCCGTGTTCTCTATATCGGTAAGGCTAAGAATCTGATAAGACGGCTGAAAGGCCATCTCTCGAACACAGGTGATGCCCGTCATGAGCTGCTCCTGGATAAATCAGTTTCAGTTGAATGGACCATTACCAGAACCGAAGTCGAAGCCCTTGTTCTCGAAGCGGAACTTATAAGGATCAGAAAACCGCCGCTTAACGTCCGTCTCAGGACTTCAGGACGATACCCTTACCTTGAGATCACTATCGATGAGACTTACCCAAGACTTCTGATAACCAGGGAACGGAGCAATCCAAAGGAACGTCCCAGGTTCGGCCCCTATCCTGATTCAAGAAATCTCAGAAAACTTGTGGATTTTCTCCTTGGTACCTGTCCATTGAGACGATGCAGCGGGACGGAACCACCATCCGTATCAAGATCCTGTCTTATGGGTCAGATGGAAAGATGTCCGGCTCCATGTATCGGAGGGATGAGCCAGGAGGGATATCGGGCGAATGTGCAGGAAATACTGAGAATACTGCGCGGGGATTGGGACCGGGCAAGAATCCGTCTTGAGCAGATGATGCAGATCGCTTCTGCGAACATGGATTACGAAGAGGCTGGGCGGCTTCGTGATCTGCTCTCACGTCTTGGGAGTTTCGGGTGGCCGGCCCCTGACAGCATCAAGGACAGGATCAACAGGGATGTCGCAGCGATAAAAGAGAACTGGGGAGTGATTATGAGGATTCGGGGCGGCAGGTTCACCTGTGTTGTGAGAATGCCATTCGATGGCAGATGGAAACTCGCCCCGTTATCCGAAAGGCTTTCAATTCTCCTGAAGTCGTACTATTCCCAGACAGGTGACATACCCAGAGAAATTATTGTCCAGGAAATACCTGATGACAAATCGTCACTTATCGAATGGCTGTCAGATAAACGAAATGGCTCAATTGGAATAACCGTCCCGAAAAGGGGAGGAAGCCTGGAACTGCTTGAACTGGCGCAGGAAAACCTCGATCAGTTCCTTGTCAGATTGAGCTGGAAGCATCCTTCAGGCGGAAAAGAAAAGATCGAGGCTGCCCTTGAAGGCCTCGCGGATATATTCAATCTAAAGGAACCGCCTGGATGGGTAATATGTCTTGATGCCTCCACAATACAGGGATCATGGCCTGTAGCTGCAATTGTAAGCTTCAGAAACGGTTATCCGGATAAGTCAGGATACAGGCGGTTTTCGATGCCTGATGAAATCAGCAGAAACGATCCCGCCATGATCGCTTCAGCGGTAAAGCGGTACCTCTCATCACTTGAAGATGAGTATCCCGATATTATTCTGATAGATGGAGGAATAACCCAGCTGAGAGCGTCTATAGCAGCTGCTGGTGAGGTGTGGTCGGAACGAATCCGCTTCGTATCGATTGCAAAAAAGGAAGAACTGCTCCTTGAAGGAGTTTCCGAAAGACAAATAAGGCTGCCGATGGATTCCACTCCCCTGACCTTCCTGAGAAGCGTCAGAGATGAAGCCCACAGGTTCGTTCTTCATTACCATCAGCAGAAGAGGTCCAGGGGAAGTCTGAGATCAGTACTGGAAGATATTCCCGGAATAGGTTCAGCAACAAGAATCAGGCTCCTGACCCACTTCGGAAGCGCTGACAGAATAGCTGTTGCAACCGTTGATGAGATCATGGAAATCCCCGGAATAGGGAGGAGAAGGGCTATTCAGATAAACGATCACTTCAAAAGGGCAAAGAAATCCCGCTGATGAGAAAGGAAGGGAACGATGGACAGTAATATTAGGATTCGTGCTTGAAAAGGATTGTTATATATTCTGCGTCCAGAGACCATTGCGATTAGCAAACCTGATGAAATCGCATCTTTCGGAGTAACGTTCAGATATCTCCATACTATTACGCCTCAGACTGTCATTCTCGAAAGAGAATTCGAGGATCATTGAGGCATTAGCTTCGTTCCAGGGATCAAGAATCTGACCCCGTTTGTATTTAACCAGAGCCAAATAGTCCCAGGCCGCTTCCTGGATTGCCCTGTCGCCGTAATAGTACGATTGCCACAGGACTATGAGTCTTTCCCAGAGCATCCGCTCGTTATCAGGACATTGCCTTACGCCTTCCTCCAGCAGTTCTAAACCCTCTAAAGGGTGCCCCAGATTCATGGTAAGATGATAACCGCCGTCTATATACGCCTCCGTAAAGGTAGGATCCAGCTTAATTATGAGCCAGAGCTGAGGGAGATAATCCGTAGCGGTCATCCAATCATTTCCCTGATACATCCATATATGATGGTACTGATCAAGCTGGAGCCAGAGAATATCGGCAAAAATGCTCCCTATTTCACCTGCGCCGGTGGAAACAGCTTCCGATGCGGCTTCGTTCTCCCATGCAGTTTCACCTGCAATTCTGCCCGAAAGAACAGCTATGAACAGAAATACAACAGCAAGCAGATATTGAAAATATCTTCTTTTCACTTGCGCTTTCTCCTGTAACCTGATGTAATAAATATGGCTGCGGCCAGAATAATGAGTATTACGGAATCTCTGACCATCTTGCCCCAGATGAAGCTGGCTGCCCATGGCTGATTAAAAAACCACCCTGTACCATGATTTCTTTCTCCAGCACCATGGACATGTCTGTCACTTCCGGAAATATCGGAAACATCATGCTCCAGGGATTCATCATGTACTGAACCCGTTTCAACACTTTCTGCTTCATGTTCATGATCTGACTCACCATGTTCAGCATCTTCAAGTTCGTACTCATCATGTTCATGGGGATGATCCGTTTCCAAGTGCTCCGGAGAGGCTACTTCAGTGATGTCATAGTCCGCTTTGCAGGTTAGTGACAGCAGTACAACAGCTGTAACAAGAATAACTGCGCTCAGTTTCATTTCAGGTCCTTGCTTCGGAATATCGCGAGGGCTATTGAAAGCATGAAAGCCATGTAGGCCAGTCCGTACAGCATCGCCAGGAAGAAGTATAGACCAGGAATATCTATTCCATGGGCGATCGGGTCCTTAATGTGGAAAACATCCATATGTGGCAGCAGAAGCCGCAGTGTTCGCATCAGGCCCGGAGCCTGTGGAAACAACTTGATGAATCCTGCAACAGACATCTGTGAAACTATGAACAGAAGAACGGTAAGTGGAGCGTTAAGCGGGGGAGAGGTCCAGAAACTGAAAAAGAAGACAACCGCCAGGAGGAACCATCCTTCTACCAGCAGAAGACCCGTAGCTGGTAACATGTCAGCCGGAACCGCATGTCCGTTGATAATAAGTATTATCATGAGTCCGATGCACCCCACGAGCATTGCGGCAGCTTCAACGATAGCAGCCCCCACGAATCTTCCCATAAGGTACTGACCGCGGGAGAGGGGTACCGCAATTATCGGCATAACGGTTTTCCGCTCCCGGTCCCTTGGATAGATGTTTGATGCAAGCCCTATTGCCAGAAGCAGGGCTCCTATCTCGAGACCGAAAAGACCAAAATCAAGAATGAATCTTCCCTCGTTGGAAACTCCGTATGAAGGGATCTGGCCGATACCGAAAAGGGAAATGAGGATTACGATGCTGATTCCCCAGATCGCTCTTCTTCTGAGCAGATTTCTCAGTGTCATCAGAGCGAAAGTCATTACGGGTTTCATCTGCCACCTCCATCGGTAGCGGACAGGAAGACTTCCTCAAGGCTTCTGTAAAGCGGATTTACAGCGATGATGCTGTATCCTTCAGCTCTCAGGTCATCTATCCTCTTCTGAAGCGCATCAGCTTCAACCTCAAGTTCCTTCGGTTCATCATCTGATATTATGTAAGTAATCCTGTAATGATCCTCAGTGCGCATGAGGTCTTCAAGCCTGCCTTCGATAACCATTTTTCCGCTCGACAGTATGACCGCCCTGTCACATATGGTTTCAACTTCAGACAGGAGGTGGGATGAGAAGAAAACAGATGCACCCCTCTGTCTTTCTGCCAGGATGATGTCACGGAATTCCTTTCTGGCTGCTGGATCCAATCCCCCCGTGGGCTCATCCATAATTAAAAGATCAGGTTCGGATTGAAGTGCGAGGGCAAGACTTACACGTTGCCTCATTCCTTTCGAGAAACTTCTGATCCTTACATTTCCCCATTTCGAAAGACCTACTCTGTCAAGAATTGCAAGCATCTGTTCCTTTTTCTGTTCAAGCCTGCGCATCGAGGAGAACATTGTCAGGAATTCAATAGGTGTAAACGAATCATCGTAATCAGGATTCTCGGGAACGTAACCTATCCTTCTTCTCACTTCAAGTGATGCCGGATTTGATCCCCAGAGAGTAACCTTACCCTTCGAGGGTTTCAGAAGTCCCAGTATACATTTGATGGCTGTAGTTTTTCCAGCGCCGTTAGGACCAATGAATCCAAGTATTTCTCCAGGGGACAAATGAAAACTAATCGAGTCTAACGCTTTAAAACTTGACAGACCAAGTTTCTTTCTGAAACATTTCTCAAGTTCCTTAACCTGCAGTGGATATTCTTCCATAAACCCCGCCTTCCATATATTAAAAATACGAAACAACTACTTTCCTGACCAGTCCCGGAGTGATTAAGAATAATTAGCATGAATACAGATTAAGGATTATATTTGTTGAAGCTAACAGGTTACTTGTCAGTAATACCAGATCAATGAATCGTAGATTCAAACAGACTATTTTTTTAATAAACAGGTTATTGAATGAAAGGCTGGAAACATGCTTGTACCTCCCCACGGTGGAAGACTAATTGACCGGCAGTACGAAGGCTCGGAAGCCGAAGAGATCATTAATCAGGTAAGAGACGGCAAACTCCTGACTCTTAATCCGCGCGAAAAGAACGACCTGGAAATGATAGGAAACGGAGCCATGAGTCCTCTTGAGGGTTTCATGTCCAGAGCTGATTACGAAATGGTTATTGATCTCATGCATCTTGTCGCAGGGCCGGTCTGGTCGCTGCCGGTTGTATTCTCTCAGAAAGACGGAGACCCCGATGTATCCCCGGGCGACCACGTTGGACTTAAGGATATTGAAGGTACGATCTGGGGAGATATGCGGATTGAGGATGTCTTCAATGCCGATCTCATGGCGGAAGCGGAAAAAACACTTGGAACAATCGATGATTCCCATCCTGGTGTCATGTATCTTAAGTTATTAAGCGGTAAATACATTGGTGGGAAAATTCGATCGATAAGGCGAAGAGAGATCGAGAGCTTTCAGAATTACCGCCTAGACCCCAAGGAAACAAGGGTTCTATTCAGAGCAAGAGGCTGGAAAACAGCTGTTGCATTCCAGACAAGGAACCCGATACACCGTGCCCACGAGTACATTCAGAAGTGTGCCATGGAAATTGTTGATGGTCTTCTTCTTCATCCGCTTATAGGTGAAACCCAGCAGGGGGATATCCCAGCTGAAGTCAGAATGCGATGCTACGAAGAGATACTGAAGGATTACTACCCGAATACGAGGGTGGCAATGAGTGTATTTCCGGCTGCTATGAGATACGCAGGACCGAAGGAGGCAATCTTCCATGCACTTCTCAGGAAAAACTACGGATGCAGTCATTTTATCGTAGGAAGAGATCATGCAGGTGTCGGAAATTTCTACGGTACATACGATGCACAGATGATTTTTGACAAATTCGACCCTGATGAACTGGGAATTGTACCTTTGAAGTTCGAACATGCGTTTTTCTGCAGTAAATGCGGAGGTATGGCTACTCCAAAGACATGCGCTCACGACAGTCAGCACCATGTATTCCTTTCGGGGAAAAAAGTAAGGGCTATGTTAAAGGAAGGAATACTACCACCTCCGGAATTCACACGTCCTGAAATAGCTGAAATCCTCATGGAAGCTGCCAGAAATGGAGATAACTGATGAAGGGACTTGTAATCTGGATCAAGACCGAAGAGGGGGCCGATGAATCTATTCTGGATAAACTCGGGAGAGAAATAGAAGTACGCGGAGGCAGGGTAGAAGTTTTTCACAGTGAAGCAATCGAAAACCTTGGAATGGAAAATAACGACAGAGCAAAGGCAGTTGCATGCGCTATGCTTGCCAGCCACGGTGTTGTCGTTATTGCTTCAGGTCCGGAACACCCTTCCATAAACCCCGGTGAAAAACTGGAAGTAAGGATAATAGAAGAATCCGACCTCCATCGTACTGACACTAAGGATATTTTCATGAGGGATCTTGAGCTTGCCGGACTTGTACCCCCACCAAAGTATGATGTCCATCCAGACGAAGAGAAAGAAATACTCAAGAAGTTACAGGATCTGGGCTACCTGGAAGAGTAATATACATTATTATTCGTTATCGTATAATAAAAAGATAATAATGCTCAAATGCAAGACCTGACCCTATTCGATGCTGACCCTATTCGATGTAGCCAAGGCCTTCCATCTTTTTACGTATCTCTTCCTCAGATTCTCCCTGACCGGGATCCAGTGAATCAAGCTCACGCTCTATAACGTGAATCAGAAATTCCTCCGGAGACGAATATCCGCCCACTTCGGAGACTTTTCTTATCCTCTCGATGGTTGCACTGTCAAATTTCAACTTAAGCTTCCCCATTATCCTCCAATCTCTAAATTTTAACCTTGAATGCTTTTGCTCCTGCAATCGCGGATAGTGAAGAAAAGACAAGAAATACGGCAATCCAGGACCAGTGGCCGCCAAGAACCCTGTATCTGACATCAGGCAGCGAATACCATCCGGAAAGCAGGCTGTCTTCCGAGCGTTCTACTCTGACTATCCATGGGCGGAAGAAGGTTGATATTAGTGAACCATCTGAATTAAAACCCCTCAAAATCCTGCATCCGTTCCATCTTCCGGTTCTTCCCACCTGAATCGATGTTCCATCAATTTCCAAACTTCGAAGTGAATCGACATAAGGGAGTATTCTGAAACTTACTTCATCAAGCGTATCGATAAATACAACAGGTGGTATAAGTTCCAGCCCGGTTACTCCGATTTCAAGGCTCTCTCTATCGGGAAGGCCATCCTCGAAAAACACTGATACTGTTACAGGATAATCATCATCCATCTCCGTTGAGCCGTACCTCGCGTCCAGCTGACCCCAAACAAGCATGAAAGGTATGGCCATAACAAGCATGGGCTTCAGAAGATAGATAAGGTAAAGAGTATTGCTCCATATGAGTTCACCGGCGAATTTCATCACGGTTACCGGGCTGCTCAGATGAAGGAGTATTCCAAGTAGTTCACCGCCCATTCTCCTTCTCAGTCTGGAAATTTTCTCCTGGTTCGAAACTAGCCTGAAAACCATGATCATTCCCAGACCTGAAAGCAGCGAGATGAACAGAAGTCCCCAGAAAGGGGGAAACGGTCTGAATAATAACAGCAGAAAGTCGAAGAATCCGTTCAGAATGTTTCCGGCAGTGTTCATCATCTAAGAATCGCTCGTATTGAAGATGTTTCTGCCTCCTGCAGGTAGAACGGGTATATTGAACAAAGAGGCAATACTTTTCCCCATATCCATGAGATTCGGGTCAGGCAGCACCGGACGTCGTGTGGAGGGAAGAATACCTGGAACAGCGCAGGGGTCTATGCAGTGAGTTCCGCTCCATGGATCAAGGTTATCCGTTATTACCTCATCGGGATAGCTTCCAAGTGTGGTCTCCCATGAAGATCTGTAGCCCCTCGCGTAACCGATTATCATGTCCGGTGCAAAAGAGGGAAGGGGACCAGGATAGAAATCTGAAGTAATATAAGCATTGGCTATAACATGCCTTCCGGTGGAGGGATCCGTAACGGCTTCCAGATCCTGCTTCAACCTGAGAAGAAGGTCGGGAACCTGTTCGGGGGGGACAGCTCCGTTCTCCTCCCGGTCTTCTCTGTTAATGTACAGGCAGTTCAGTCCGAGCCCGTATGCTGAAGTAGAAGCCCAGTCGATCGCTGCGAACATATCCTGGTTTCGTGCGTGGGGAGATGTAATGTTAGCGTAACCCTCTTCAGCAAGCCATGTATTAAGGTTGAAGGCCCTGTTGAATGGTGCGAATCCGTGATCGGAGATTACTATCACTTCAGTGTTCTCGTCCCTTGCTGAAAGGGCATCACCTATAACATTGTCGATCTGCCTGTAAAGTTCTCGGACTGCACCTTTGAACCGTGGGCTTGTGCTCGCATGGAGAGGGGAATTTGGATCAAGAACTCTGTAGAACATGTGAATGTTCAGATCCAGAGAGCTGAAATAGAAAAAAAGCATACCTTCCCTGAATCGGCTCAGTTCATGATGGAAAAGATCCAGCCGTTCCTGAAGGACTATCCACGCCTGCTGCAGGTATTCCTCGTCTGAAAGGATACCCCTTGAAAGAGCCTTTGTATCCTCAGGAAAGCCCTGTGTATAGAAGGGGCCAAGGTCTCTTGCAAGGTCACTGCTGAAAGTTGATGGTTCCGAAATTGGAAGAGCAGGATTCAGCGGGTCGATATTAAGCGGTGTGAGGTATAGCTTAAGCCTGGGTGTGATCTCTTTTACAAAGAACCTTCCGATGGCAGATACGCTGGAAATGTGTGGAATGGCATCGAATCTCATTCTTACCCAGCGGCTCCACTCGCCGGCAGCCAGGACAATGCGTTCGCCCTGAATATCTATTCTCAGGGCATCGGCATCACGGTCAACCCAGACCTTTGTTTCCACTTCCATTACAGGGTTACCGGCTCGCATGGAGTTCTCGGGACCCTTTATCGTGCATACATAGCAGTTGTCACCGTAGTCACGTACCGGAACGACAATTCCTCCTGAGGTTGAATCAGTTATCGATCTGGCATCGTCTGTAAAGAACGTAAAACTTCCCTGGCTACCCCGCATGTCGGGCGTTCCAAGTCCTGACAGTATTCTGGCCTTTCCACTGTCAGGAGGAAAATCAACCGGGAGTTTAACCAGGGTTACAGGTATTCCCTCATCCGTCAGGCTGTTCCAGAAAGGCTCTCCCTTTCTCAGAAGTTCCACTTTTGCGCCTGAGAGTGGGAGACGCCAGTCGCTGATGCTGATGATTCTGTCGGGACCGATGACCCTTGATGTTGAAAGATAGGGCACCCTGCTGGAGGGGTCCCTGTGAATGAAATCGAATATCCCGTGCACTTCAGGACCATAGCCCGTTATAAAATTGGACCATGCAACAGGGCTCTGAGGAGGGTTGCTGGTTCCAAGACGATTCAAGTTGCCTGACCCCATCATCCTAGCTGCATTGGGCATTACTCCTTCATTGATGAAACTTCTCAGAAGGAAGGGGTCCATTCCGTCTATTCCAAGTACAATGACACGTCTGACCGGGGATGTTCGCATGCAGCTGCTGCCAAGGAGTGCTGCAGGCGACAGAGCCGCAAGTTTGAGGAATTCCCTTCTTTTCATTTTTCAGTCCCTTCCCTGAATCAGGGATTTACCTTCCATATATGCTGGAGCAGCAGCACCAAGAGCCCGCAAAACAGTTGGTGCGATATCCAGGATCGTAGCATTTTCGGAATTCAGTTTTACATTTGAAGCTAATGTGCCGGGAACAAGCTTGTGATCGTGACAGTGATCTCCATTCCAATGTCTATCGTTAGGATAGATCACTTCCTTTCCGATACCCCCTGTAACGCAGCTCCAGCCGGATCTGTAACCTGATTCCGTTCCTATCACAAGGTCCGGTCCTCTGGATACGTAAGGCCCGCTGTAAACCCTCTCCGATGAGTAAACGGCGCTGATGACCCTTTCACCTTTACCGTTTTCCAGCTTCAGCAGCTTTTCCGATATCTCATTAAGAAGTTCTGAAGCCTCGCTTCCCGGCTCTACTATGCCTTTATCCTCACGGCCTCTGAGGTTCAGCATTATACCGGCGAGCCCCATTGACCACGCTTTCGTCCTGGACCAGTCAACACCCTTGAATGATGTGTCGACCGTCTCAACATCTTTTTCAAGAAAAAGGTAGCCGTTCTCAAGAAGCCATCTATTGAAATCGATACACGTATGAAAGGACGTAAAGCCGTGATCTGACATTACTATCAGCATGTCCTTTCTGCCGAGCATTCCGGCTGTTTCCCCGATGAGGGAATCCATCCTGCTGTACATTTCATGAACAGGTGAACCTTTCGGAATACCGTCGCCCCAGAACATGTGCTGTATTCTGTCTGATGTATCAAATACACACACTATCAGACCGTCACTGGTGTGTTTCAGGGCATCGAAGAACATCTTCTTTCTCTCATCGAAAATGGACCATGCCTGCTCAAGAAATGTTTTTTCGGAAACTGCCCCGTTGCTCAAAGCCCATGTATCCTCAGCAAGCCCGAGTGTTGCGTATGGTCCGTAAAGACCGGCAAGATATCTTGAATAATGAACGGGGTGAGAAATGGGAACAGAAGGGAAGAAGGGATCTACATGAAGGGCAGTGCAGTATAGAACCGGTTTTTTCTCACAATCCTCTGTCAGGCAGAATTTAGATATGCCCCTGACCTTGCTGCGGCCTGAACGGAAGAGCAGTTCAAGCCAGTCTGAAAGCACACCCTTCTTCAATTTCAGATGTCCTCTATCGGTCGTCAGGAGGGCTACCTCTCCTGAAGTATCAAGCTCAAGAGTTACAGTCGAATATTCTCCATCAATATTTTCGGGTCCGGGTAATTCAGCGGTCCACCTCTCCTTATCAAGTTTATGAAGCTTTCGATGGAGACCACCTGTAAAAGATTCTCCCGGTTCATCTTCCGTAAATATAGTATAACTGCCCTGGGTTCCCCGAAGGTCTGGAACGCACATTCCGCTGAGAAGATGACCATCAAGTGGTTCTGGGGGGTATGTGATAGGAACCCTGATGACAGTGGACCTGATACCGTAGCGTTTTAGAAGGCTCCAGAACGGTATACCTTTTCGAAGAAGTTTCACGAAAGGTTTCATCACAGTTCTTCTGATGGGTCCCAGACCGACTATTGACGGAGCCGTTCCGGTATGCACCGATGAAAGTTTTGCGAGATACCTCTTTCTGTCAGGTGTCAGAAAATCGAAGATACCATGTTTCCCTGGATTGACACCTGTCTGGAATGAAGACCAGGCAACCGGTGAGATACCGGGGCAGGTCGTCCCCAGTCTGGAAAAAGTGCCTTCGTTATAAAGCTTCTCAAGGTTGGGCATAGTTCCATCGGCCATCATTTTCTCCGCAATATCCGGCGAAAAACCATCAAGCCCTAGAATTACAACTCGTTTCGCAGTTCTTGCATACTCTCTTCTTCTTCTCCTGAGCAGCTTAATTGCGATTGTTACAGGCCAGATGAGTGCAGAGAGTAGAGAAACAAAAATGGCGTTCAGAAACACAAGGAAAGATGTAACTATTCCAAAACCGGCGCCCGGTCCTACGTAAGCCGTTGCCGACCCCGCGAGCAGCAGCAGAAACAGGATGAATAAGGGAATCCGGCGCCGACCGGTTTCACGGTGCTTTGCAGCTATTATTATCCTCCTGTGAATTTATGGAGAAAAATATCGGTAAGTTTTCCTGTAGCGCCAATTTTAAATCTAACACAATATAACGGATTAATTTATCTTTCAGTTCCGGCTGCCGGCAGAGTTTCAGTTTCTGGATGTATTATGATAAAGCTCTTTTTAGCTTCATTCGCTATTTACATTCTACAGCTGCTGAATAGAGAATGATGGAACCATACAAGATAATCCAGCTGGACATGATTTATCACGAAGGATAAGATTTTATGATTAGAAGGATCGGAATAGATATGGGATCCGTGAGCACGAAGGTAGTGCTTATGGATGGAAACAGCATTATCGCCGCTCTGTACAGAAGGCACCATGGCAAACCTGTTGATTCCCTTGTAGATATCCTTTCGGATCTTGAAGGCTGGAAGGGAAGCCCGGCATCTTTTACCGGCAGCGCTTCACGGAGTGCTTCCTCAGCTGCGGGTTGCAGAACTATCAATGAAGTGGTTGCTCTCGCAGGATCAATTCCGGTTTACTGTCCCGAGGTCAGATCGGTTATCGAAATGGGCGGGCAGGACTCAAAGCTGCTTCTTTTCAGGCGAAGTCCGGACGGGTTGATCTTTGACGATTTTTCAATGAACTCGGTCTGCGCAGCCGGTACTGGCTCTTTCCTTGATCAGCAGGCTTCAAGGCTGGGACTTAAGATCGAAGAACTCGGCGAACTCGCCCTTCAATGCAGCCATCCGCCCAGGATAGCAGGCCGATGCAGTGTATTCGCAAAATCGGATATGATACATCTCCAGCAGATTGGTACACCCGTATCCCATATAGTTGCCGGTCTCTGTTTTGCGGTGGCAAGAAATTTCAAGAGTTCAATTGCTTCGGGAAGAGATTTTCGTCCTCCGGTAGCATTCGTTGGCGGTGTTGCTGCAAATCTGGGAATGGTCAATGCTTTCCGGGAGGTTCTCGGCAGTGAATTATCTGACTTGACAATACCGGAGAATTTCAGATGCCTGACAGCTGCAGGCGCAGCGCTTACATCAGATGAAGGTGAATTCAGCATAATCGATGGCGATTTCATCGGAAAGCTTCTCAATATCAAGAAAGGAAGCGGTACTGGAAACACCTTGAGTCCGCTCAGAGATTTCTCGATTCCACATCCCGAGTCCCGGGAAATTTATGCTGATACAGATGAAGCTGTTTATTTAGGCATCGATGTCGGATCCATAAGCACAAATCTTGTCGCGATCGGGGACACTTCAGGCAACATTCTTGCATCCGAATACCTGATGACTGCCGGAAGGCCTCTCGAAGCAGTCAAACAGGGACTTTCAAGACTTTCGCATACACTTGGCAGCGAAAGAAAAGTTCTCGGTGTGGGTACAACAGGTTCCGGACGGTATATGACAGGGGATTTTACAGGCGCCGATATAGTCAGAAATGAGATTACCGCCCAGGCCAGGGCTGCAGTGGAGATAGATCCCGAAGTCGATACGATATTCGAGATAGGCGGTCAGGATTCTAAGTACATATCTCTTGAGAACGGGAGAGTAGTTGACTTTGAAATGAACAAGGTCTGCGCTGCGGGAACGGGCTCCTTTCTTGAAGAACAGGCAGAAAAACTTGGCCTGGATATAAGGGAATTCGGACCTCTTGCTATTGGCGCCACAACCCCATGCGGTCTTGGTGAGCGTTGCACTGTCTTCATGGAAAGTGATGTCTTTTCTCAGCAGGCGGATGGCGCTTCAGTGGAGAATATTGTAGCCGGACTGTCATATTCAATAGTAAGGAACTATCTGCACAGAGTCGTAGGAGAGAAAAGAATAGGCAATCGTATATTCTTCCAGGGCGGAACAGCCTTCAACACCGGTGTAGCCGCCGCCTTCAACGCAATTCTAAAGGACAGGATAGTTACTATCCCGGAAAACCATCACGTAACGGGAGCCATCGGCGCAGCCCTCCTTGCAGCGGAGGAGAAGCCGCCGGGTCCATCCAAATTCAAGGGGTTCCAGCTTGCCGATGAGAAATACAGTCAGGAAACCTTCGTATGTAAAGGATGCCCCAACCACTGTGAAATTCATCGCGTTATTCTCCATGATGGAAAAAACCTCTTTTACGGAGGAAGATGCGAGAAGTACGAGACGGAAAGTACTTCTTCCAGCCAGATTGACACTGGAACCAACTGGTTCAAGGAACGTGAAAAGCTTCTTCTCGAAGGCTATACCGGCAGTATTTCAGGAAAGAAACGGGTTGTCGGAATACCAAGAGCATTATGGTTCTGGGAGTACTTTCCCTTCTTCAGGACTTTCTTTGAAAAGTGCGGTTATAATGTTCTCATTTCGGGGATCTCTACCAGCACCCTCATACATTCCGGTGTTGAAAGTGTCGCAGCAGAAACATGTTTCCCCGTTAAGCTTGCCCACGGACACGTTATGAATCTGCTTGAACAGGATATTGATTACCTGTTCCTTCCTTCCATACTCAGATCATTTCCGAATGGTGATTTCACTGAATCCTATAACTGTCCCTACATTGAGGCTTCACCCTACATCATTGACTCCGGTCTTGGTCTTTCCTCTGAAGAGAATATTACCACTTTAAGCCCCGTACTGGATTTCTCCCTTCCCGGAAGGGAATGGATGAAGGGTCTCCTGAAAATGGCCGACGAACTGGACATCGATGCTACCATTGCCAGAAAAGCTTGTACGGAGGCGAGAAAAGGACATCTGAGGTTCAGAGACGCCCTGCTGGAAGCGGGCAGAAGGGCGCTTGCGGAAATAAGAGAAGATCAGGCTGCTTTCGTAATAATCAGCAGGCCATACAACGGAGCGGACCCGGCTGTGAACGTAGAGCTTCCTGACAAGCTGGCGAAACTGGGGGCATCTGTGATTCCGACTGATTTTCTGGAGCTTCCTCTGCAGCGTGCTGCGGAGATACACAGGAATATGTACTGGCAGTACGGCCAGAGGATTATAGCAGCAGCGCTTGCAATCAGGGAGGATAGAAGGCTTAACGGCGTCTACATTACCAATTTCGGCTGCGGCCCTGATTCGTTCATTCAGCACGAGGTAGCAGAAATAATGGGTGATAAACCAATGCTGACCATTGAAATAGATGAACATGCTGCCGATGCAGGTGTAATCACCAGATGTGAAGCCTTCATGGATGCGATAAAAGGAAGAAGAGAGCATGGTACTTCTCCATTCCTGGAACAGCTCGGAAACAGGAACATGGAGATCGGGAACAGGACAGTTTGGATCCCCTGGCTGGGTGACGCAACCTGGGTAGCAGTAGCAGCGGCCAGGAAGCATGGTGTTAAAGCTGTTAAAATACCTCCCACAAACAGGGATTCCGTCGCGCTGGGCCGGTCCGTAACAACCGGCAAAGAATGCTATCCCGCAATCATTACCGCGGGAAACATGCTCTCCGTTCTCAGCGAAAACGAACCGTCCGAAACAGCCTTCTTCATCGGCACAGCTTCAGGACCGTGCCGTTTCGGCCAGTACTGCAGTTATCACAGGATACTTCTTGACAGGATGGGTTACGAGGATGTCCCCATAATTACCGCAACTTCAAGCGATTCTTATACCAGCGTCAAGGAGCTCTCTACCGTGGGATTCCAGATGGATATGCTCAGGGCTGCCGTAGCCGGTGATGTTCTGAAAAGCGCTCTTTACAGAGTTCGCCCATACGAGCTTGAGAACGGATCAGCTGATACGGTTATGGAGAAGTATCTTACTGCAACCGCAGAAGCCATGGGTAGTGGAAGGTCCCTTATTCCTGTACTTGAAGAGGCTGCCAGTGAATTTATAAGTATTCCAAGAAAGGATGTTCCGAAACCTCTGATACTGATGTTCGGAGAAATTTATGTAAGAAACGATCCATTCGCAAACTCTTATACGGACCTGCGTATCGAAGCTCTTGGAGGGGAAGTTCTTCATACTCCGCTGATGGAATGGTTCGAATACGTGAATTATTCCTTCATAAGTAAATCGAAAGCCAGGAGAAGACCGCTTGATCTTATCAAGGGATATTCAAGGAAGAAGATCATGAAAAAGCTTCGAATGAAACTTGAAGCCCCATTTACTGACTTCCTCGCGGATCGTCCCGGGGCAGAACCCGAAGAGATAATGAATGCAGCACAACCTTACATGAAGGAAAACATCGGTGGGGAAGCAATTCTCTGTGTTGGAGCTCCGCTTGCCTTTAATGAAAAAGCAGCGATAGACGGAGCCATCAATATCTTTCCCTTCACATGTCTCCCTGGAACCGTCGTGACTGCTATAAGTAAGAAAATAAGAAAGGAACACAGTAACCTTCCATGGTTGAACCTTGCCTTTGATGGCCAGGAGGAAACCGATAACGAAGCAAGACTTCAGGCGTTCATGTACCAGGTCCGGCAGAATTTCAGGGCCAGGTCAACTGAAATGTCGGAGAGTCCCGCAGAAGCCATTGAAATGGAGCATTAACACTGAAAGAGCGGAATAATGAAAACCGATAGTTATATACCGGACCTTCTTTCCTTCCTTGACAGTTCGCCAACATCCTCATTGGCTGTAACGCGGATAGCATCAAAATTAGATGAGAACGGCTTCATAAAGCTGGAAGAGGCTGATTCCTGGAACATCGGAGCAAATGTAAAGTTCTTCACCGTTCGTTCATCTTCATCAATCATCGCAGGTGTTACAGGCACCGAAGCCTGCGGCACTGCAGGGTGCAGGATAATTGGAGCTCACACTGATTTTCCCGGATTCAGGATAAAGCCGGAAGCAGATAGAAAAAAAGGTAACATCAACGTTCTGGGTGTTGAATTGTACGGCACCCCCGTGCTGGCAACCTGGTTCGACCGTGATCTTTCCCTTGCAGGAACACTTGCCATTCGCAATGATGATATTATTTCCAGAAGATTATTCATGATCAGAAAGCCGATCTTCCGTATGGCATCCCCTGCAATACATATCGAGAGGGAAATGAACAAGGATGGTTTCAAGGTGAATCCCGAGACTAACACTCCGCTGCTCTTCTCCTCGAATGGTGCAGGATTCGATGACGTACTTTCACTTGCGTGCAAGTCAGCTGATGTAGAGAGGGATTCCGTTTCAGGATGGTCCATGGAAATATGGGATCCTCAAGCTGCGGCGCTGGGGGGCATTGACGATGATTTCATATTCTCCGGAAGACTTGATAACCTCGCGATGTGTCATACTGCGATTGAAGCTCTGCTGGCTTCGGAAGAGTCTCCACAGACCAGGCTGGTATGCCTTTTCAACAGTGAAGAAGTTGGATCAAGAACTCTTAACGGAGCTGGATCAGCTTTCCTTGATACGGTCATTGAAAGGCTCGCAGGGGGAAGGGACGAGTACTTCAGATGTCTTTCAGGAAGTATTCAGGTCTCCGCCGACGGAGCGCACGCTGTTCACCCCAACTACTCTGAAAAGCACGATCCCGGATGCCGCCCGGTTCTTAATGGAGGTCCTGTGATAAAGGTAAACTCCATGGAGAAATACACTTCCAGTGATGTATCATCCGCTTACTTCAGAACCTGTGCTGAGAAATCAGGTATTGATATCCAGTATTTCGTTAGCAGAAACGATATGCCCTGCGGAAGCACTATAGGACCTGTAATATCCACCAGGACTGGCATCAGAAGCGTTGATGTGGGTAACCCGATGCTCTCCATGCACTCGGTGCGGGAAACAGCTGGAAAATCGGATCATCAAGCGATGATAAAGGTATTGACTGAACACATGAGGGGCTCCGTGAATATCAGCGGCTGAAAGCTCCGCCTAAGCGAATTCCACCAGACAGATAACATTCCCGTCAGGATCCTTGCAGTAAAGGTATTTGTTGCCGAAGGCATGGATCGTACCATGCATTACCCTTCCGCCTGCTCTTTTAATCCTGCCGGATACTTCTTCGATGGATGAAACTGATATTGCAATAGAAAGGTGCCTGGCCATTGGTGAATCCTCGCTGCGGTATACCGAGCTGTTTACTCCGACACCCTTACCGGAGTCCATCCTCCAGCCATCCGGCGGATCCGGTAACTTGCTTACTTTCCAGTCGAACGCTTCTCGATAGAAATCCGTTATTTTGTGAGGTTCTTCCGACGTGATCTTAACATGAATGATTCTA
The DNA here is from genome assembly GCA_030613065.1 of Candidatus Aegiribacteria sp. GTDB lineage: Bacteria > Fermentibacterota > Fermentibacteria > Fermentibacterales > JCC-6 > Aegiribacteria. The sequence continues at coordinate 1,977 of JAUWMQ010000017.1, read as the reverse complement.
TTCATATGATTTCCTCTTCTCTGAGAACAGAATATCAAAGATTGGAGATTGGAGTCAACCGCTTAGAAATCCATCCTTCTGAATTTCCAGTACCCTATCGAGAGAAGGACAATACTCCAGAGAAACGCGTATATCAGATGGAAACTGGATCATTATTATAAATACTCCACTGAAGATAATCAGTGAAAGGGCGTAGGATACAGCAATCGAACTTATTCTTAATCTGCCGCATCCACTGACTTCCAGTCTGGTGATCAGGATCTATTCTGTTGATGGAAGGCTTGTCACCAGATATGATAAGGAAGATATTCAAGCTGGCAGAACGAATTTTCTCCTGACAGGTGAGAGCGAGTTCCCAACAGGAATGTATACAGTTTGTATTGATGGATTGGATACCGGGAATATTGTTAAGAAAGTAATCATACTGAATGATTAGGGGAAGTAACAGAGATGTGTAAGTATTTCGTGATCTATATCATGGTTTGCATGATTACTTCAGCCCGGGCTGATTACATATTCGAGCTGGCATCTGAATATAACGTTGGAGATGGATCGTTGACCGCAGTAGTATGCATGGAGGGTGGTTACTTCAATGACGATGCTTATCCAGATATAGCAGTGATTTGCTTCACTGCTGGAAGCAGTTACCTCTATACATTACTTGGCAATGGTGACTGTTCATTCGATATGCTGACCACGGATTTGTTTGATTACCCGCTGGGATCAATAACAGTGAATGATTTCGACAATGATGGATATGACGACCTTCTAATAGGGGAGGGATATGCTGTTCATAATCTACCAGAGCCCCCCTTTGAAGAAGATTTAATTCACTTATTCAAAGGTAATGGGGATGGTACTTTCACTGAACTGGACACGTTACATGTTATGAATGTCTGGGTAACATCCGGTGATCTGAATAATGATGGAGATTATGATTTTATAACTGCTTCCCAGGGAACTAGTTTGACAGGAGATACAATCAGTGTATTTCTTGGTAATGGTGATTTTACTTTTCAGGAAACAGAAAACTATGAAATAATAGCAAGAATACTCCATACTGTCCAGATCCTTGGCGATATGAACCTGGATGGCAATGTCGATATTGGCGTACTTGGTCTTGATGGCTCTATCCGATTTCTCTACGGAAATGGTGACGGAACATTTCAGCCACTGGTAACAGTAGTGTATGATTTTCCTTGCGGACCATCATATTGTTTTCTCGATTCCGGGGATTTCGACGAGGACGGTATACCTGATTTTGTAGCTACATGTGGAGGATTTATGGCAGGATATGACGTCGTTTTCCTCTGGGATGGAGACGAGTATATCCGGTCAGATTCACTGACAAGTTTTGGGGAATGGGTTGAAGTAGAAGATTTTAATCTGGATGGTCATCTGGATGTAGCTATTTCTGCATACATTGGCAGTATCGTTTATCCCGGATATGGTAATGGTAGTTTTTCACATCATGCGGACAGTCTTCTCTTTTTGAATACAGAATATGGCACATACGGAATGATATCCGAGGATTTTGATCTTGACGGAGATTTTGATCTGATCATAAGTGAACATTATCCTTACATACCAGCGTACATTCGCTGCTATCAAAACACCACCATCAACCTTGGCGTTGAGGAACATGAATCGGGTTCAATGTCTGACCTTTTCCTTGAAGTATCTCCCAATCCATTTTCATCATCAGTAACTGTTTCGGCATCAGGATTCACGAGTAATCCGAGTGATCTTCAAATCTTTGATCTTTCCGGAAGACTGGTCATAGAGATAGAACCTGCTTTCAGCGGAAGCGAAGCAGTCTATCAATGGAATGGGAGATCGGCATCAGGTGCAGTGCTTCCTGATGGTATCTATTCAGTAAGGTTATCTTCTGATGATTCCAACACAGGAGTGATGCTGCTGAAGCTGGAGTAGCCCTCTAAGAAAAAGCCCCACTTGTCATGAATGAAGTATGTAGTA
>JAUWMQ010000040.1 GCA_030613065.1 Candidatus Aegiribacteria sp. | reverse complement strand
AGATGTAAGAATTTTCAGGGGGGAAGGTGAACCCGCTGTAACCTTCTCCACTTCGCGGGGGAACGAGGAATTCCTGCTGTACGTCTCGGATGGAGATACCGTCTGGGTAGATCCCTTCTTCTCCGATACAGAGACAACAGGTTACGCTACCGTAAGGATAGCACCTGCAGATGCCATAGAGATAGAAGGAGAGTACAGCGGTGTGATCAACAGGGAATCACCTGCTGCTTTTTTTACAGCTCAAGCAGAATCGGGGACTATTCTGGACATCGGGCTTACCGGTGAGGACAGAGAAGTCGACCTCGACCTTTTCGTCTCAGGTCCGGATTTTGATCTGATCGCGGAGGGGTGGCTGAGCAATGTTGATGCGGCTGGTGATGAGGCTGTAGAAGTATACGCTGAAGACAATGCCGAATACGGTATAACTGTCTACCTTTACGAAAGGAGCGGAGAGACGCCTTTCAGACTGAAGGTGAACCGAATTGAGAGAACAGCTCTGGCGGAGCCATCACCTTCGGAAGAGACCTGGGCAATATCCGCCGGGATCAGCGGGTACTCCTCATCAGCTGATATCCTTAACAGGGCAAGCATGGACGCTGTTGAAATGTACAATTTCCTCATCGAAGATCAGGGAATTCCCCCTGATCATGTCATTCTTCTGGTTGACGCCATGGCCACTTCCGAGGAATTTATCAGCGGGATATCCTCACTGCTTCGTTCTGCCGGGCCGGAAGACAAGGTCGTTATCTTCTACAGCGGTCATGGTGATCAGTCCTATCCCGGTTCGGGAGGGAGCGAGGAACCGGATTCGGCCAATGAATACCTCTGCCTGTACGACGATGATATATCGGATGATCGGATGGCATCACTGATAGACTCCCTTGCGGCATCCCCGGTTTTTCTTTTCTTCGACGCATGTTTCTCTGGTGGTTTCGTGAACGATTTTGGACCAGGCAGCAACGTCCTTATTCTCACCGCAGCCAGAGAGGATCTGAGTGTCAGCGAAAGAATTCTTACTCCTATTCTGCTTCAGGGCTCCAGAGGAGATGCGGACAGTAACGGAAACGGTTATGTTTCCGGGCTGGAATTAATGACATACATCGATGAGAAACTGCAGCTTATATGTCCCGAATGTGACGCTGAACTTACCGGGAATACATACATCTGTCCTGAATGCGGTGCGGTCTTGAAGGGTGACAATGCCGTACCCAGACCGCAGCAAGGCATGTTCCTCAATGAGGATGTTGAACTCTGGAAGATCCGCTAGAGAGGAAATAAGTGACTGAGGAAAGAGATCTGCATCCACTGGAAGAGAAACTGCTTGTCTACCTTGACGAGAACGGGAAATCATCGGATGTTGAAATAGTAGAAAAAAGTAATCTCCCCGATGAGGGTTCGTACAGAAGGGCAGCCGAATGGCTTCTATCCAGAGAGCTTGTCAGAGAGATATCAAGGGATGAAGAAGAATTCGTTGAGCTTGCACCCCTGGGAATCAAGAACCGAGAAGCGGGTGCTACGCCTGAACTGGCAATGCTGAGGGAAGTAGAAAGAGGCGCTCGGTCCCTGCAGGAGATTCAGAAGAATACTGCCTTTGACACGGGACGCTGGGGCAGCGCATTCGGATCTCTTATAAAAAACGGACATCTTAAAAAGGATTCCGATGGCATTCATCTTACCTGCGAACCTGAAAATACAGTATTCCGTAAAATATGGGACCTTGTTTACGAACCTCTTGCAGGTGGTATTGAGCTGAAGATCGCACAGCTGCCTGAGGATGTAGTTTCGCTTATTTATGACAGGAGCCCGAAAAGGGGAAAAAGCAGAGCCGAGTTCTCGGTTAATGTGCTGGTAACCAGGATGCTCAATATTACTGAAGAGGGGCGCATCGCTCTCAGAGCAGCGAAAGAAAATATCACTATCGGAGCCATTACTCCGAAGGTACTGGCTGAAGGCTCGTGGAGAAGCGCGAATTTCAGAAGGTATCAGCTGGATATCCCTCCTTCGCAGATACATACAGGAAGACTGCATCCCTACAGGCAGTTCCTTGATACGGTCAGAAAACGCTTCATAGCACTCGGATTCACCGAAATGCGAGGTTCTCTGGCCGAAAACGAATTCTGGAATAATGACGCCCTCTTCATGCCCCAGTTCCATCCCGCAAGGGATATTCACGATGTCTATTACCTGAGTGATGGTATCAAAGTACCTCATCCTGACCGGGAACTTACGGAGAGGGTCGCAGAAGCTCATGAGAACGGTGGTAACACCGGCTCCAGAGGCTGGGGTTACAGCTTCAGCCGTGAACGGTCCCTTCAGGCTATTCTAAGGTCCCAGGGAACCGCTCTATCAGCACGGACCCTGGCCTCTAATCCAGCGATACCAGGGAAATACTTTGGTATCGCAAGATGCTTCCGTTACGATCAGGTTGATTCCACTCACCTTCCGGATTTCTTTCAGGTGGAGGGTATAGTGCTTGGTGAACAGATCAACCTGAGACATCTTCTGGGTCTTCTCAGGCTTTTCGCTGAGGAGATAGCGGGGGCATCCGATTACAAATTCCTTCCCGGATATTTCCCCTTCACAGAGCCTTCGGTGGAGATGCATATCTTTCATCCGGTTCTGGGATGGGTCGAAGGCGGAGGCGCGGGTCTTTTCAGGCCTGAAGTCTGCCTTCCTCTCGGTATAGATGTGCCCGTAATCGCGTGGGGGCTCGGCCTGGACAGAATGGCGATGCTCGCCATGGGTCTTGAGGATATCCGCGATCTGATCACTCCCGACCTCTCAAAACTAAGGAGAATCATGGTTCAGCCTGACCGCCTTCTTTTAGGGAAAGGGGATTGAGGATGCCCAAGATAGAAGTCAGCAGACAGGACCTTTTTAAGCTGGCCCGAATGGAAGACCCCGGTGATGAGAAGCTGGCAGACATCCTTTCTCTTGTCAAAGGTGAAATAGACTCCTCCGAGGGGGATTGGCTCAAGCTGGAACTCAATGATACCAACAGGCCTGACCTCTGGAGTGTGGAGGGTGTAGCGAGGGCGTTAAGATGCTGGAATGCCGGAGCTGAGCGGCATCTGGTAGAACTTCCAGAGCCTGATATGGAGATCTTTGTAGATGCCGGTCTTGAGAATGTAAGACCTTTCGTAGCCGCTTTCACCGCATGCGGATGGGCCCCCGATCAGAAAGAGCTCGATGCCTTGATCAATGTTCAGGAAAAACTGGCCGCCTCCTTTGGAAAGAACAGGAAAACTGCCGGAGCAGGATTTTATCGACTGGATGATATAGAGTTTCCCGTCAGATACAGGGCCGTATCTCCTGACACATCTTTTGTCCCTTTGGGTTTCGAGAGGGAAATGACATTATCTGAAATCCTTACCGGGACGGAAACCGGTCGAACATACGCTCATCTGCTTAAGGGTGCGGATCTCTGGCCCCTGCTTGAGGACAGCGGTGGCAATGTCCTTTCTTTTCCTCCGGTTCTGAACAGCCAGACCACTGGAAGGGTAAGCGCCGGCGATTCCAGGCTTTTCTGCGAGGTTACCGGTACCAACTGGGAAACGGTTCAGCTTTCAGCAACCATACTGGCATGCAACCTGCAGGACAGAGGAGCTGAAATTTCTCCCATAAGAGTGAACTATCCGGAACCCTATCCAGGAAAGACCGTTGTAACTCCGGTTATCTTCAGTGATCTAATGACCGCATCCATGGAATCCATACATAGAGTTCTGGGTGTGGATATATCTCCGGAATCTGCTCGGAAAGCCCTTCAACGGATGGATTATGCATCAGTTGAGATTGATGGAACCGGGGGAACCGGGGGAACCGGGATAACAGGGATCCTGCCGCCCTACAGGAGGGACGGCATACATGCCGTTGACATGATAGAGGATATTATCATCTCAATCGGTTTATCATCCTTTGATCCCCTTCTTCCGAAGCAGTTCACCCTTGGAAGATGCGCACCCATTGAAGATCTGGCGGATGCAGCACGGATTCTTCTTGCAGGTGCGGGTTGCGAAGAAATTCTCCGTCCCGTCCTTACAAGCAGAGAGAAGGTAACGGACTTGACGCGGACGCCGAAGACTCCGGTGAGTATTGCAAATCCAATGACTGCGGAATACGGCGTGGTCAGGAATACGCTTCTTCCCGGACTCCTTGAGGTTGAAAGCACAAGCGCCCATGCGGCGTATCCTCACAGGATATTCGAGACGGGGGAGGTTCTCACTGCCGCAGAAGACGGGAACTGCAGGACAGAAATACTGCTTGCCTGCCTGGTCTGCGGCAATAAAGCCGATTTTGGAGATGTTCATTCGATAATCGGATCACTCTGTCACTCAAGAGCCATTCGACTCTCTCTTGCTGAAACCGATGATAACAGGTTCATTCCAGGAAGATGTGCCGCAATCAGCATCAATGACCGAGTTTCCGGAGTTATAGGAGAATTGCACCCTGCGGTTCTTAATAACTGGGGTATTTCTCGACCTGCTTCCGCTTTCGAGATTGCTCTCTCCGCGCTGAAGGGATAAATGTCGCTTTTTAACCTTGTCAGTGAATTCCAGCCATCCGGGGACCAGCCGAGCGCAATAAGAGAACTTGTGGCAGGTTTAAGGGATGGGAACGAGTGGCAGACCCTTCTAGGCGTTACAGGCTCCGGGAAGACCTTTACGATGGCGGGGATCATCCAGGAAATGGATAAGCCCGTCCTTGTCGTCAGCCATAATAAAACCCTGGCTGCTCAGCTTTACAGCGAGTTGAAGGGATTCTTCCCCGATGCTGCTGTGGAGTATTTCGTCAGCTATTACGATTATTATCAGCCGGAAGCCTACATTCCTACCACTGACACATTCATTGAAAAGGATGCCGATCTCAACGAGGAACTGGACAGACTCAGACTTCGCGCCACTACATCTCTACTGTCAAGGAAAGACGTGATAGTAGTAGCATCCGTCAGCTGTATTTACGGTCTCGGTAATCCCTCTACCTTTGCCGATAGCAGCCTGAAAATCTCCAGAGGAATGGAACTTGATCAGGGGCAATTTCTGAATGAACTTGTTGAAATGCGTTATTCCAGGAACGATGTGGTCCTTACAAGAGGGAGGTTCAGAGTCCGGGGTGACGTTGTGGATGTTGTTCCTGCGTATGGCCGCATGGCAGCAAGGGTGGAATTCTTCGGGAAAAGCATAGACAGCATACAGAGGATCGATCATCTGACCGGTGCAGTACTTGAAGATCTTCAGGAAATTTACATCTTTCCCGCCAGACATTTCATAACAACCGAAAAAGAACTGAACCTTGCCATAGGCAGAATAGAGAGAGAGCTGGAGGAGACATTAGCTGAGTTTAAAAGAAAAGGTAAACTTCTTGAGGCTCAGAGGCTTGAGTCCAGAACCAGGTACGATATAGAACTTCTTGCTGAAACAGGTTACTGCAGCGGGATCGAGAATTACAGCAGGCATATATCCGGTAGAAAAGAGGGAGAGCGGCCTTCCTGCCTTATCGATTATTTCCCTCGAGGCGGAATGCTGGTCTTCATAGATGAATCCCACAGGACAATCCCGCAGCTGTCCGCAATGTACAAAGGTGACAGATCCAGAAAAGATACACTTGTTAAGAACGGTTTCCGTCTTCCTTCTGCTCTGGACAATCGCCCTCTCTATATTGAGGAATTCATTGATATCACAGGGCAGAAGATCTGCATGTCAGCGACTCCCGCTGCAAATGAACTTGAGCGTTCTGCCCAAGTGGTTCAGCAGATAGTAAGACCTACAGGTCTTGTTGATCCGGATATGGAAGTCCGACCTGCATCAACTCAGATAGATGATCTTGTCGGAGAAGTAAGAAAAGCTGTTGAATCCGGCGGAAGGGTGCTTGTGACCACGCTTACAAAGAAGATGGCAGAAGAGCTGACTTCCTTTTTCCGGAACCTTTCCATTAAATCCAGATATATACACAGTGAAGTTGACGCTCTTGAGCGGGTTTCAATTCTCAGAGAACTGAGACTGGCTGATTTTGATGTTCTTATCGGAGTGAACCTGTTAAGGGAAGGGCTTGATCTGCCGGAAGTCTCCCTTGTTGCGATTCTGGACGCTGACAAAGAAGGATTCCTCAGGTCAAGAACCAGCCTGGTTCAGACCGCGGGAAGAGCCGCAAGGAACCTGGCAGGACGCGTTATTCTTTACGCTGACAGGATTACCGATTCCATGGAGTATGCGATCAGCGAGACCTTGAGAAGAAGAGTTATTCAGTTGAAATACAATAAGGATAACAACATCACACCAGAGAGTATCCGTAAGTCGCGGAGTGAGATCATCAGCGCTACCAGTATTGCGGATATTTTCAGGTCATCTAAAGAGGAGAAGGAGATAACTGCGGATATACCTGAAACTCCGGAGGAGGCTGCTCTGTTCCTTGAAAGAAAAATGCTGGAGGCTGCCGAAAGACTTGATTTTGAAACCGCAGCGAAATTCAGGGATTTAGTGAGAAAAATTGAACTCTGACCGTCTTGAAATGCAGCACTGTTCGGGATTGACAGCGAGTACTCGCGTAAGCATCATCGTAAATCTTGTTTAATAAAACTGACGATTGAAGAGGTCGGATGAAAAAAATACTAATAGTTCTTGCTCTCGTAACTGCGTCTGTTTTTGCAGCTGACTGTTATCCAGTTGAGGGTTCTGTTGGTGGCGGATCGGGAACCGACGATCTTCTGCAGTACGATGATGGAATGGCTGAATGGATCTGGGCGGGAGTGAACTACTTCGGAACATGGTTCGATATTACCGATTTCCATCCTGAAGCAACAAATTTCGATTGCAGCTCCACCGAATGGTGGTATTACCATCATGAATACAGTCCCTGGGATACCGATCAGATTGTTGTAGAACTCTGGACCGGTGATGTTGCAAAGCCAGTTACTGAACTTGCATCCAATGATATCATAGCACTCCACAACGCGCCTGTAATTGTGAACTACCCAACCCCCGTATCAACAGGAGTTAATTTCTGGATGATAGGTAATACAACTGTTTATTCTGACGCGGGTGTTCCTTCACTACTTTACGACGGAACTTCAAACTTCACGGGAACAGCCCACAGTTTCTACAGTCAGGACATGATTAACTGGATTATTCCTGAAGCGGCAGGAATCGAGATTAACGCTTTTAACAGAGCCGATGGGGAGTTCGTTACCAGCGCATTGAACAGCGAAAGCTGGGGAGCGATCAAGGGTCTGTACAGATAAGCATCTTCAGACAGACTGCAGCGATTAAGGCGGCGGGGCAACCCCGCCTTCTACCCGATTGCATCTTTTCCTCTTCTTCATCACTGTTATGTTATCAGTACTTGCGATATCTGTGAAGGGAGAGAACTCATGAGCGTAATCACCGCTCATACAGCGGGTTTCTGCTGGGGGGTCCGCCGGGCTGTGGATATGGTTCTTGCCGAATTGAAGAAAGGTGATTCCCCCTTCGCGGTCTACGGTGAACTTGTTCACAATCCCCAGGTTCTTCGAGCTCTTGAGGAACGGGGCGTGAGCATATGTATGACCCCGGAGAACATGAACCTCGGTACTCTCTTTCTAAGAACGCATGGCACTACGCTTGCAAGACGCAAACAGCTGAAACTTCTTCCGCTGAGGATCAGAGATCTTACCTGCCCCAGAGTCGGCAAAGCCATTGCGATAGCCAGAAAAAAAAAGAGTGAAGGTTACGATGTCATAATACTCGGTGATCCATCGCATCAGGAAGTCAGATCAATTCTGTCGTACGGCGGAGAAAGGGCTCGGGTCATTTCAGGACCGGATGAGATTTCTGGTCTTTCAGGTATTTCCAGGCCGTTCCTCCTGTCTCAGACCACTCAGAATACTGAAACGTTCGAGAAAACGAAGATCGCTCTTCGGAAGAAATATCCTGATCTGGAGTATGCTTTCACCATCTGCAATTCAACCAGCCTCAGGCAGGATGAGCTGCGGAAGATGTGCGATGTTGTTGACTGCGTTGTGGTAGTTGGAGGCAGGAATAGCGCTAATACTGCCAGGCTGCTGGAGATAGCATGTGAACAAGGTCTCCCTTCGTATCATATTGAAACCCATGCTGAGCTTGATGCCGATGAACTGAAAAAATACGAAAACGTACTCCTGACTGCTGGAGCCTCTACACCAAGCTGGAGCATTAGAAAGGTAAGAGAAAAGCTTCTGGAGATACAGGGGGGCAGTCTTAGAACGGGAGTAATATGGAAACTCGTCCAGAACACAATTTTCGGGAATTTTCATGTTCTGCCCCTGACATTCGTGCTGGGAGCTGCGGGGGCATGCATCCTTAATATCACGAACTGGTTGATGCCTGTTATGGTTGCATCTCTTTTTCTATATGGTGTTCATACAGTAACATCTGTGCTTGAATCCAGATATTCCCACCCTTCCAGGCTGCGAAGACAGGAATTCATAAGATCCCACCATACGCTCTTTACAGTAACTGCATTGATGGCCTTTTCGGCTTCTCTCACGCTGTCAGTTTTCCTAAATCCACTGTGGCCTGCGGTACTGGGAGTGATGCTGGCGCTATTTCTCATCTATTCCCTTCCGCTCATACGCAAAGCCTACCCATTCCGGGGATTGAGATCTATACCCGGTTCCAGGGACCTGATGTTCGCCGGAGCATGGTCCTTTCTTCTTGCATTTCTACCAGGATACATTTCTGCCGGAAAAGCTATAACACCTGGAACTATACTCTGGGCTGCAGCTCTGTTCTTTCTTTTTCTGAGCAGGTGTTTGTTAACAGATCTTGTTGATCTGCAAGGAGATGCTCTGATGGGAATGGATACTATTCCCATCCATGCCGGAAGGTTCATGAGTGTTCGTCTCTTCTGGCTCTGCTCTTCACTGGCATCGGTTCTTATCGGAGCGGGTATTGCTTCGGATTATCTTCCCCTCAGTGCCGTGGCGTTCTTTCCAGGGCCGCTGTTCCTTGCTGTGGGGTTTCTGATCCTCGCAAAAACCCCCTTTCCCTCTGAGCTTTCAAAAAGGTTGATTGCAGATGGAAGCCTGTTTACTGCCGGAGTTCTGCCAGTATTAATATGTTTTCCAGAATGGTGAAAATGAAAACATTCAGATTAACTCTATTAACATGTATGTGGCTCGATAGTATTTTGCTTTGTTCATGTGCAGATAATCGAACTGTGATACCTGAAGAAGAAATTGGAATCGAGACTTTAATCGTTTGGAATTGTATCACTGTAACGGGCAGTGCTGTCAATCTCCGATCAGGCCCTGGAACTGAATTTGCGATTCTGGGGCAGGTTCATGAGGGAGATTCATTACAGGTGACCGGAGGGCTAGATGACTGGTACAGTATTTATGTTCCCCGTATCTCCTTATTTGCCTGGATTTACGGTCCGTTGACTTCCGGAACGGAACTGCCCTGATGTATACCTTGAGAAGGACTCTATACCTGCTTTTTTTCTGTCCACGGGCAGTTTGATATATTACCTGTGACTCCGGAGCTCTGTGGTATACGAATTTCCCCAGAGACTGGAGAGTTGCTTCAACCCTGAGTGGCCTGATAAACCATGGATCAGCTCTGTTGATCAGAAGGGGTATCATGATTGAACGTTACTCAATTCCTGAAATGAGTGAGATATGGACAACTGCATCCAGGTATTCCAGATGGCTTGAGATTGAAATACTTGCAGTTGAGGCAAGGGCTGAATCGGGGGATGTCCCCTTGGAAGATCTCGAACTGATAAGGAAGCAGGCTTCCTTTGATGTCGAACGTGTACTCGAGATCGAGAAAACTGTACAGCATGATGTCATAGCCTTCCTTACCAGCGTATCGGAAAGCCTGGGACCTGAATCCAGGCACATTCATTACGGTATGACATCCAGTGACATACTTGATACCTGTCTGGCCATGCAGATAAAGGACAGCGGAAAACTCATTATGAAAGAGCTTGAAGCCCTGGGCGAAGCCCTTAAAGGTCTTGTTCTAAGGACCCGTGGTGTCATGTGTATTGGAAGAAGCCATGGTATGTTCGCCGAACCTACCACACTCGGCCTGAAGTTCGCCGGTTACTATTCCGAATACCAGAGAGTTCGAAATCGACTTGAAGACGGGTTGAGATCAGCATGCGTGGGGAAGTTGTCCGGGGCTGTTGGAACCTACGCCCATCTTGATCCTTCAATTGAAGAGTACGTCTGCAGCAGACTTGGAATAGGGATTGAGCATGTTGCAACACAGGTTGTTGCCAGAGACAGACATGCTGATTTCATCTACGCTCTTGCAGCCATTGGAGGATTATTGGAGAGGTTTGGGATCGAGATAAGGCATCTCCAGAGGTCGGAGGTCGGGGAAGTGGAGGAATCCTTCGGAAAAGGACAGAAGGGTTCGAGCGCCATGCCCCATAAAAGGAATCCTATTGTCAGTGAGAGAATATGCGGTCTCGCCAGAATACTGAGGGGATACCTTATTCCATCCCTTGAGAATACGGCTTTATGGCATGAACGGGACATCTCACATTCATCCGCTGAGCGATTCATATTTCCTGACGCATGCGGTATAACCCTGTATGCACTCAGAAAGACGGTTTCACTGGTATCGGGTCTGAAAGTACTTCCGAAAGCAGTTGCTGAAAATATCGATTCCGCAGGTGACCGGTTTTATTCCCAGACTGTTTTGCTTGCGCTTATCGATGCGGGTCTCACAAGGGAGGAAGCATACAGGCTTGTTCAGAATGTGGCGATGAGCGCTATGGAGAGTGATTGTGGATTCCTTGATATGGTGAAAGATGATCCTGAAATTGGTGAATATTTCACCGTTGATACGATCGACCGAAAATGCACCCTTGAATATCACCTCCGTAATGAGAATAATACTCTTGATAGACTTGGTCTGCTAAATGAAGATAAGTGATCTTCACGGGAGGGTGATATAAATGGTACCAGGTATTATAGCAGGATTTGCGGCTGGTTTTCTGATAATGTTGATTGTAATGAAAATACTGAGCCACAAGCAGTCAGTTGATTTTGAAGAACGAGTAAGTTCACTGAAGAATGATATAACTTCTCTTCGATTCCAGCAGCAGGAAGCTGACGCCAGTCGTACGAGATTCGATCTCGAAATCAGAAAACACAGAGATCTGACCATTATCTTTCCGGATATTGTCAAGCAGGTTTTCTCCGCCAGGACACCGGACGAACTGGCCAATCTTCTGTCAAGGGCACTGAGAAAACTCACCGGCTGTGAGAGGATTGCGATCTTCCTTGCAGACATCAGGGGTGGAAAACTTGGACTGGTCCACATCGAAGGGCTTGGAGATATTCTTAAACAACCTCTGGTTGTGAATGTAGGTGATGGACACGTTGGATTCGTGGCGGAAACAGGACTGGTTTTTGAAAAAAAGAATCTTCAAAAAGAGAGTGAGCTTACCAAGCAGAGGCTCGAAAAAACAGCCATACCTGGTTTTCTACCCGACATAGCAGCACCGATGATGTCTCAAGGCATTCTTTACGGTGTAATCTGTCTTGTAGATGTACCGATTTCAGCCATATTGCCCAAGGAAAGAGTGATCTCTATTGCAGCGGTTGGTGCTGCAGCCCTCGAGGGAATACGGCTTCTCGGCAGATTCGAGTCCGCCTCGGATATGGATCCTGACACCGGATTACCCGGCAGCGGAAGACTGAAACCGCTCCTTAATCAGGAGTTGGAGAGGGTACGAAGGTTCGACAGTCCCCTCGCGATTGTCGATCTGGTTATCGAACGGGGAAGTATTGATGACCGTTTCCGCGCCAGGGAGTTCATGTCAATTGGCTCCAATCACCTGAAAGTAACAATGAGGAATATCGATGTCGGCTTGCGCACAGGAACAGACAAAATAACCCTCCTGCTTCCCGGAACCGACCAGGATGGCATGGAAAATGTGATGCAAAGGCTGCTTGATGACCTTCCGAAGCTTCAGAATGATGCCGGAGAGCCCCTTGGAACAGTCCGCCTGAGATACCTGATAGTAGAAGCAGGTAAGGAGGAAACCCTGGAGAATGTCATCAAGAACCTTGAGAATAAGGCATTCATTTCCTCTCTTGGCTGATATTTCCACAGACACGTTATGTATCACAGTACTGTTGAAAGGGATCGATGAAACTCCGGGATGAACTGAAAGAGGCCATCAGTAATCGTAGACTGGCCATGACGCTTGAAGAAGCCGAGAAGCTTGCAGGATACGTTGGCAGGATGCCGACACCTCTTGAGCTGCACCTCTTTGATACGATGTGGAGCGAACACTGTTCCTATAAGAGTTCCAGATCTGTATTAAAACTGCTTCCTACACATGCATCCTCTGTGGTTGTGGGGCCAGGAGAGGATGCGGGAATCGTAAAATTCACCGATCATGATGGTTTTTCCTGGGATCTTGTTGTTGCTCATGAGAGTCATAACCACCCTTCACAGGTTCTCCCGGTTGAAGGCGCAGCCACCGGAATAGGCGGTATAGTTCGTGATGTATACTGCATGGGCGCCAGGGTAACAGGTTCCCTTGACCTGCTCCGGTTCGGGGATCCGCTGGGTAATTCAGGGGAGAAGTCAAGGGCTATATGCCGCGGTGTTGTTGAAGGTATCTGGAAGTACGGTAACGCTCTCGGTGTACCTAACCTGGGTGGTGATACAAGATTCCATGAAGGATTCGATGACAACTGCCTTGTTAACGTTGTTTCCCTCGGTTTTGTAAGGCATGACAGGATAGTACACAGCTTCGTTCCCGCCGAAGCCCATGAAGAGCAGTACGTTCTTATCCTGGTTGGAAAGCCTACCGATGATACAGGTTTCGGTGGAGCCACATTCGCCTCAGCCGATCTTGAAGATGAGTCCGGGCAGGGAGCAGTTCAGGTAGCTGATCCATTTCTGAAGAGAGTGCTTTCCGAGGCTAATCTGAAGGTACTCGATTTCCTTTTCGACAGGGGGATCAGTTTCGGATTCAAGGATCTGGGTGCCGGAGGGATAGCCTGTGTTACCAGCGAACTTGCGGCTCATGGAAACCTTGGCATCGAAGTGAATCTCGACCTGGTTCCCGTATCCATTCCTGATCTGCCTTCAGAAATTATTGCATGTGCCGAAACCCAGGAACGGTATGGACTTGCAGTGCCCCAAAGCATATCAGCTGAGGTTCTTGAGATCTACAATGAGCAATATGAAATGCCCGGGTTATTTCCCGGAGCAGGTGCTACAGTTATCGGTACATTCACAAAAGAACCTTTTTACAGAGTCCGCAGCCGGGGCAAAGTAGTCGCCAACACTCCGATTGAATACATAACCGAGGGAATTATCTACGAAAGGGACTGGGAACCATCCCAACTGGCCGTTATCGAACCGGATTCCCGGCCCTGCGATCCGCCGGAAGATCTTTCGAAAATGCTGCTTTCCATTGACGGGGTCAGCAGGTCTCCCGTGTGGAGTTATTACGACAGTGAGGTTCAGGGTAATACACATTTCAGACCCGGTGAGGCTGATGCCTGCGTAACCGTTCCCATTCCCGGATGCAGGGCGGGGCTGGCTGTCTCAGGAGATGGCAATCCCTGGATTGGTGAGCTTGACCCCTTTCTGGCTGGAGCCCACGCTGTAGGTGAAGCGGTTAGAAACGTTGTAGCAACCGGAGCTGTTCCGATTGCAGCCACAGACTGCCTGAACTATGGGAATCCTGAAAAAGCTGATGTCTTCTGGCAGTTCCGCAGAGGTGTGGAAGGAATTGCTGCCGCCTGCGAGGAACTTGGCCTTGAAGGTGATGAAGGTGAGCCGCTGCCGATCGTCTCGGGTAATGTAAGTTTTTACAACCAGTCGTCGAATGGGGGGGCTATTCCACCCTCACCCATAGTAGCTGTCTTCGGCAGGATAAATGATTTTACCAGGTCCACCGATATATCTCTTAAAGCACCGGGAAACCTTATTATCCTGGTGGGTAACCGTAGGGATGAACTTGGCGGAAGCCTGTTCTACAGAACCTGTATTGGGCACAAAGGGGGCAGAGTGCCTGCATTCAGGGGTAAACTCGAACGCGAAATGGCCCGGTTCGTACTCGAATGCTGCGAAGCGGGTATATCGAGGTCAGTCCATGACATATCAGAGGGAGGACTGATAACTGCCGCAGCGGAAATGGCCATTGCTTCCCGGCATGATGCCAGAAGAGGAATTGTTTTCGATGGCTCCGCTCTGGATCCCGTTTTTCTCTATTCCGAAACACCAGGTTATCTCATAGAAATGTCACAGGAATCCTGGAATGCACTGGAGAATAAACCGGAATTTCTTTCAGTTGCCGGAAGGGTGACGGATGAATTCTCTATCGCTTCGTCCCGGTGGAGAATGGATCTCTGGGTGATACTGGAGGAGTATACCAACAGGCTCGACAGGATCATCTGGAGAGAAGAGGTAACGGAATGAAGTCCGTCCCTATGGTTGCGGTAATTCAGTTCCCCGGATCAAACTGCGAGTACGAGACGAAGCGCGCAATAAAGAACAGCGGAATGGACAGCTTCATCTACCGGTGGAATCAATGGCAGGAGTTGCGGGATGGACAGCCGGATGCTTACATACTCCCCGGGGGATTTTCTTTTCAGGACAGGGTCCGCGCCGGTGCTGTGGCCGCTAAGGAAAGAATAATGGATCTGGTCTTCAGCGAGGCTGCGGACGGCAAACCTCTACTGGGGATATGTAACGGTGCCCAGATACTTGTTGAAAGTGGTCTGGTCCCCGGATGGGAGAGGGGAAGGATTGAATCCGCCCTTGCGGCGAATCACATCAATGGACGCAGTGGTTATCTGAGCAGGTGGGTATTCCTGAATGTTGCTTCGAAGGCACAGCGGATCTCTCCATGGCTCGGAAAGACAGGCAACGGTGTCATACCTCTGCCCATAGCCCACGCCGAGGGAAGGTTTGTCTTTTCCGAGGAGAACCGGGGAAGAGCCTTGAACAGTGCTGCACTGACATACTGTGATGAAGAAGGAATCGAATCGAGTGATTATCCGATTAACCCGAACGGTTCTTTCCTTAACCTTGCCGCGATCATGAACGACCGTGGAAACGTTCTGGCAATGATGCCTCATCCTGAAAGGGCTTTCTGGTTGTGGCAGCTTCCTCCGTTCCTTCCCGGAGAATGGGGTGACCGCATAGATCAGTCATTCCGTTCCGGTTCCTATGCCGTCACAAAGGGTCCCGGATCACTTTTCTTCACAAGCCTGGCAGATTACTTCAGAGGGGAGCGCTAGATGGGAAATACCTCGATCGTTGTCAGTCTGAAAGCTCCCGATCCAGCAGCCATAACCGCCATGTCAACTTTCAGGAGGATATATCCGGAAACATGCCCCGACAGTCTTGAAAGATACGATTACTGGTGCTTCATGAACCCCCGCCGGGGCAGAGAAACCGTCAACGGGATAGTATCCCGATACCATGATATTGTTAACCCTAACAAGCAGACATGGACATTCATCGATGACATCAACAAGCTTGCCGGTTCTGATGACAGTATGCTCTGGATCGGTGTTCTTGTAACCGACATAATCGACAGTGTCTCTGAGAACTGGACAGCAATCTTCCGCAGAAACTGCTGCGAGGTTGAGGGTGTTCTCTGTTCAGTTCTATGGCGTTTCGGTTTTGCACCCGGGATAGCGTTCGATACTGCAAGAAACAGAGTCCTGGATCTGACTGTCTCCACTTACAGAGATCATGGCCTTCTGGCAAACCCGGTTTCCCAGAAGATCGATCTGTCTGTGCTGTCACTCATTTGAGCTGCGCAGGCCATCCCTACGCGCGATTCTTCCATGAGGTACGTAGACCCCAGCAGTATACCGGGGGTGAATGGAATCTTGACGCTTCGGGAAAGGTAAAACCAAGGGTCACACTTGTATATCCCGACGTATACGAGTTGGGAATGTCCAATTTCGGACTTGTGATTCTCAGGCATATCCTACTTTCAAGCAGTCAGTTTGATGTAAGAAGAGCTTTCTGTCCAGCTCCGGATCTGGATAAGATCATTGACGCGAATAACCTGGAATGGGTTGATCTGGAAGAATGGGATCCCGTCCGTTTCAGCAGGGTTGTTGGTTTCGGTATTTCCTCTGAGGCTTTGTATACGAATGTGCTTCATCTCATTACCAGAATGGGACTGCCCCTTCGAAGCGGGGACAGAGATGATACTGCTCCCATTATCCTGTTCGGAGGCGGTGGCCTTGGAAATCCGCTTCCCCTTGCTCCCTTTGCGGATATTTTCTTTCTGGGTGAGGTTGAGGAGCGGGCAGTAGATCTGTTCAGGATTCTCGCAGGCGCCGGTTCCCGTAGCGAACGTCTTAAAAAAG
The DNA here is from genome assembly GCA_030613065.1 of Candidatus Aegiribacteria sp. GTDB lineage: Bacteria > Fermentibacterota > Fermentibacteria > Fermentibacterales > JCC-6 > Aegiribacteria. The sequence goes on along the minus strand of JAUWMQ010000040.1, from coordinate 6,083 downwards.
CCAGTGAAATACCCGGAGTATTTGTTCCGATTCTGGGAAAGAAACATGTGGAGATACAGAGGATAGAAAACCTCCGAATGGAATACGCTCCGGTTGCACAGCTGGTTCCAAATTCCAAAGTATCGCAGGACAGGGCAGTTATTGAGATTGCAAGAGGTTGCACAAGGGGTTGCAGATTCTGTCAGGCTTCGCAGCTTAACAGGCCTGTTCGGGAGAGGAAGCCCGGGGAGATTGTAGATCTCCTGGATAGAACTCTCAAATCGACAGGATGGGAGAAATCCGGCCTCCTGACTCTTTCACTCTCCGATTATTCCAATATCCCCGAGCTTCTGCAGGGAATGGACATGCTGGCCGATAAGTATCATACATCCATCGGCAGGCCATCGATGAGGCCGGATACGATAACCCGTCTTGAAGAGAGCAGCATTACCGGCAGGATTACCATTGCCCCCGAAGCGGGTACGGAATCATTGAGACAGAAGATCAATAAACCTTTGTCCGATGAAGTTATCCTTGATGCGGTTGACGCTATCTTCAGAATGGGAGCAAAGGGGATAAAGCTCTATTTCATGGTGGGGCTTCCGGAGGAAACCGATGATGATGTTGCCGGGATCGGTGAGCTGGTATTAAAGATAGCAGGCGTTGCCCGGAAACATGGTCGTAATCCAAGAAAGAGCATTACAGCAGCCCTTTCTCCTTTCGTTCCGAAAGCACAGACACCGCTGCAGTGGTCGCCGCAGATGCCTGAATATGAACTGAGCAGAAGAATCCGGATGGTGAGTAAAATCTGCGGTAAGAAGGTTTCTCTCAGCTGGAACAGCCCCAGGGTGGCCATAGTCGAGGGGCTGCTTTCCCTGGGTAATGATGGAGATACCGCTGATATGCTGGAGAAAGCTGTGCTGCAGGGGGCTAGGTTTGACGCATGGACAGACAGATTCAGATGGGATTTATGGAAAGAGCTTATTGACGATTACGATCATCTCCGTGCGCGGCTGCAGGCAGGAATGACACCGGGAGAAAAACTTCCATGGGGCTTTATTTCCACGGGTGTTTCAGAGGCGTTTCTTGAAGCAGAGCATGAACGGTATAGAGAAGGCCGGAACACTCCCGACTGCAGGGAGGAGGGGTGCAGGGGATGTGGAGCCTGCTCAGGAATCCGGGAGAGTGGAGAAACTCCCGTCGGGGATTTCAGGTCTGATCACTCCACGTCATTCGTAAAATCAGTTGCGGTACTCAGGGTACGCTATTCAAAGACAGGCTGTGCGGCTTACACTTCCCATCTTGATATGGTGCGGATGTGGGGAAGGGTACTGAGACGTTCTGATTTGCCTGTTTCGTGGTCTGATGGTTATGTTAGCAGACCTAGAGTACATTTTGGCCCTCCTCTTCCACTTGGTATTGAGAGTATTGCGGAGTATATAGATATAGAGTTGAATACAATACCTGCTAGCGGGGCTGAAAAGCTTCTTAACGGTTTCATGCCCTCAGGTTTCAGGGTTGAAGAAACCTGGACGCTGGCCCCGGATATCGCTCCGCCCGACGGAGGTTCAGTCGCAGCAGGATACAGTGTATCATGCGGGTTATGGACTGTTGAGGAAGCCGAAAGGACAGCTGAGTCACTCGGTAAAAGCGAGCATGTACTCAGCGTGAATGTAAGTAATGGCTGTGTTGTTTTGTTTACGACACGAACGGATAGCAGAAAATCCCGTCCGGATCTGCTTTTATCCGTAATACTGGATTACCCGGTAAGAATTGAACGGACGGATATATTTAATTGCTGCGACAGTAATTGCTGGAGATCATTGAGGTCTCACAGTACAGATTTGGAGAAGATGTTCTTTGAAAGTTGATTTTATAATAAACTCCCATCCGGAAGTTACAAGAATCGGAATTCTTGAAGATAACAGACTGATGGAAATAATCGTTGAAGATGGCAACGAGTTAAGACAGGTAGGCAATATTTACCTGGGGAAAGTAAATGCAGTTCTACCCGGTATGCAAGCGGCCTTTGTGGATATCGGTCTGGAAAGAAGTGCGTTCCTGCACGTAAGTGATACTCGTTCCGGTGCGGTGGATACCGAGAAGTTTGCCAGGTCCCTTGCCAGTGGTTTACCCGCAAGCACAAAAGAGGTGAACGATTCAATAGAAAAAGTCCTTAAAAAGGGACAGGATATCCTTGTACAGGTCACAAAGGAACCAATAGGGACAAAAGGGGCAAGGGTCAGTACCAGGATCTCCATTGCGGGAAGGTATGTTGTCAGTATGCCGGGTGAATCTGTTACAGGGATATCAAGGAAAATCACTGACAGGGTGGAAAGGGCACGACTCAGGAAGATCCTCTCCGCTGTCAAGAAACCTGGATACGGTATTATCGCCAGAACAGCCGGAATCTCTCATGATGAGAAAGCTTTCCGGGTTGATATTGATACAATTGTGGAAAGATGGAAGGAAGTCGGACAATCCGCCTTGAAGAAGAAATCCCCTTCCCTTCTTCACCAGGAACAGGATATTGTGACCATTACCATGAGGGATCTGGTCACCCTGGGTACCAATTCCATCGTTACGGATTCTAAAATAGTAGCGAGGGATGCCAGGAAATATCTGAAAACCTATGCCAGCGAAATGACAGGAAAAGTGAAGTACTACAGAGGAAGAACTCCGATATTCGACCATTTCGGAATAGAGCAGGAAATATCTGGAATAATGGCAAGGGAAGTACTCCTCAAAAGCGGGGGATCACTGGTCATCGAGCATACAGAAGCCCTTGTAGCAGTCGATGTTAACACAAAAAGATACGTGGGTCGGAAGAAACAGGAAGACACTATCCTCAAGACCAATCTTGAGGCCGCAAAGGAAGTTGCTCGTCAGCTCCGGTTGCGCGATCTCGGTGGGATTATCGTCATTGATTTTATCGATATGGATATCCCTGACCACAAAGAAAAGGTGCTCAATACCCTCAGGAGCGAGCTTGGCAGGGATAGATCGCCTACTAAAACATGCCAGGTCAGCCCCCTTGGTCTGGTTGAGATGACCAGAAAAAGAGTTCGACCCAGTGTTTTTCAGGCCCTCTCTGTACCCTGCACCTGCTGTAGCGGGTCAGGAAGGGTGATGTCCCCCGTCTCGACAGCTACGAAGCTTGGGCGGTTTATTGAGAGAGCGTCCCAGGATCGGAAGCACAGGCATCTTGTGATTTCCGTTCATCCTGAACTTGCTGAGTACCTGCATGAAGAGGAGGGAAAGAGGATGAACCATATCGCGTCTATTTCCCATCTCAGCATCGAGATCAGAGAGGATGACCAGCTCAGGGTTGACGAATTTAAAGCTTACTCGTTAGATGTACATGAAGAGATAACCAGTCTATACAGTCATTCAAACAAATCCTGACTCAGTGACTGTTAGAATTGAATGTTTAATACGGAGGTGGATAGTTGTACGCAATAATTGAAACCGGCGGATTCCAGTTCAAAGTGGAACCCGGATCGAAACTGAATGTACCCAGAATCGCATCCGCAGAAGGTGATTCACTTAAACTTGAAAAAGTTCTTCTGTTTGGCGACGGCGATGATGTGGAAGTTGGAACGCCTCTGGTCACAGGTGCTTCAGTGGAAGCGGAAGTGCTTGAGCACGGCAGGGGAAAGAAAATCACTGTTTACAAGCGGAAACGGCGCAAAGGATACGAAAGAACTCAGGGGCATCGCCAGGATTACACAAGAATAGAGATCAAATCGATCAGCAGAGGATAGAAGATTCTTCATGACTGAATCATCGGTTCTGTCCGGTAGAGCGTTCGCGAAGGAAGTACGGAGAAACCTCGCGGATGAGATTGCAGGGATCGGCGGCCGGCCTCCCGGGCTGGCCGTGATTATCGTCGCAGATGATCCCGCAAGTCGAGTATACGTTTCGATGAAGGAGAAAGCCTGCGGTAAAGTGGGAATTGACAGCACTGTTGTAAGGCTTGAGGAAACAGTATCACAGGCGGAACTTCTGAGGGTGATTGACCGGTTGAACACCGATCCCTTAATTGACGGGATTCTTTGCCAGCTGCCACTTCCCGGTCATATATCTGCTGCTATCGTGGCTTCAGCTATACTGCCCGAAAAGGATGTAGACGGATTTCATCCCGAGAATGTGGGCAGATTATGGAGGGGGGAAGATGGTCTTTTCCCGTGTACCCCTGTTGGAATTATCGCCCTTATGAAACATAGCGGTATCAGTATGGATGGCGCCGATGCCGTTATTGTAGGAAGAAGCAATATTGTTGGCAAACCCATGGCCGCGCTTCTTCTTCGAGAGAACGCAACGGTTTCAGTGGCTCACTCACATACTTTCGACCTGGAGGGTCTCTGTAGAAGAGCGGATATACTGATTGCGGCGGTGGGTCGTCCCCGTTTTATAAAAAGGGAATTCGTAAAACCAGGAGCTACGGTTATCGATGTCGGTATCAGCCGGACCGACGATGGTCTTGCAGGTGATGTCGATTTTGACAATGTCGCTGATATCTCCGGAGCAATCACTCCGGTCCCGGGTGGTGTAGGGCCGCTTACCATCGCTTTCCTTCTCTCCAACACCGTGAAAGCCTGGAAAAACTCTGGGGTCGTATCTTGAATTTTGGTGTTTTTCCACTCTATTGATAATTCTCAAGGTTCTTTATTATTTTGCTGATAGTACTGTAGTGCATTCCAGAATATTTGGCAATTTCCTTCTGGCTATAGCCATGTTTTATATGAGCAATATAGATAGCTTTATTACGACCGACTCTATCTGAAGTACCGGCAAATAGATCCTCAAGTGAGGGGCGACATAAGAATCTTTGATTACGGGGAACTTCTGGAAGATCCCGGTATTGATCACTTCCGACAAGAGATTCCACGAACTGCTTTCCACCTAGGATCAACTGACCCCTGATCTTTTCAAAAGGGGATACAGTATCATCAAAATCGTTCACAAACAAAATATACTCTCGCTCAGCTGTAAACTTGTCAAACCCAAATTGAGAAAGAATCCAATCTGTTCTGAGAAGACTGTCTTCTCGTTGATAGAGACCAGCAGTCTGTCTGTAACTGCTCCAGATATAGTCGCCCGGAGACTCGACAATACCAGAGCGAACAGGATTTAGTACAATATATCTGCACAACTCCAGAAGATAGCTCTCCTTATCTACGACTATCGCTTTGAAACGTCCCTGGAATAAATGCCCTGTGCGATCATGAGAATAATTGAAGTATTGAGCGTATACACTGTTCAGCAGTTTCATTCCTGCTGACAAATTCCCATCGGATGTCTCAAGTAGCAAATGGTAGTGATTTGACATAAGACAATACGCATGGCAAAGCCAGTTATGTCGGCTTACTGTCATAAGCAATCGATCCAGAAATGCGGCTTTATCGGAGTCGTTCAAGAATATATTCTGTCGATCGGTACCACGAGCAGTCACGTGATACACAGCGCCTGGATATTCTATTCGAAGTGCTCTAGTCATAAGTGAATAATAATAGCTATTTCGCCAAAATTCAAGATACGACCCCTTAAGCATTATTCAGTTTACATTGACATTTATCATGCACCCACATATTAATACTACAGCATATTGTATGATTATTTTGAGTTTGATTGTAAGAAATACACAGTACTTCATACTGACAAACATCGTACTTCTTACGAACTTGAAAAAACGGAAGGAGAAAATCATGTATTTACGGAGCTTTGTCTTTGTTATTTCCCTGGTAATACTCGCCCCCTTTGAAGCTTACGCCGGTACCGCAACCCAGACCGACTGGTCCGGCGGGGATGGAATCTTGGGGCCGGTTACCGATTGGGGCGATGAGTTTTACGCGGATACTGACATTGAATGTTACAACAGCTCTTCCAATATCACTCTCCAGAAAACAATGTCAGTGATACCTCTGGAACACACCGTTGACGGGGATTTCGATGGCGCCTATTCAGTATATTCCGCGGATGTCAACGGAGACGGCTACATGTATGTGCTCGGAGCCGCCTTCAGTGCCGACGACATCACCTGGTGGGAGAACGTGGGCGGCTCGGGCACAAGCTGGACGGAACACACCGTTGACGGGGATTTC
>JAUWMQ010000131.1 GCA_030613065.1 Candidatus Aegiribacteria sp. | reverse complement strand
AGCTGTCGGGGAACGATCCCTGGATTCATAACGAACACCGGTACTGATCCTCCGGTCAGAAGATCTACGAGACCGGCAACTCGTGTGCTGTTGGCAAATAAGGTCCCGGCTCGTGAAAAATCCTTTCGTCTTGCACTTTCCAGTGAGCTGGAAACATGCATGGTCAATTCCAGACCGTGGGCGATGATGATGTACGGAATTCCCATATCAATGCAAGCCTGAAACCACGGGTGGGAATCCTCGGACCAGCGGGGAAAGAGTATTGCATCAGGGTTATCTTCCTCAACAGTCTTCTTCACCAGATTGAAATTCTCTTTTCGCTTGTATCTCAACCATCTGAGAGTGTTAAGTTTCCGTATAGGTGCGAATCCATCACCGAAGTGGTCTCCCAGTCTACGGGTGCTTACAGAGAAGCGGTGAACCGGATATGGAAGAAGCTGATCCTCTTCCGGTGAACCAGGTGCCGTTGTTCTGAGATTCCATTGTATTTCATTGACTGTGCTGGACATGAGGCCGTTAAGATAATCAGCTATGCCTCCAATATTGGGAACCGAATCTGTTGTCAGAACCGATACTCTCATAACGCCTTTCCTGACTGAAACTCGATGAAGTACTATTGTAAGAACATAAGAAAACTGGACTTATCCGCAATTCGGAATCAAGGCCCTTACAGATTCGTTGAAGCTGACCTGAAATATAGCCAATGAAATACGTGAATGATATGCGCTGAATGACCACTAGCAAATTTATATTCTCAGAAACATGTATTATGATAGCATGCCTTTCCCGGCTCTATACTTGAAGCCCGGAAAGTAGTCGGGAATTGCCATAATCGAAAGGACATGATCATACCTGACAGGATTGTCTTCGTAATGCTCGGAAAAAAGGATTTCCATTCAGGAGGTTACGGATTCAACTTCAGAATGGTGGAATACCTCAGATCTCACGGCGTTGTAGTGGATATAATTCACTTTACAACTGTTCCCCATGGCCTTCCTCTGAAATGGTTCAGTGCGTCCAGGTATATTATCAGAGAAATCATGAGGCAAAAGCCTGGCCTGGTAATTGTAAGCAAGAGTTATCAGTATGTACCTCTACTCCGCCTGATGAGCACATTCACTGGTACCAGGGTAATCTACCTCATGCATCATCTCGAATGGATGGATCTGAGGAATAAACTCAAGGCATTCATGTATAGAATGTATGTGAGATGGCTTCTTGGAATGGCGAACCTGGTCTGGGTGAACAGCAGGAATACGTGTGAGACAGTTGAAGCCATGGGAATCCCTCCTGACCGGATCAGGCTGATAAACCCCGGCTTCGAGAAAAACCCGAGGTCTCTACCGGATCGTTCAAGCCGCAAAGGACCAGTGAGACTGTTGTGTGTGGGCAGTATCTCTCCAAGGAAGGCTCAACATCTGCTGGTGAAAGCCTGTACATATCTTGACAGGGGAGGTTTCGAGATCGAATTGGCAGGAAGCACTGAGACGGACAAGGAGTACACTGGCAGCCTGCTGGATTTGATAAGGGAAGAAAACCTTCTGGATTCCATCCAGGTTTCAGGGGAACTTGCTTCCGATGATCTTGTCAATGCCTATATGAAGGCGGACATACTTGTTCATCCAGCCAGCTGGGAAGGATTTGGCATGTCCATTCTGGAAGGGATGTGGTTCGGACTGCCTGTGATTGCTTCGGATATCGCCGCCATACCGGAACTTGTCCGTCACGGGGAAAACGGCCTGCTTACACCTTCTGGAAATGCTGATGACCTTGCGAATGCGATGAACAGCCTGATCGGGAACCGGGACCTGAGGCTGCAGATGGGAGAAAAAAGCCGTATATTCGCCGAGAAAATGAACGACTGGAATGATGTCGGGAAGGAATTCATGGAACTCGTCATGGCTGCGGCGAAGGAGCGGATACAGTGAATGATCTCTGCGTCATGAAGTTCGGCGGAACATGTCTTTCAACCGAGGAAGACAGACGAAGATCGGTTGATCTCTGCATCAGGGAACTTGACTCGTACCACAAAGCTGTTGTTGTTGTTTCTGCGATGGGTAGAAAAGGGGATCCATACTCAACGGATACCTTACTCGCTCTTGTTTCATCTCCGATATCGCATGAAAGGTCCTGTCTTATGGCCTGCGGAGAAGTGATATCCGCAGCTGTTTTTGCCGACATGCTCAGACAGAGGGGAATCTCCGCCACAGCCATTACCGGCTGGAACGCCGGGATTCGCACCAATGAACAACATTGTGAAGCTGATCTTGAATCGGTTGAAATGAAATACCTCCATGCGTCACTCGAAGAAAATGATTGTGTTGTTGTGGCCGGATTCCAGGGAATGAGCAGCAGAGGAACCGTATCCACGCTCAGAAGAGGGGGCAGCGATATTACAGCGACAGCGATAGCCGCATCCCTGGATGCAGATGAGTTGATGCTCTTCAAGAAGATCGATTCGGTTTATACCGCAGACCCCGAAAGGGTTCCGGGAGCCCTTAAGATAGAAAGGATAAGCGCTGAGGACCTGAGACAGCTGGCGTGGCATGGAGCTGAGGTTGTACATCCCAGAGCTTCCGAAATAGCTGGTGATGCAGGCATCAGGATCAGTGTCAAATCTCATCGTACCGGTGAGCCGGTCACCGAGATTGAGCCATTTATCATTAAGAGCGGGATGTACATTACGGGTGTGGCATCGGGATCTGATGCAGTGCAGTTCAGAATCAGGACGGATAATTACACCTCAATGCATGAATTCTATACACATGCCTTCGGCCTTGTCGCGGATGCAGGGGTATCAATGGATATGTTCACCGTTTTTGATGCAGCAGCCATGTTCACCGTGCCGCTGCAGGATGAGGAGAGAGTTTCGGAAGTCCTCGGCGAAAACGGCATTCTCTACGAGACAATATCTCCCTGCGCGAAGGTTTCCATTGTGGGAGCTGGTATGCACGGAATTAAAGGTGTTATGGCGAGGTTTTCAGCAGCCCTTGATAAAGCTGGTATCGACATGCTCCAGACGGTTGATTCACACGCCACCATTTCAGCGCTTGTTCATCTGCAACTGAGAGATGAAGCTATGAGGGCTCTTCACAGAGAGTTTCTTGAACAATGACGCTCTTATCAGTCATCATACTGGCAGTTATTCAGGGGTTCACCGAATTCCTGCCGGTTTCAAGTTCCGGCCATCTCGCCCTGGCCGGAATGATACTGAAAGTCCCTGAAGGTGATATAACCTTTGAGATTATGGTTCACCTGGGCACGCTAATGGCTGTACTTGCCGTATACAGGAGAGATCTGGTGGAGCTTGTTTCAGGCGTATTCAGGCGAAAGAGAGAATCGCTGGTTCTTGCGGGGTTGCTCATTATCGGTTCCATTCCCGCCGCAGTGGCAGGATTTCTCCTTGCGGATTCTATCGAGAGAGCCTTTAACAGCCCGGTTCTGGTATCGATAATGCTTCTGATAACAGGCTGCGCTCTCTTCAGCACAAGGTACGCGGGAGAGGGAAAGAAGGATAACCCCACTATCACTGGAAGCATCATTGTTGGAGTTTCCCAGGCTTTGGCTCTGCTTCCGGGGATCTCACGGTCTGGGTTCACTATTTCCTCGGGTCTTTTCGCGGGGATAAAGAGGGAGAAGGCAGCACGATTCTCTTTCCTGCTTTCAATCCCTGCCATTGCTGGAGCTGCAGTTCTTAAACTGGGAGACATCGGAACCAGCGGTATCGATTCTTCTCTGATGATTACTGGATTTGTGATCTCCGCACTTACCGGATATCTTGCTCTCAGGATTCTGCTGAAATTCCTGAGAGCCGGTAGATTCTCGATTTTTGCATGGTACTGCTGGCTGCTGGGGCTGTTCGGTCTGACAATTTCTCTTGCGGGAAGCTGAGATGCAATACCTGCTGCTCTCCGTACTTGCGGCTTCAAATCTGACCGGTTGGCGTGATTCCTACTCTTCAGGTGACTGGGAGTACGCCTACAGTCAGGCGGAGACCGCCATTGCAGATGATTCCACCAGTTCCGATGCGTGGGCGGCTCTGGCATTTTCCGCCAATGCTCTCGGGTATTACGATGAGGCATCGGAATATGCCCGCAAAGCGGTTGAACTGGATTCCCTATCGGCATTAGCCTGGGGAGCCCTGGGCAGATCCGGTGGGTACAGTACAGAAGAAGCGCTGAGTAATTTTGAGACAGCACTTGAATACGATTCAACCCAGGTTCTGAGCCTTGTCGGGAAGGCACACTGCCTTATGGTTCAGGAAAACTATTCAGAAGCCCTTGAGTTACTTACAAGAGCGATGTACATTGATCCCTCCTGGATTTCAATCTGGTTCAAGACAGTTGAGATATACAGATACCAGCATGAATTCGAAAAGGCACAGGCCTGTGTAAATGCCGCCCTTGAGAAGTGGCCGGTGAATATACAGCTGATGTCCGAAGTGGGCTGGATACTGGAACTCCAGGGCAAGTACCAGGCGGCCGAGCTGATCTACAGAAATATAGCCGGCACCTATCCAGATGATACAGGCTGCCTTATCGATCTCGGATTGCTGCTTGAAAGCCAGGATAGATACGGCTCCGCAGTCAAGGTTTACAGGGAACTTGGAAGAAGAGACCCTGAGAATTACTGGTGTCTGGGGGAGATCGGTATGTGCCTTGAAAGAACAGGTAATTCCGAAGCAGCCCGAAGAAGCTATCTGGACGGAATCAAGATAAACCCTGATTACGCGTTTGCCAGGTACAGGCTGGGCCTCATGGCCGAAGAGAATGGAGATATTGAAGAGGCAATACAGTGGTATAGTGCGTGTACGGAATCCGATGGAAGCTTCTTTGATGCCTGGATAGCCCTTGGTCTCCTGTACGAAGATATGGGCAATTTCGCCGCTGCGGAAGCCACTTACCGCAGAGCCATTGAGATCGATTCTGAATACTCCTGGACATGGGGAGAACTGGGGCTGGTTCTTGAGCAGCTTGGGGAGTTCGATGAAGCAGGAGAGGCTTACGAGAATGGTGTTGCCGTTGACAGCGAGTATCTGTGGGCGTGGGAACAGAGGGGACTTCTCTATGAAAACGATGGAGATCTGGAAGCCGCCGCCGACTGGTACAGGAGGGCGGTTACCGAAACTGCCTATCCCGGTACATGGCTGCTGGGGGAACTGGGATTTGTGCTGGAGCAACTGTCCCTCACTGACAGCGCCGCTGTTTATTATTCCGAAGCCATATCTGCTGATTCCGCCTATGTTTTCGGGTATCAGCGGCTGGCACCGCTTCTAGCGCAGTCGGGGAACACTGAAGAAGCTCTTGCCCTCTGGGAACGCTACGTTGCAGCTGGAGGGTTTGAAAGCACAGCTTTATGCGAGAAAGTACTCATCTACGAAAGTACCGGCAGAGATGATGAAGCTGACAGCCTCGCTGGATTGTTAGCAGATGAGTATCCGTACGCATGGGTAGACCTGGCCTGGTCTTACACCAAAGTTAACCCTGAGATATCCTTTCAGCTTGCCGGGAAAGCAGAATCGGAAAGCGTAACCGATGATGCTGAGTTCTGGCTTCTGATTGCCGGTCTTTACGCTGAACTTGATGATGAGGACTCCGCTGGAAGAAGTTACGAAGCTGCCTCTGCCATCGCCCCGGACAGCATTGATGTATGGCTGGAATGGGGATACTTCCTTTTTGACGAAGGTGATGATGAGGAAGCAGCTGAAAGGTATAGACGGGCTATTGAGCTGGACAGTCTTTCTTTCAGTGCCTGGAGCAGCCTTGGTGAAGCACTGCTGTTCTCGGATCAGTACGACGATGCTCTGACTGCCCTTGAGAAATCTCTTGAGCTGAATCCCAGTTCCTCCTGGATTTGCGGGTACCTGGGTCTTGCCTGCGAGCAGAAAGGCGATTCGGACAGAGCTATGGATTACTATTTCCAGGCTCTGAGCATTTTACCCGGTTACGATTACGCGGAAACAAGGATAAGGGGCATAACTGATACAGGGTTCGACCCTGAATGGAACCGGAGACAGGCCAGACGGTTCAACGTATCGCTGTACGTTGATACCAGGGTTGATAACGGAAATATAAGAGAGAGAAAATACTCGGGTGGGCTGGAGATTTCTTTCGAATATGACTCAAAAGGCAGTGAGGTATCTCTGGAAACGGATTACAGATTTATTGAAACTTCCAAGGATTACGAAAGCGACTATACCTGGGCGAATATAACCATGTCCATTGAAAGGGTACTGTCAGATAATTTCACTGTAAGTGCAAGCAGCTCATGGGACAGGCAACCTGGAACTGTCAGGCCGTGGCAGATAAGCTCTTACCTTTCCTTTGCTTATACGAAATGGCTGAACGGCTGGCTCTGGGTATCTCCCTCGCTCGGTATCGGGCAGGTAAATACCCATTGGGCTTCCGGTCTTGAGACCGAGAGAACCGACAGAACCACTTTGTACGGTTCCATGTCGTTATGGATCTCCGATGACGATTCACCCGGGCCATCGATATGGCTCTGGGGGAACTTCTATATCCCTCCCGATTTTCCAGAGAATACTCTCATGAACGGACTGGCTGAACTGACATTTGAGATGTGGGATCCACTGTCATTGACGCTCGGATACATTGTGGATTACGAAAGAACCCCCGTCTACGAGTACTGGGAGAAATATGATACTGAATTCTATTCCAGACTGAATCTGAGGCTGTTCTGATGTATCACGCAATATTGATCATCCTTCTTTCCTTTTTCCCTGAGAACCTTCAGCCCTGGTATTCAAACTGCTCTCTGGGCGACTGGGGAGCTGCTGCAGAAGATGCTGGAATTATTTACGCCGCTGATTCTACCGATACCGAAGCACTTGCAGCGATGTTTATTGCCACAGCCCTGGAGTATGGCCTTGATATAGAAGCTGGCTATACGGCGGCATCCTTCCTTCAAGATTCTTATTCCTCACTTACCCTGACAGCTCTGGGAGTCCTTTTGATGTCGGGTACAGATTCTTTTCTGGAAGACGCCGAGGAGCAGTTGACGATTTCCGTCCAGCAGGATTCGAATAATGTACTGGCCTTGTATCTGCTGGGAACCCTCAAGGCGGAGCATGACAGCACCGGATCAGCTCTTCACTGCTTCAACAAAGCTCTCTCCATTGCCCCGGGTTTTCAGCCGGCTCAGCTTGAAGCAGCAAGGCTGTATCGCGATGAAGAGGATTACGATAACGCTCTTGATGGATTCAGGCTGATCATGACATCAGGCTCTTCTTCCGGATTACTCGCACTGGCCGACTGCGTACTGCTCATGGAGAACATGGGAGAGCCGGACAGCCTTGAAAAGGCGCTTCAGATGTCCAGCCCCGGATATTTCTCCATCGATCTTGCTCGGATTTTTCTCGATTTGAACGAATACGAACGAGCAATTTTTATTTCGCTGGATATTCTTGTCAATGCTGCAGCTGACAGTGCGGAAGTTCTTGAAATCCTTGGAACCGCTTATTACGGAAATAATGAGATCAACAGAGCAGAAGAGATATTTCTGGCCCTTCTTGAGAAAGACCCCCTCTCCCTCTCAGCTCTTATGTACCTTGGTGATATTGCTGAACAGGAAGCAAGGATTGAGGATGCTGTTGATTACTATCTGGGAATTCTCGAGCAGGATCCTTTTAACAGTGAAGCAAGAAGCCGGTTGAGAATAATTGCCGGAGATTCCTACAACGTGGAATCCACCACCGGAACAATGCAGGGTTTCAGTGCGTCCACAGCAGCGGATCTTTCAATAGAACGAGGAAACTGGGCTTTCCTTGAATGGGGCGGCAGCGCCAATGTGTCGTACCGGTTCGACCGCAGGGGAACTTCAATTGATGCGGCTTTCGGTGGAAGGTCCGTTACATGGGAGGAGAATTACGGACTCAGAAGAGATACTCTTAATACCAGCAGGGGGTGGGCGAGACTGGGATTCGATTACTGGTTCCATGACAGCTTTTACATTGAAGCCGCCTCATACTGGGACAGACAGATGTACACCGAGCGTCCCTGGCAGATAACTTCCTACTTTGCGGCTGGATGGCAGAAATGGATTCTCTCATGGTTCTGGTTCTCGCCGAAACTGGGGATTGGTTCCGTCAATACGCGGTGGACCTCCGGTTCGGGAGAAATGTATGCTAATGATTTCTCCGTTTATGCCTCCGCAGGTTTAAGGTACAGGAAACCCCACACATTCATCAGGGAGGCGGAGCTTTCAGGTGACGTATATTTCCCACCTGACAATCCGGAAAATTTCATCTCAAGAGGTAGTATTTCCCTGGCATTCAGGACATGGAGCCCTCTGTATGTAAGAATAGGCTACACCGCGGACTACACTAGAGCTCCTGAAATATCGACCTGGAAAAAACTCAACACCAGCTTTGCAACGTCGATTAACTTCGACCTGTTCTGATCTGTTAGGAGTGTGTCCGGCAATATGCATTGAGCAGAAGATCCTCACGGCTGAGATAGAATGCTCGGAGATTTGAGGAGAATACTGGAAGTATTTGACGATAATATGCGTGTATTATAGCCAGCTGTGTGGGTTTTATGCCGATG
>JAUWMQ010000126.1 GCA_030613065.1 Candidatus Aegiribacteria sp. | reverse complement strand
AGCTGCATTGTTCCGCTTGAGGCGGGAATGCAGATTGAAAGCCTTGAAGGTCTTCCGGCACTGAGAGATATTCCCGGTCCTGCAGTCCGGCAGCCTCTGAGGACTGCTACAGATGTTCTGATTCTTGGCGGAGGCCCGTCGGGCATGGCTGCTGGGATAGAGCTCGGAAAAAAGGGTATAAACACAATCATTGTTGACGATAAGGATCGCCTTGGCGGAAAACTGGTTCTACAGACCCATAAGTTCTTCGGCTCCGTGGCCGACTGCCATGCGGGAACCAGGGGCATCCATATAGCTTCCCTGCTTGCAGAAGAGATAAAGGGACTAGGATCGGTGGATGTATGGCTTGACAGCATCGTACTCGGAGTATTCAGTGATGGTACTGTGGGCGTAAGGTGCCTTGATGGTTACAGGATAGTTAAGCCCGAATACCTGCTTATTGCAACCGGCGCCAGAGAAAAATCACTTCCATTCCCCGGATGTACATTACCAGGAGCATACGGCGCAGGAGCATTCCAGACCCTTGTGAACAGAGATCTGGTCAGGTGCTCAGAGAGAATTTTCATTGTGGGAGGCGGCAATGTTGGCCTGATAGCCGCATACCATGCTCTGCAGGCCGGGATGACCGTCGTGGGACTCGCGGAGGCTCTCCCTGTATGTGGCGGTTACAAGGTTCATGCAGATAAAATCAAGAGGCTCGGTGTTCCTGTCTTCACCAGACATACCGTACTTGCTGCACATGGCCGCGGTCAGGTTGAAGCGGTTACTATCGCTGAGGTTGATGATTCTTTCAGACCCTTGCCCGGCACTGAGAAAAGCTGGGAAGTGGACACAGTTCTTGTAGCAGTTGGGCTTAACCCTGTCAATGAGTTTCACAGTAAGGCATTGAAGTTCGGAATGAAGACAATGATGGCAGGTGATGCTGAGGAGATTGCCGAAGCCAGCGCGGCAATGTTCTCCGGGAGAATAAAGGGGCTTCAGATTGCCCGGGAACTGGGAGCGGAGGACATCTCGATCCCATCAGATCTACGCGAAAAGGCTGAGGTGCTGAAAAGCCCGGGCGGAGAAGTTTACCCTTACCACCCACCCGAGACAAGGGAGGGCGTGTTCCCTGTTCTCCATTGCATGCAGGAGATCCCGTGTAATCCATGCATGACTTGCTGCCCGAAGGATCTGATAGGCACATCGGGACACCCGATAATGGGCCTACCTGAATTCCATGGAGAATGCATTGGATGCGAAAAGTGCGTAGCGATATGTCCGGGGCTGGCGGTTACTCTGGTGGATTTCAGAAAATCCAGGGAGAAACCGGTGGTAACCGTACCCTTCGAACTGGGTGAGTGGCTTCTTACAAAGGGCAGTGAAGTGACCGTTACCGGGTGGGAGGGCTCCGTACTCGGAAGAGCTGTAATAGCAGGCTGGAAGAAGGCCGCTGGATTTCCACATACGATTCTTCTTAAACTTGAAACTCCCGCCGACATCGCAAGCAGAACCGCAGGAGTAGTGATCCAGGAACCTGAGAGCATAGCGCCTCTTGAAACGCCCCTCGAAGTACCATTGCCCGATGATGCCATCGTCTGCAGGTGCGAAAGGGTCTCCGCTGGGACAATCCGAGAACATATCCGATCGGGAATAAGGGATCTGAACCATCTGAAGGCGATATCAAGAGCCGGCTTCGGAGCATGCGGAGGTAAAACCTGTGCAACCCTGATCGAGAGGATATGCCGGGAGGAAGGGATACCTGTGGGGGAAATAACTGCCTTTACGGACAGGCCCGTTTTCGCCGAGACTCAGCTTGGATGGTTCTCAGGGACGGAGGATGATGATGAGTAGGAAATACTTCGACCTAGTCATTATCGGAGCCGGAAGCGTGGGAACGCCCATGGCGGTAAGCCTTGCCGCGAAGGGTACATCAGTTCTCTGCATAGACAGTGCTTCCTCAGCAGGCCAGGGAAACAACAAATGTGCCATTGGAGGAATAAGGGCTACTCACAGTGAACCAGCCAAGGTCGCTCTTGGGCTCAGATCGCTGGAGATCTTCAGAACGTGGCAGGAAATGTACGGCGATGAAATAAGCTGGTATCAGGGTGGTTACACATATGTGGCTTACGACGAGGAAAGAATGAACCTGTTCCGGGGAAACGTCCCGCTTCAGCAGAAGGTAGGCCTGAACATCAGTCTCATAGACGCAGTTGAGATGAAAAACCTTGTTCCAGGTATCAATCCGGCAGGTCTTCTTGGAGGAACGTGGTCACCATTTGACGGAAGTTCAAGCCCCATGCAGAGCTGTTACGCCTTCCAGAGGAGGGCGGAAGAGCTTGGAGCCGAGTTTGCTTTCAACGAAACGGTCACCGGCCTGGGCATTGATGGGAATAGAGTAGTTTCGGTAACAACTGACAGGGAGTCATACGCATGCGGCGCGGTTGTTAACTGCGCAGGATCCTTTGCAGTAGAAGTCGGTAGAATGGCGGGGATCGAACTCCCTGTGTTCCCTGAGAGCCATGAGGCAGGAGTCACCGAACCGGTTGAGAGGCTCTTCGATCCTATGGTGGTAGACATCCGAAAAGCGCCGGGTTCAGCCAATTACTACTTCTATCAGCACGATACGGGCCAGGTTGTTTTCTGCATCACGCCTGATCCGCCGATCCCGGGCACCGATACCGATGAAACATCTGAATTCCTTCCCCTTGTGGCAACCAGAATGATAGATCTCTATCCGAGGCTTGCCAATCTTAAAGTACGGAGAACATGGAGGGGCGTTTACCCCATGACACCGGACGGAGCACCGATACTGGACAGATGTGGCCCCGATAATCACTACGTTGCGGTTGGTATGTGCGGCCAGGGATTCATGCTGGGTCCGGGTATCGGAGAGGTTATGGCCAGGTTTGTAACCGAGGAAGTGAACGAAACGGACAGGCTGGTTCTTGGTGAACTCCGCCTGAACCGCCAGTTCACATCCGATGAAGCCCTCAAATAACCGGGATGCAACGCATTTCTTAATCTAAGTCAATACGTAGACTTCACCCTTTGGAAGACAGTTATTTTGTTCAGTGGATTTTTTCTGTCCTTTGAATACAATTTTCAATACATTATCACCTTTTGCAGTTAATTTGAACACCGATTTTCGCACTGCTATAACCGTCATGGTTGTATAAGAATTCCTGAGTGAATCATCTTTCGCATGTTGACAATGATATGTACATATTGTACAATACGTACAGACGAGGAAAGGAAGAACATATGGCTATAACTATTTCGACTGCAGATGCAAGAATGAGTTTTTCGGAGATCATAAACAAGGTAGCTTATGGTAACGAGCCGATTATCTTGACACGTAGAGGGAAAAGAATTGCTGCGATTGTTTCCATTAATGAACTTGAATTGCTTCAAAGAATTGAAGATCACATGGATATTGCAGATGCTAAAGCAG
The DNA here is from genome assembly GCA_030613065.1 of Candidatus Aegiribacteria sp. Lineage (GTDB taxonomy): Bacteria > Fermentibacterota > Fermentibacteria > Fermentibacterales > JCC-6 > Aegiribacteria. The sequence goes on along the minus strand of JAUWMQ010000126.1, from coordinate 5,391 downwards.
CTTTAGCTGAACCTGGCGAGAACATTTCAGCTGAAGACGCATGGAAATCCCTGGGTCTTTAACTCAGTGAAGTATTCCGTTGAATTCAGACCTGCCGCTCTGAATAACCTCAAGCGATTTCCAAAACGAGATTTATTTAGGATCAAGAAGAGAATTGAGGAACTTAGTCCAAATCCGCCTGATCCGAAAACAACAAAGATGAAGGGAAATAATTCTTTTCACAGAATTCGCTCGGGAGATTATCGCATCATTTATGAGATACATACATGTAGATTTGTAATTCTCATCGTTAAGGTTGGTCATCGCAAGGATGTATATAGAAACCTCAACTAGAGTTTCGAATCTCAAATAATTAACAGATAAGCTTCTATGATTTACTTGCCATACCTCAATTGTTACGAACGATCATGCCGACCGAAGGAATCATCGCGAATTTCGAATAGAATTCCTGCATCTCTGGATCACACGTAAGGTCAATTGCCGGAATTCCATTCAGGGCTTCCAACATTCGAGACACCAAGGTACTACCTATACCCATCTTCCGATATTCCGGCAAAACCTCAAGTAGCGGAATGAAAGCTGCTTGGACCCTGTCGGATAATGCTGTAATGAAACCCACAACCCTTCCTTTGTCAGAATCAAACGCCAGGACAATATGGTTACTATTCTTCAGAATCTCTAGGTGCTCGTCTGGGGAATGCGGTTTCTTCCATCCTTCGAAAAAGCCTACCAGCATTTGAGGGGTAATATTCTCAACGGAGTCAGTGTATTCCATCAACATCTCTTTTCCTCGCCGGAAAGTTTCCTTGATTGTAGTGGCCTTGGATCCATGGCCAGAGCCCCAATAGTCTTAACGATGTGCTCGAAGACTTAAGTCAATACTTATATGCATAGAAGCACTCCGGCAACAATTGCCAATCCCATTCCTGTTCCTCTGGCAATTGTAATCTTTTCTCCCAGAAGAAGTACACCGTACAGTACCGGGATCAACGGGTAGAGTGCCGTAAGTGATATGGAGGAACTGAGAGGTCCGCACGAAAGGGCTTTCTGAAATGAAGTTACCGCCAGACCTCCTGACAGGCCGGCAGCAACAGCCAGAAGAATCCCCGGTGTCGAAGCTTGCTTTAAAGTGGAACCTGTAAGACCGAAAACAAGAAGGATCAATAGAAAGGATACTGAAGAATAGATGAAGAGTGATGGCCAATGACCCATTTTATCGGCCGCCAGTTTAGCGCATATTCCCCAGATACCCCATAATCCCGACGCAATAAGGCTATACAGTACAGGCTTGGACATTGATACTTCCTCTTTCCGAAACTGTTTTGTATACTTTTTGTTATACCATTGTCATTTACATTATTCGATTCGAAGAATTCCTGGAGGAAACCAATGAAGTATGCACCCTTATTAATGATATTCGCAATGGCCGCCTTCGCTGAGATGTCCGTATGCGGAACGGAGGAACTGCTTCCCATCGGTTTCACGGATGAAGAGCTGCTTCACCTGGATGAAATAGGCCTTAATACCGTTCCCACTTCGCCGCCACCGGATGGAACACTTAACCTCGGTGAGTTCGATCCCGCGACGGGAGTTTTTGTCAGATGGCCTCTGGGGCTTCCGTACAGTCTGATCGTAGCTTTGTCCGCAGAAACCACCGTCTGGGTAATCTGCGAATCGTACCAACAGAGTTCGGTTGAGACTGCCTTCACGAACGCTGCAGTTAACATGAGCAACGTCGACTTCATATTCGCAATTACGAATTCGATCTGGGTGCGCGATTATGGCCCCTGGTTCGTTCTTCTTGAGGATGGACAACAGGCGATTTTTAATTACACGTACAACAGACCAAGATATGACGATAATAATTTCCCGGTTGTTGCGGGTTCTACGTGGGGAATACCCGTTTACACTTCAACGATCGTTCATGCCGGTGGAAATTACATGTCCAGCGGATTTGACCAGGCGATGTCCACGAATCTTGTTTACAGCGAGAACGGTGGGAATGAAGACTGGGTCGATTCACAGATGAACCTCTATCTTGGAATTGATAAGTATGTTACGATGGCTGATCCACTTCTGGGGAGCAGTATCGACCACATCGACTGCTGGTCAAAGATACTCACCCCCGGAAAGATTCTTGTTCTTAAGGTCCCACCCTCTCATCCTGATTGGGCTACTCTGGAAACTGCAGCTGACCTGCTGGGATCAACTGAAAGCCCCTACGGAACCGACTGGGAAGTTTACAGGGTTGAAAGCGATGGAAACGAGGGATATACGAACAGTCTGATCTGGAATGACCATGTGTATATGCCTACATTTAACAGCACTAACGACGCACCAGCCATTGCTGTTTACAAAGACGCGCTTCCAGGTTATACAGTTCAGGGTTATGATTATTCGTTCTGGTTGCCAACCGATGCGCTTCACTGCAGGACCAGGAATGTCATAGACAATGAAATATTGTTCATCCAGCATTTACCTGTGGGCTCGCAGCAGCCTTCGGGTACCCCGGTTACGATCGATGCGCTGATTCGCTGCCATCCCGGCAATACTCTGACCGGTCATGACATGTATTACAGAATCGGTACTTCTGGATCCTTTGCATCCCTTACCATGATTCCCACCGGTTCCGATTCGTTCACGGTTGATATTCCCGGAGTCACGGGAATCGAAACGGTGCAGTATTACATTTCCGCCTCCGATAACTCCGTGAGGAATGAATCCCGGCCTAGATTTGCCCCGGACACCTGGTTCTTCGAATATGAAACAAATTCAACGGGTCTTGGCCATGGTGATCATTCAACTGCTGGTCTGGCAATTGAAAATGCGGAACCGAATCCGTTCTGGAATGCTATCTCAATTCAGTACTCAACGGTTTCTCTGGCTCCCGTAACGATGACCGTATTCGATATTTCCGGAAGGGTAGTAACCGAAGATACCAATTCAATTGAAGCCGGCTTTGATTCCTTCACCTGGACACCGGGCGAGACGGTTCCTGCAGGTGTTTACATAATCAGACTGGAGAGTCCCGGATGGCAGACGGCACAAAAAGTCACACTTATCAGATAGTTGACCGATAGTATTGTCCATACCGTTGCATCAGCTCCGAGAGCGCCTGGAAAACGTCTACATAAAATACAACAGGCGGGAGTTCATTCATCCGGATCCACTGGAGTTTCTCTGGAGGTACAATAGCACCGAAGACAGGGAAATAGTCGGGATGATCGCGTCCGGACTAGCCTACGGGAGAGTTGCCCAGATACTGAAAAGTACCGGAAAAGTCCTTGATGTTCTTGGGCCTGCTCCATCCAGTTTTCTCTGGGAGGCATCGCTCAAAGAACTCTCCAATGCGCTTACCGGATTCAAACACAGGTTTACAACCTCATCTGAGATGGTGGCTCTTCTTAAATCCGCATCCATGCTTCAGAAAAAATGGGGGCTCCTTGGAAACATGCTGGGAGCTTTTCTCTCGGAAGGTACTTATTACAATGCCCTTGAGCGGTTCGTGGAGACTCTTCTGGAAGGCGCCGGAATGGAGAAGTGCAGCCTTCTGCCCAGACCATCTCTTGGAAGCGCCTGCAAAAGACTTCACCTTTTCATGAGATGGATGATCAGAAGGGATGAGGTCGATCCCGGAGGATGGGAATGGATTTCACCGACAGTTCTGATTATTCCCCTTGATGTTCATATGTTCAGAGCTGCCGGGGTATTGGGATTCACCGTGAGAAAGACTGCAAGTTGCGCAGCTGCTTTTGAGATAACAGAGAGTTTTCTGACAATCAACCCCGACGATCCGGTGAAGTACGATTTCGCGCTTACTCGTATGGGAATTCAGGGCCTGCACCATGACACTCTGTTCAGGGAGTTATTCTCCGGGAAAGCCGCGAGCACTAGAGCTGTCCCCTGATGATGCATACCTCGAAGTACAGCTGGAGAGGTTCTCAACATCAACTGAGTGAGTCTATCACAAGGTCTCTTGCGCCAGCCTGTCCGCAAGAAGGTTCAGCGGGCTTTCTACCGAGTGCTTCATGCCCTCCATCACATGTAGGTAGATCCTCGTTGTTTCAAGACTCCTGTGCCCGAGCAGCTTCTGTATCTCACACAGATCCACACCAGCCATGAGCATATGCGTAGCAAAGCAGTGGCGTTTATGCCGAGCTCGGTATAAGCGACATAGCGCAGATACTCACCGCATCCAGAGCCTGCCGTATCTGCCAGTCCTGTCGCCCCTCCCTCTCAAGAGAATCAGCGAATACTGCATCATCAGATTGCCCAAGGGAAAGAAACCTTCGAACCCAAAAGACCATGTACCGAATCTTGTCTTCCCGTACAAGACCCTTGTCTTTCAATTCCTGCTGGTATATGCTCAATTCATGTATCATGATAATGGAATCTCCGGGTTAAGTAGACTCAATATAACCATGTCATTTCTATGGTTAAGTGTACATATGTTTACTACCTATATCAAGATTGATGCCCGATGGTTGGATAAAGGTAGTATTTCGATAATGTAGAAGCGACACTATTTGAAAGAATGTCGCGTCTACACAATCATTAGTTCGGCAGGGAAAGAGACATGCAATCAAAAGACGACATCAGAGACTGGGATTCCATCGCTTCCGCCTATTCGCAGAAGATTGAAGCATGCGGCGATCGCTGCTTTCCGGAAATTCGCGATCGGTTCTGGACGACACTCGGAGATATTGGAGGGAAGACAGTTCTGGACCTCGGGTGTGGCCAGGGGTGGCTTACCAAGGAACTCACGAATCGTGGCGCCGTGGCCATAGGAGTCGATGGCTCTGGTTCGCTGATTGAGCGCGCACGGTCACAGTTTCCTGAACTGACGTTCCTTGTTGCCGATCTGGCAGAAGGACTGCCAGATCTCGACATCAAGTTTGACACCATTATCTCGCACATGGTCGTCATGGACATTCCCGAGATCAAAACATTGTTCAATGCTGTCTCCCAGGCTCTACAGCCTGGTGGAGAGTTTTTCTTTACCCTTCCTCACCCGTGCTTCTTCCAACAGAAGAGCCACCAAGACGTTAGTGGACAATGGTTCAAGAAGGTCACCAACTACTTGACGCCAGAGGTCTGGCGCATCGATTCATTTGGAGGGCACAATCACTATCACCGCACAATTGAGGAGTATGTTTCAGCCCTCAGCCAAGTGGGATTACTCGTCTCCCACTTTCACGAGCCACCACATGAATCAAAATCAAAGCGTATCGACCCGGAATTCCTGAAGACCTTCCCTGTATTCCTCATGGTCGGAGCACGCAAGACTGCCGAACCAGAGCTTGGAGCGTACGCGGACAAGCCGCGCCGCTCAGGCTAATCGTTCGGTTTCAGAATTAAGGACATAACTCTAATGGCAAAACAAAAATCTAA
>JAUWMQ010000149.1 GCA_030613065.1 Candidatus Aegiribacteria sp. | reverse complement strand
TTGCCATGCCTGTCCCAGCAGGCATCAGTGATCAATGCGTGAACATGGGGATTCCAGTTAGCCATTCCACCGAAGGTCTGGGGCACCAGTATGCCACCGGGAAAGATATCATCGCGACCATTGGCTTCGTGAAGAATATGCGTTGTTCGATCTGATCTCCTGTCCTGAAAGCTGGGCACCCATGGGAAAGGCGGCCAGGGATAGAGTGGAGAATGACTACAACATAACCTCTCAGGTACGCAGGCTTGAGCAGATCTACATCGACGCATTGAAAAACTACTCATGAGAGTCAGCGTTGTAATACCGGTATATAACGCTGCTGAATTCGTCAGCAGAGCAGTTGAGTCCGCTCTTCAGCAGGAACAGACTTCTCAGGTTATTCTGGTTGAGGATAACTCCATCGATGGAAGTCTTGAGGTCTGCAGACAACTGGATGCACGGTACGAACAGGTGACTCTTGTTCGCCACAGTGATGGGGGCAACCACGGGGCAGGCGCTTCCCGGAACCTTGGCATTCAGCTGGCGGATGCACCCTTTGTGGCCTTTCTTGATGCCGATGATTTCTATCTCGATGGTCGTTTCTTGAAAGCCCGTGATCTGCTGGAATCGGACGGTAAAATCGATGGCGTTTACGAACCTATAGGCGTTCATTATCAGGATGATAATTCCCGCGGGATATGGTCCGAAAAGGGAGATGGTGAACTTTCAATGCTTCATGAGAGGGTTTCTCCTGAGAGACTCTTCGACGTTCTGATCGAGATCAGATCGGGCTCCTTCACCCTTGACGGCCTTGTTGTAAGAAAATCAGCGTTCTGGAGGGACGATCCATTCAATAAGGATTTGAGGCTGCACCAGGATACCGCGATGATGATTCAGCTCTCCCATTACGCGAAACTTGTTCCAGGCCGGATGGATGAACCAGTTGCCATGAGAAGGGTCCATCCGGGGAACAGATACCTTTCCAGTACCAGCCTGCACAGAACATCGATGAGGATGTGGGATATCCTTTTTGCGTGGTCTCTCCGGGAGAAGGTAACCGATGTCCGGAGGGCCAACATCCTGCGAAATGCACTCTACCTGAGATATCTTGTAAGTACCGGCAGGTTCTCGATTAATCGCCCCAGCCCTGCCGCTCTCCCGGGTATGTTCTGGAGGATTGCGACTCATCCGGGCTTGACTCTACTGGCATATAAAGAGCATCGCAGGCGGAGGGGGCTGAGCGGGTAATGGTATGAGCCACTTCAGGTATCTCTTCGAAGTCAGGCACACACTGATCAAGCTTGGACTGCCAGCATTGATCAGCCGTAGTACTCTGGCCATCTGGGGAGTACTTACCATCTTCATCATCAGGTCTCTTCCCCCGGAGGCCTATGCCATATACGCTGTCGCGAAAAGCCTCGAGATGTTCGGAGTCCTGCTTGGAGGAGGTTTCATCCAGCAGGCAATACTGAAACTTGCATCCGAGGGTGATGGTCTTAGAGAGAAGCAGCTGGCTAATTCCGGTATACTGATGGCCCTCTGTTTTGCTCTTTTATCGGCGATCCTGCTTATCGCGGGAGGTGGAGTCATCGGCTCCTTCTACGAACCACTCGATCTCTCAGGTATTCCCTTGATGCTGGCCGGTGTCGTAGTAACCGGAACATTGAGTGGACTCCCCAGACTTCTTCTGCTTACAAAACATCGCACCAGGGATGTGATGATATCGGATATCGTCCAGTTCCTTGTTAGAAGCGGCATTGTCGGAATTCTCCTCGTGACCGGTACACTCAAGACCGCTCATCAGATCTTTTCAGCGATGATCGTATCGAATCTGGTCGCCTTTTTAGTGAACTCATGGTTCGCGCGGCATCAATTCTTCCCCTCTGCCGGAATAAGAATGGATCGGATTCGAAGTGTCATGTCCTTCTCAGCTATCATGCTGGGAGGCTCCATGGCCAATTTCATCTATACCAGAACAGATATACTGATGCTCGGAAAGATCGCTCCGAATGACGTATCTGCCTACGGTGCTTCAAGATCACTCTCCGGTTTGATCATGATGGTAATAACCGCCGCAAATATGATACTTCTCCCATACGTCTCCAGAATGTGGAGGCAGGGTAAGAAGAAGCTGATCCTTTCCCGCGTGTGGAGCACCGTTCTGCTTGCAGAGCTCCTCATTTTGCCCGCAGTTGTTCTTTACGTGCTGTTTCCGAGGCAGATTCTTGATTTCGTCTACAGCGGCAAATACTCTGGAAGCTGGAATATTCTGATGATACTGGGAGCGCTATCACTTGTGAGACCTCTCGGAAGTTTCTTCTCCGCGACTGCATCTGCCATCGGTAAACCGCAATATTCGCTTTACAGCGTTATTATCTCGGCAGTAGTGAATGTCAGTCTGAATATTTACCTTATACCGAAGTGGGGGGGGTTTGGTGCCGCCGTTGCTACAACCGCAGCAGTGATATTCGGTGCTGCCTGGATAGTACTGGTTACATCAAGTTACATTCGAAGCAGTGTACAGTAAGCACATACTCTTTGGAGAGTGAGCAATTCATCCGTTCCTTACTACCCCAATTTTCCTATATGAGACGATACTTCCCCTGAAGACAATCCCACGTCAACAAGGAAACCCTCATATACTTCTTCAGCAGGAAAAAAGCAGCCGAACCTGACAGCGAGTTTCACATCCCGGTAGGTCTGTGAGCAATCCCCTGGATCAGCACTTGATCGTACGGATTTCGTGATGATAGATTATATTCAATTCCCGGCCTGGAATATTCATGCTTAAGTCTGTGTCCGATAAAACAGACAGGAGAACATTTTGAATTACAGGGAATATCTGGACTATACAGGTAACAGGATCAGGTACCTTCTGGAATTGAAGGAAAAACCTGGTCTTTCAGCGTGCCTCGAAGAACTCCGCAGAATTAACGATTTCTGGTTCGAAGATCTTCAGAAAGGTTACGAAAATTCACCAGCCAGTCCCTCTTTCGCTGCGAATGCTTTCGGGATCGATATCGGCAGGTTTCTTTCATCTTTCGCATGGCAGATCCAGTCATCAATGGAACAAGCGGCTCTTGGTAACTGGATCGCCATTGAACGTCTTGAAATGATCTGGAAAACCCTGAATGGAAACAGCTCGGATTCTGCTCCGGAAATACTGAGAGATTTCTGGAGAGAACCAGATCCGATCAGCCTGGAACATTTCTTAAGGCAGACCTTTGATCCATCCTGGACAGTAGTCCGGGATATTGCGCTCACTACCGGGGCAGATGATCCCTCTTGTCTGTACAGGTATGGATTGAGAGTAGAAAGCGCTCAGCTGAATGTCTTCGATTTCATCTATAAACTCTCCACAGGAGAACTGAAGGATATATCCAATACTTTTGCGGAAGCCTATCTTGAAGGGCTTGAGGAAGACGACAAACTCAAGTACGGAAGAAGAACGGTAACCCTCTTCCTGCCAATGGGATACGAGCGACTGATTCCTTTCCTTGAAAATTCTTTCGGGGAGCGGAATCTCAAGCCTCATTTTGCCAGAATGAAACGGACTCCTGTCAACAGGCAGGCAAATTACGATCACAGATTCAGATATGGGCTGTACCTCGATGATAATTCGATGAAATCATTCATCGATACCGGACGTGAAGTCCTGCGCAATCAACTGCCGGTTCTGAACTCTTTTTCCGGAAACGCTATGATCAGCCTTTTCGGGAAGCAGCCATTCACTCCGGTTCCCAAACCCGAAGCTGTAAAACCAGACGATACTGTTACAGCCCTTTTCGGAAGGATGATGAATCTTGAAACAGCTCTCAGGAATGAATACCTGCCCATAGAACAGTGCAGTTTCTGTATGATGGCCTTCCCGTCACCGGAAATAGAGGGTGATTTTCAGGCCATTTTCAGGGATACAGTCAAGGTCAACACTCTATCGAACGCTGAGTACCGCCCGATCCAGAAAACGATTATCGACGCTATGGATGGTGCTGATCATGTAGTTATTACGGGAGCACCGGGAAATGATACCGATCTGAGGGTGTGTATCCATCCTGTTAATGATCCGGCATCGGAAACAGCCTTCGAGAACTGTGTGTCCTCAGTAAACGTACCCCTGGGTGAAGTGTTTACGTCTCCGGTCCTCAAGGGGACAAGCGGCATTCTTCATGTTGAAGAAGCTTTTATCAGGGGATTGAAGTACGAGAACATTCGACTGGCATTCCAGGACGGGTACCTTACCGAATGGTCATGTTCCAACTTCGAGGACACTGATAAATGCCGCAAGTACGTGTTCGAGAACCTCATCTATCCTCACGAAACACTGCCGCTCGGTGAATTCGCGATCGGCACGAATACACTTGCATACGCAATGGCGGTACGTCACGGGATAATGGGAGTGCTTCCGGTTCTCATACTTGAAAAGATGGGACCACACTTCGCGATAGGTGATACCTGCTACTCCCATCAGGAGGATGTCGATCATTTCGACAAGCTGACCGGAAAGAAGTTGATCGCGGTCGATAATGATAAATCAGCACTTCGGCATACGGATCCCGATAACGCGTACACCAATACTCACACAGATGTTACGCTTCCATATACTTCTCTTGATTCGGTGACTGCAGTGTTCAGTGATGGCAGAAAAATAGACATACTGAAAGGTGGAAGATTCGCACTGCCAGGTACTGAAGTTCTCAACGAACCTCTGGAAGATATCCTGGAATTCTGAGATTTTGTAGCTGGATCATTGATATGTAAACACCCTCTGATACCTCTTCTGCGTGATTAGGGCATTTCAAAGCATCGATGTCCCAGACCTTTTTCAGAAGCACAGCTCATATCTGTCTTCTGCGATGCATGAATGAAGAGCAGGTATTTCCGGAGGGGGAAGATTCCTCTTCGATTGCTGCTGTCGTTAAAATATCCTGCCGGTGCTCACGGCCCCGCCAGGCCTGACTGTATGCCCCATAGTAGATGATCTGCTTCGCTCCCTTC
>JAUWMQ010000025.1 GCA_030613065.1 Candidatus Aegiribacteria sp. | reverse complement strand
ACAGAAGATCTCGGGGACGTTTCGAAGCTGGGAAGGGGCACATGCGTTCTGCCGCGTCCGGGGTTACATCTCAACAGTCAAGAAGAACTCGGTCTCCGTTATCCAGGCCCTTACCGATGCCTTCGAGGGGAAACCCTTCGTTCCATTCTCTGATGAACCTTGACTTGTTGTCAGTTCTATTCAATCTTAATGCTGAGTTACGTGCTATCTGTAGTGTGTAGTTATGGTGATATTAGATAGATGGGGCTGAATAGTTACCTGTACTCCTAATGAAAGGGAAAGAATATGAGCAGTATATTTACAAAGGAGCATCTCGACGTATTCAGTTCAGCTTACCTCTTCCGGGACCTGGAACCGGGGGAACTCGAATCTTTCACCAGCAAAGCCCAGTATTCGGAACTTCTTCCCAACAGTGTGATCATCCGGGAGGATGATCAGGGTGAATATCTTTATCTGATTCTGTCCGGTAAAGTCCGTGTTACAAAAAGAACCTACGATGGGATCGAGCAGATACTTGGAGTCCTGGAGGCAGAGGATTTCTTTGGTGAGATGGTCCTTCTTGACCGCAGGAGCAGAAGTGCCTCAGTATACGCGCACACAAAGGTGGAACTTGCAATGATCCAGCATTCTGAGGTGGCTGCCATACTGAATGAAAACCCCAGGATAGGCCTGAAAGTACTTCGCGCCTTCGCAGAGGTTATCTCCCTCAGGCTGCGCAACGCCAACGACAAACTCAGGTCGCTCCCCTTTATCGAAAGAACCTTTTGAGAATGTTCAACGTTACTGATGAACTTATTACGAAGGCAAAGGAAGCAGTTTTGAACTGCTACTGCCCATATTCAGAATTTCACGTAACCGCGGTTATTGAAGATGAAGATGGAGGGCTGCATTCAGGAGTCAATGTCGAGAATTCCTCCTACGGCCTTACCGTCTGTGCCGAGAGGGCAGCAGTTTTCTCAGCAGTCTCCAGAGGGCACAAGAAATTCAGAAGGATTCTGATTTACTCACCTGACGGAGAACCTCTGCCCTGCGGCGCCTGCAGGCAGGTGCTTGCCGAGTTCTGTGATGATGATTTCCAGGTGACGGTAGCAACTCCCGGCGCTGTAAAGCATTACACCCTGGCTGAACTGCTCCCCCACCGCTTCTAACCCGTTTCAAGGCCGGGCTTACCTTTCTGACCGTTTTTGATGTATTTATTGCTATATATTAAATAGTAATGATTAATTGCTTTCAGTTCCGATCATAGAAAGGGATATGCGGCTTCTCTTTACATCAACTTCCAGAACTCTTACCATGAGTTTCTCACCTGCTGAGACAATGTCCGCAGGGTTTTTGACGTATCTGTCAGCCATCTGACTTATGTGAACAAGCCCATCCTGATGCACTCCTACGTCAATGAAAGCACCGAAATTTGTAACATTTGTCACTATGCCGGGAAGTATCATACCCTCCTCAAGATCCTTAATGGCATGTACATCAGCAAAACTGAATACCTGAAAGGATTTTCTGGGATCCCGCCCTGGTTTTTCCAGCTCTTTCATTATATCACGCAGAGTAGGAAGGCCGGTTTTTCCGTCTACAAAATCTCTCAGATCTATCGATTTCCGGGCATCCTCCGATAGCATCAGTTCAGCAACACTCAGACCCTTCGATCCGGCCATCCGTTCTACAACGGAATAGCTTTCAGGATGAACACCACTGGCATCCAGCGGATTCTGCCCATTTCTTATCCTGAGAAAACCCGCAGACTGTTCGAAAGCAGCGGGTCCGAGACCTTTCACCTCAAGCAGCTGCTGACGATTGGGAAATGCACCGTGTTTCTTACTCCATTTTACAATATTCCTCGAAACCCGTTTGGAAAGACCTGATACGTAGGATAGAAGCTGGGGACTGGCGGTATTGAGATCAACTCCCACACTGTTCACACAGCTCTCAACTGTATCATCAAGAGCCTTCTGGAGTTTTCTACCATCCACATCGTGCTGATACTGGCCAACTCCGATAGACTTTGGATCGATCTTAACGAGTTCTGCAAGGGGATCCTGGAGCCTTCTTCCAATAGAGATTGCCCCTCTGACCGTAATATCAAAGTCGGGAAATTCCTCCCGGGCAACTTCGGAGGCTGAATAGACGGATGCCCCGCTCTCATTCACCGGGATGACTTTAACATCCTCCGGCAGGCCTGTCTCTCCCAGGAATGCTTCAGTTTCTCTTCCGGCAGTACCATTACCCACTGCGATGAATTCCAGTTCGAATTTCTCTGTCAGTCCGATTACGGTTTTTTCTGCCCCTGACCTCTTCGCTTCAGACATAAAGGGGAAAATCGTAGTATTATGCAGAACCGACCCCTGTGAACTGAGACAGACAACCTTGCAGCCTGTCCTGAAACCAGGGTCAATGGCCAGAACACTTTTCGGGCCAAGAGGTGGAGCAAGCAGAAGCTCTCGCAGATTAGATGTGAATACTCTTATTGCCTCATCATCCGCGACTTCCTTGCTTCTCAAGCGGGTCTCGGTCTCAATTGATGGAGCAAGAAGTCTGCGGAAACAATCCCGTGCAGCCTCAGAAATTACTTTACCCTCAGGAGTATCAGGATTTATACATGCCGCCGTAAGAACAATATCCAATGCCTTCTCGAGTGAGACGGATATTCTCAGTGAAAGGATTTTTTTTTCTTCTCCTCTGCGCATTGCGAGAACCCTGTGAGATGGAGTGCCATGTACAGACTCATTCCATTCAAAATAATCCCGGAATTTCGATCCTTCCTCTTCCATTCCCGGAATCACGCGGCATTCATAATTGCCGGTAGTCATATAAAGTCTTCTCATGGAGTCTCTGATCTCAGCGGTATGTGCCAGCTCTTCGGCAATGATATCCTGTGCTCCGGAGACAGCATCCTCAACCGTTTCAACACCTTTCTCAGTATCCAGATATTCGAGCGCATACAGAAAAGGATCATCACCTTTCTGGAGCAGAATCCTCTGTGCCAGGGGTTCCAACCCTTTCTCACGTGCTTTTGTGGCTCTTGTCCTTCTTTTCGGACGGAAAGGAAGATAGATATCCTCAAGAGAGGTTAGAGTTGAGGCACTGTCGATCTTTTCGCTTAACTCGGCTGTAAGAAGTTCCCTCTCATCCAGTGATCGCAGAATGGCTTTCCGTCTCTCATCAAGTTTTTCCAGCTGCAGCAGTCTGTCCCGGACAGTAATGACGGAAACTTCGTCCATACTTCCGGTAGCTTCTTTTCGATACCTTGCAATAAAGGGTACAGTAGCTCCATCTGTAAGCAAGGAGGCAACAGCGGCAATATGCGTCCTGTTCAATTTTGTTTCAATGGATATCTTATCATAATGACTGTTTTGCATTTTCACTCTTTCAGGATTGCGAATGGACTGAAGGATGAGAGTGTTCTAATCTAACATTGAAGGCATCGCCATAGCAGCGGCATGATCGGCTGAATAACCTGAACCAGTTTCAGACAAAAATATCTGCCCGGAGCACAACAAGCTCTGAAGCTGGATTGTTTGTATCCAGGATTAACTGACTGGAAATCTACTCCAGTTCTTCAAGTGCTTTGTTTATTGCATCACGAACCTGAACCATAACTTCGGGAACCAATGTAAGACCTTTACGAGTTGGCTTCCAGTCTCCTTTGTCATCCATATAATAGATTCTGACACCAACGTACTGACTCCCCTTGAATTCGGAGAGCTCAATTCTGATCAGATCCTGTCCTTTTTCAATGTCTGTAACGGTCTTCTCCACGATTCCTCCATCCAATGCTTTAGCAATCCAATGATTCCGGTTGAACCGGAAGTCTAATAAAACAGGCATATGAAATGCAAGCCCAGTACCAGTCTGCAGATCGATTATTCAAGTGATAATTATCTGGAGGCTTAGTTTTTCAGCCGCACTCCGAATAGCCGCAATTGAGAGCGCAGGCAACGCACCCTGATTCGTACTTGAGAGGTCCTCCGCAGGTGGGACAAGCTCCAGCAAGGTTCTCTACAACTTCTTCATCGTTCGAATCGATGATATTCAAACCGGCATCTTCTTCATCCAGCACCGGTTCAATGGACTGAATGATGCCCGAATTCTTCATAGTTAATGGATTCAATTTTTCATCGATATACCATTCGATGGTCTGCCCGACAGCATCAGCACAGGAAAGAATTCTGCTGCCACCCTGCCAGACTATTCTATGACAGCTTATTCCCTTAAGTTCCTTCACTATAGCTTCGGGTCTGATACCGGATCTCAAGGCAAGTGAAATGAGCCTGCTGATGGCTTCAGACTGGCTGGCGGCGCATCCGCCAGCTTTTCCCATCTGGGAAAACAGCTCAACCGGGCCATCATCGTCCATATTTATAGTTATATACAATTTCCCGCAACCGGTTCTTATCCTTCTGGTTATACCTGAAGTTACATCTCCCCTGTCCCGCGGTCCTATGGGAACTGATGGCAAAGCAACTTCATCGGCTTTTTCAGATTCCTTTGATTTTATTAGGTTAAGAACCTGTTTATCCCTGCTCTTATCCCGGTAGACTGTAATACCCTTGCATCCAAGCCTTTGCGAAAGCTTGAAAACCTCAGCCACACTCTTGCGAGAAGCATTCTCAGGAAGATTCACCGTTTTTGATACAGCATTATCAGTGTATTTCTGGAAAGCAGCCTGCATTCTAACATGGTAAGCAGGAGAGATATCATGAGACGTGACAAATAATCTCTGTACATCCTTAGGAATCTCACGGATTCCCTGGCAGGTTCCCTGTTCAGCAATTTTTGCAAATACTTCCTCTGAGAAGAAGTTCTGTTCCCTGGCGACTCTTCCGAATTCGGGTACTACTTCATGCAGTTCATCATCCTGATCAAGAAGATTACGTCTTGTGAAAGCGAGAGCAAACACAGGTTCAATACCTCCCGAACAGCCGGCAAGAATACTGATTGAACCGGTTGGAGCAATTGTAGTAACAGTTGCATTACGTACCGGGGGCATATGTTTGCTGTCGTAAACACTCCCTTTGAAATTAGGAAACGGCCCCCTTTCCTTTGCCAGATCAATACTTGCTTTTCTTCCCTTCTCAGCAACGAAACTCATAAGTTCTTCCGCAAAAAGCAGTGCTTCCTCGGAATCGTACGGTATTCCCAACTTGAAAAGAAGATCGGCAAAACCCATAATACCGAGGCCTATTTTTCGGTTGCCGGCCACCATTTCAGCAATTTCCGGAAGAGGATAGCGATTGATCTCAATGACGTCGTCCAGAAATCTGACAGCATTAATCACCGTTTTTTCTAACCTGGTCCAGCTCATTAAAAATTTGCCGGTTTCTATCCTGTCTACCATAACTGAGACATTAACAGAGCCTAAATTACATGCTTCATACGGAAGCAGCGGCTGTTCACCGCATGGATTTGTTGCTTCTATGTCACCGATATGTGGAGTAGGGTTAGCGTCGTTCATGCGGTCAATGAAGATCAAACCAGGTTCCCCGGAATTCCAGGCGGAATCTACAATGTTATCGAATATTGTATTAGCGTCTCTTGAACTGACTAGCGATCCATCTCTGGGGTTAACGATATTGTACTTTGATCCCCTTTCGACAGCATCCATGAATTCATCGGTTGCCGCAACTGAGAGGTTGAAGTTGTTCAGTTTATCCATATTGCGTTTTACGTTGATGAATTCCTCAATGTCCGGATGATCAACCCGGAGAACCGCCATATTAGCTCCTCGGCGTACTCCTCCCTGCTTAACGGTATCAGTGGCCTGGTCAAATACATTCATGAAGGAAATTGGACCACTGGAAACACCCTTTGTTGACATTACTGTATCATTCACAGGACGTATCTTCGAGAATGAAAATCCTGTTCCCCCGCCACTTTTATGAATCAGAGCAGTATTTTTAACAGCGGTGAATATGCTTTCCATACTGTCTTCAACCGGTAGAACGAAGCATGCTGAAAGCTGGCCGAGTTCCCGCCCGGCATTCATCAGTGTGGGAGAATTGGGAAGAAACTCCTTTTTCGCGATCATATTATAAAATGTTACAGTCGTCTGCTGGACATCATTCCCGAACTTTTCCTCAGCCGACGCAACTGCTTCAGCAACACGAAGAAGCATATCCTCAGGTTTCTCAAGGATCTCACCGGATGCCGATCTCTTAAGGTATCGTTTTCTCAGAACGGTATGCGCGTTGTCTGTGAACTCAGGTTCGATTAAATCACTTAAATCGGATGAAGGACCGTCCCCGTCAACAACCTGTCCCTTTTCGCTGTCCGTTTGTGAGAATAAATCACTTTGCAGATGGAGCTCTGCCAACTACACCCTCCTGCCCCCTGGTAAGGTGGAGCACCATAATGGAGTACCATAATAATATTGCAAACATTAATTATTAATCTGCATTTCCTGAAGAATATTCCTGTCCTCAAATGCGTATGGGATTTAAACCAGTACACTAATCCAGATCAAATTAAGAATCCTTTCAATACAGGTAGACTATCAATATTTTGTGCCATTGGCAAGGGGTCACTACTACAGGTTGTGTCGAGCAATAACCTATTGGCATCTGCATAGTTCCTTTGCTAGTTTATAGCTATACGGAAATCATGAATATCTGGAGAAATATGAAAAGCAAACGGAGAAAAAGCTTTGAGAAGGAAGTACTCTGTCATCTGGACAAACTCTTTGGATATGCGATGCATCTATGCAGGAACAGTGAAGACGCATCCGATCTAGTCCAGGATACTTATCTGAACGCTCTCAAATCCGAAAAGCAATACTCTCTGGGAACAAATGCCGGAGCATGGTTGTTTACGATCATGCGAAATACGTTCCTGAATAAGATGAGAAAAATGAGCAGGAAACCTACTGGCATGGCTGGAGAATGGATAGAACAGATGACCAGAGATGACATACCGGAGCTGAGTAAGCATGGCCCGGATCCTGGCGTTAAATACCTGGACAATCTTCTGAAGCAAGATATCACACGGGCTTTGGATAATCTTCCTGAAGAATTCAAGGATGCTGTAGTACTCTGCGATGTACAGGGGTTTTCATATGCAGATATCGCAACAATCCTTGATGTCCCGATAGGTACCGTAAGATCGAGAATTCACAGAGGCAGGTTTATACTGCGTCATCTGCTTGCTGATTGGAAGAATGTTGCAATGGGGGGGGGGTAATATGACCTGTGAGGATGCTCATTTAAACATGCATGATTACATATCAGGAGAGCTTGATGCAGAACATTATAAACACCTTTTGGATCATATGGACGAGTGCCCGAACTGTAGGGAGTTCTTCAGGCAGACCGAACACATTCAGTCAACAATGAGGGATTTCCTGCAGTACGATGCTCCTTCCGAACTGCAGACCGCAGTTTCAAATATACTGGCAAATGCATGATTCACAGAGATCTGATTTGGCAGGTAACAGGCTTCTACCGTCGGTAATAGCGTTTCTGCTTCTTGCATCAATGCCTGTGCTTTTCAGGAAACCTTCTACCACAATGACAAGTCTTGAAGAGATTGCCTTTCATGCATCCGTGCTTTCCTCGTCCGATTCCGTATGGTCCGGAGGTCGGTGGATCTTTGAGGGTATTGAACCTCCACTTCCCGGCTGCATAGCCTTCGGAATGCATGATTTATACCCTTTTCAACTTGTTACAGCGAGAGATGTGAAAACCGGTGATGTTCTTGTTAGAATAGTTTCACCCTTAAGTATAACTTCGGATGTGAATGCAGCTAACCGCCATAATCTTCGTTTCACCTCTTTTGTGCAGAGTACGGAAGCATTGGTTCTTATACAACAAAAGGACTCCGAATCATGGCCTGTCAACCTGTTTTCGATTATTACTAATGGCTGATTTATTTACAGGATTCATTCGGTTCATTCTGAAACCGATTGTTCATGAACGGAAAGATATCAATATGAATAGACCAATTGTGTTGCTCCTGATTTTCCTTATTCCTGTCTTCAGTTGCAGCGAAAGTACAGATGAAGCTGAATCCGGAGATGTAGATTCAATATTTACAGCGCCACGCGCGGTGCAGCTTCCCGGTATTCTTATTGCGCCAACAGGGGATACAGTTCAGACTCTTCCTGGAACTGATGTAATTCTATACTACTGGCTTCCTCTCGAAAACTACGCTGAGATGCAGGAGGATCTCCGTTTTCTGGCTTCACTTGATACATCCTATCTTGCTCTGCCGCTGCAACCGGACCATGAGTCACGTAATCATGCTCAACGTGTAGTGAACGATCTGGAGCTATCTTTGCCGGTATACATGGCCGATTCAGCCATCATGGGAATGATGGATACCGATATACTGCCATCCTGCCTGGTTCTGACTTCTGAGGGCGAAGAGATTTCGGAAAGCGGTTTCGGAGCACCCTCAAGACTTCTGAATTCAATCAGCAGCAGGGAATAATGGACAGATTTTTTCTGAGTGATGTTCATCTCTATCCGGAACCGGAGTTTCATCCCGGACGGGAAAGATTTATTTCCTTTCTGGGTTATCTCCATGATTCCTTCAATCCTGGTGAACTCTGGATACTGGGTGATCTCTTCGATTTCTGGTTCGAATACAGGAGTGTTATCCCGTCCGGATACGAAAGATGCATTTCCTCAATAAGAATACTGACGGACAGAGGCTGGGTGATTCACTTCATTCCTGGAAATCATGATTTCTGGATCGGAAGACATTTCATTGAGGCAACTGGAGCTATTATCCATTCCAATGACTATCTGATAATGGAGCTCGATGGAAAAAAAGTTCTTCTTTCTCATGGCGACGGGCTTGGATCAGGTGATATCGGTTACAAGCTTATGAAACCTGTCCTGAGATCGGCAATAAGCAGGTTCCTGTTCAGTCTCCTTCATCCGGATCTGGGTACTTTTTTCGCAAGGCACTTTTCAGATACAAGTAAGAGAATTCTCAGACGTGACCTTGATAGAGTACCCCCTGGAATGCAGAACTGGGTCAACGGCAAATTCGATGAGGGTGTTGATATCATCATCACAGGCCATACACACCTGGACACCGTTATCAGGAGAAATGGAAGTATATATGTTTCTCTTGGTGATTGGCTGACGAGGTTCACCTACTTCCATATAAAAGATGGCACAGATGAACCTGAACTGCTTGAATATCCCTGTAACAGTCCCGAATGCCGGGAACTATTGAAGGAGCGGTGATGAATTCAGTCTCCGAAAAAACCGACAGGAATCCGGATATTTCTATAGTAATACCGGCGTTCAATGAAGAA
Organism: Candidatus Aegiribacteria sp.; assembly: GCA_030613065.1. Classification (GTDB taxonomy): domain Bacteria; phylum Fermentibacterota; class Fermentibacteria; order Fermentibacterales; family JCC-6; genus Aegiribacteria. The sequence goes on along the minus strand of JAUWMQ010000025.1, from coordinate 17,339 downwards.
GAGAGTATTTCCGAACTCGTGCAGGAGATCAAAGAGTGTATGAAGGGTATGCAATATGAGATAATCGTCATCGACGACGGCAGCACAGATGGTACCTGGGAACGAATCACAGAACTCTCCTCCCGATTCCCTCTGAAGGGTCTCAAGCTGAGCAGCAACCAGGGAAAAGCGGCGGCTCTTGCTGCAGGTTTCGTGGAATCATCGGGCACGTATGTGGTAACAATGGATGCAGATCTACAAGACGATCCCTCCGAGATCCCTGAGATGATCAAGCTTATGGAGGAAAAGAATTACGACCTCGTAAGCGGCTGGAAAAAGAGCCGAAAGGATCCTGTCGGCAAAACTCTTCCATCGAAGCTGTTCAATCTTACGGTTAAACTCACCACTGGTGTGAAGCTGCATGATTTCAACTGTGGACTGAAGGTTTACAGAAGCAGTGTGGCAAAGAATCTTGAGCTGTACGGGGAAATGCATAGATATACTCCTGTTCTTGCTGCACAGCAGGGCTTCTCGGTTGGAGAGAAAGTAGTGCACCACCGATCCAGGAAGTACGGGAAGACGAAATATGGAATGGCCCGTTTCTTCAGAGGATTCTCGGATCTTCTGACCGTTCTTTTCCTTCACAGGTACTCCTACAGACCACTGCATTTCTTCGGAGCTATAGGAACAATTCTAACACTCACTGGATTCGGGATCTCCGCATATATGACCGTACTATGGTTCGGTGGGGAACCAATAGGCAGAAGACCTCTACTTTTACTCGGTGTGCTCCTTCTGGTGGTTGGATTCCAGTTCATTTCCCTTGGCCTCCTGGGAGAAATGCTGCTTAAACTATCCAGCAGGAAATCATTCATAATACTAGAGAGGGCCGACGCAGCCGGCAAGAAAAAATGAAGATAGCCCTTGTCGGACCCTTCCCCCCCTTCAGAGGGGGCATAGCTCAGTTCACGACCAGGCTCTTCGATACGCTTACAGATCGTTATCCAGAACACACTTTTATCCCAATTTCTTTCAGGAGGCTTTATCCATCCTTTCTTTTTCCAGGCACCTCGCAGATGGAACCTCCAGGAGACGGAAAGTGCTTCAGGGTTAATAGATTACTTGATTCCTGTAATCCGATTCAGTGGCAGTCTGCCAGACGGTTCTTCAGGAAAAACTCTTTCGACTGGATTATTGTTCAATGGTGGCATCCCTTCTTTGCTCCGGCACTGATGAATTCAATACCCGGTAATATCAGGACCGCAGCCATCTGCCATAACGTCCTCCCCCACGAAGGTTTTCTCCTGAGTCGCATGCTTACTTCCAGATTTATCAGGCGGATGGATCTGTTAGTGACTCACAGCGGTTCTGATCTGGGTGAAGTTGAATCCATAATTGGAAGGTCGGATACACTGAGGTTATATCTTCCCTTGTACGATCAGTACCTGAATATCGATCTGAACAGGAGCAGCGCCAGGCAAGAACTGGGGTACAGTGCAGAGGAACAGCTTGTTCTTTTTTTCGGTCTTATAAGACCATACAAGGGGCTCATGGATCTGATAGAAGCCATGAAACTTCTTCCCCGTAAGATTTCTCTTCTTATTGTAGGGGAATGTTATTCAGACAGTTCTGAAATATACAAGTCTATCAAATCAGAGGAACTCTCTGGCCGGGTGAGATGGATAAATGAATTCGTCCCGGATAATCATGTTGCTAAGTACTTTCTGGCTTCAGACGTGGTGACTCTTCCTTACAGACACGCAACACAGAGTGCAGTTGCACAGATAGCTCTTTCTTTCGAGAGAGTTCTTGTCCTGACTGACACCGGAGGTCTTTCAGAGCTTGTGGATAAGGGAAGCACCGGCTTTCTTACGGAACCCTGTTCACCTTTTAATATTTCGAGAGCAATAATGTCTGGAATCGAGCTATCCAAAGATCCTGATCTCCGAAACAGGATTGATAAGAAAGCTTCCGAATTCAGCTGGACAGCATATGCCCAAAAACTTATGGACAGGTTAAAATGAAAATAATGGTAACTGGTGCAGGAGGATTCATTGGTTCGTCAATACTGGAGCACCTCCTCAATTGTGGTCATACTGCAGAAGGACACATACGATCAGAAAAAGGAAACCTGACTGAAACCTCGCTTCCTGCTGACGTAGACGTAATTGTTAACGCGGCTGGGAAACTGGGACTTCCAAATGTGGATATCACAGAATTAGCAGCTTCTAATTCCAAACTTCCTTTAATTCTGGCAGATTTCTGCGCTGAACATCAGATTCACCTGATACACCTGAGTACCCCCGGAGTCACCGGACTTCATTCGGATATCAAGGAGGATGCGCCATACGATCCATGGGGTGAATATGAGAAGACAAAGGCGGATGGAGAAATTCTGTTGCGTAAACATCCGCTAAGCATCGAGAATATGATTACTGTCCTTCGACCAGATTTTGTTTACGGACCATGCGATATGCATAAATTCGAGCTCTTCAACCAGATTAGAAAAGGCTGGCTTCCTTTGATCGGATTCGACGGTGCCAGTATTCGACCAACATATTGCGCGGATGTTTGCAGAGCTGTTGAAGCCTCACTTCCAGGTGGATGCCTCAGCGGAGGGCTTTTCAATATCGGCGGGTCCGAGGTTCTCTCAATCAGGAAATTCTCATTGAAGATAGCATCCTCAATGGGTGTAAAGCTTCGTATATTGCCGGTTCCCAGGCTCTTCTTCTACCTTACCCTGAAACTTGGCCCATTATGCCCGGGAGCACTCTCGGCAAGTAAATACAAGCTTTTTGGAACTGATCACTACGTCTCCATATCCAGAGCGGAGAAAGCAGGTTTCTCTCCGGAATGGAGCACAACTTGCGGTATTGACAAAACGGTATCCTGGTACCGAGCAGAGGGACTCCTTAAATGATACATCTGAATCATCGCAAATGGATCAGGCAAATCATACGAATTGTATTACTTCTCCTTGTGTGCCTGGCAGCTTGGATCATTATGGAGAACGGCGGCAGATGGCTTGACCAGGTAGAGACATTCAACTGGCGGCTTGAATGGCACATGCTTGTCATCTCAGCTGCTTTACTTGTGTTCACGTATTACATTTCTCCACAAGGATGGATTTGGCTCGCAAGAACTGCCGGGAGTGAAGTTGGTTCTGGAGAGCTGAGATCAGCGTGGTTCTTAAGTCAGCTGGGGCGATACGTTCCCGGTAAAGTATGGCTGTTTGCAGGTCGGGCCGGTTTTTTAAAATCACGGGGTCTCAGCTCGCTCCGTTCGACAAGTGTTCCTTTTCTGGAACTTCTTTATACAGCAGCAGGAGCTGGGCTGGCAGCTGCGCTACCAGCACTGATCTCAGCCGACTTCTCTATCGAGTATTCCAGCCTTCGAACGGCGATCATAGCAGCGGGTGTATGCGTACTCACAATTCCTCTCCTCAGACCCATTCAGAGATGGCTCTACAGAATCAAACATGGTTCTGTCCCTGATGCATTGCCATTACCCGGGACAGGGGGTTCAATTAAACTTCTCCTTCTCTATTCAGGTCTGTGGTGGCTGAGGGGCTTTGCATTATATCTATGGCTTTCAGGATTCGGGTTATCTAATGCAAGTTTCTGGATATGCTGTGCCGCAGCTCCTCTGTCCTGGCTTGCGGGTTACATTGTGTTTCTGGTACCAGGTGGTGTGGGCGTAAGGGAAGCGGCAACGGTTGCACTGGTTGCAGGATCTGGTGATACTGGACCGCTACTCGCAGTTGTTGCAGGACAAAGGATAGTTCTATCGCTTGCTGAAGTCCTGTTTGCCACCGCATCCGCCGGAAGGAAAATACTGTTCAGGAAGGAGAGAATAAATTGATCTCAATACGAAGTAGAATTGGATTTCTCCTGTTCCTTGTTCCTGCTGTAATCTTAACCTATTCAACAGTTTTCACCTCTGGTTCTTTGCCGGGGGGTGAGTTAAGTGATACTGTTCATCAGGGTTATCCCTTCTTCGTTTTTACATCGGAATCTCTGCAGAATGGCCATATTCCCCACTGGAACCCGTATTTATTATGTGGTATGCCATTCTACTCCAGTTTTTCAGCACCTGTTTTTTATCCAGCAAGAGGACTACTACTGCTGATAACAGGAGTGGAAGGTATGATACGTTTCCTGTTCCCTCTTCATATGCTGCTGGGCGGGATTTTTGCCTGGCTGTTCCTGGGTTCCATCGGAGTCAGCAAATGGGGCAGGATAGTTGGAATGCTGGCCTTTGCCCTTACAGCATGGTCCAATACGCTTTTCTACGCAGGACATGGCAGCAAGATCATTTGCTGGAGTTTTCTGCCACTGCTGCTGTATTCATGCGAAATGTGGATGCAGACAGGACGGAGCAGATTTATCGCATTCGGTGCCCTTGCTCTGGGCATGCAAGCTCTTGCAAGCCATCCTCAGATGATCATCTACTCGTCGATTGCCGCGCTTTTATGGCTCGGATTCAGAACGGTTTCGTCTGAAGAATCAATTAAGGACAGCGCTTTAAAGGCTGTATCAGGCTTTACCGTTATTGTTTTATTGGCAATTGCCATAGGAGCTGTTCAGCTTCTTCCTGGTTACAATTTCTCGCAATACTCCACAAGAGGAGATGACCTTTCTTTTGATCAGGCTGCCAGTTATTCACTGCCACCGGAAGAAACGCTTACAATGCTTTTCCCGAAGCTGTTCGGTTACAGGCATGGTTTCCCCGGCAGCACCATATCAGGTATACCTCTGTACTTCGGCAGACTGGGGCTTCGTCTCAGCAGTGAATTCGTTGGAGTTTCTGTATTCCTTCTGGCCCTGGCGGCCTTTATCGCGGCAAAGAGAAAATACCGATGGCCTCTGCTGTTGATAATGGCGGTGGGTCTTATTGTATCCTGGGGAGGATATACACCACTATTCGGGATTCTGTACAGAACCATACCTATCTTCAGGAAACTCAGAGCACCTCACATGGCTGCCTTCCTTACAACTTCGGCAATAGCGCTGGCAGCCGGCCCCGGATTCGATGCGCTTTTCGTAAGGAAGAGACTCAACGGTAAGAAATTCATTCTCGGAATAGCGACTTTCTCTGGAGCATGTTTTATCGTTTACCTCTTTGCAGGTGTTCTGCTTCCAGGTCTTCAATCCGGATGGTGGAGCAGGATGGGAAACGCAAGCGCAACCGGATACTCCTTCATAGTGCAGAGGCGTGTGGACATGGCCAGTCCGGACTTTCTTAAAGCAGCAGGGGCAGCTCTTGTTGTCTGCGGATTGCTGTATTTCAGGAAACATCTAAAGGAACGGTATGCAATACCCGGTGTAATCATTACCGCTCTGCTTGCAATTGAACTGATTCCAGTAGACAGGGATTATCAGGTTTACCTGCCCCAGACAGATGTGAATGAGCTGTTTGTCGCTCAGGATGATCTGTCCGAAATGATTGGCGAGGGTCGGCTACTACCGGGAGGTAATGATTTCGTCCCCTCCGGGATCAGATCAGTCATGGGCTATCATGCGGCAAAACCAGCTGTAGCCGAAGATCTTCAGATGATATTATCCTCCGGGGGGCTGCCCGCATTCAGACAGACCGCCTTCACTGTACTTCAGGGGCAGGATGGAGATCTTACTTACGAGCAGTTCAGAGCATCTCTGATTCTGCAGACCCGTGAATCCGATCCATCCTATGCTGACACTATTGAAGCCTTACTTCCAGAAAAACCCCTCCCCAGGACATGGTTTGCGGAATCCTGGATTGCACTTGATAAGGACAGATGTCTTTCGCTTCTGGCGTCGGGTCTCAATCCGCAGGAAATGACCGTACTCTACGACGGGGTCGAACTTCCAGAGTATATGGGCGTTGCACAGGCAGAGGCAACAATTATCACTGATGAATCTGAAAGGGTCATTATTCATACTGATAATCCGGAAGATGGGCTTCTTGTGCTTGCAGATATGTGGTATCCAAGGTGGCATGTACGAATTGACGGCAACCCCGTACCAATGCTACAGGCTAATCACTGGCAGAGAGCTGTAATGGTACCCTCCGGTATACACGAAGTGGAATTCAGTTTCGATTCATCCGATGTTTCTACGGGTCTTCTTGTAACAATTATCGGATTGGTCTCTGTAATTCTCCTCATAACACTTGACCTGATCTTGAGAAAAAGGAGTAAGGCAGCCTGATGACAAAAGACCGCAAGCAACTATTCCATCTGCTTTCCACATGGGGTGGAGTTCTTCTCCTTATTCTCGCAATAGTTTACTTCGCTCTGGAGCTCTGGCCGAATTGGAAACCTGAGCTGATCAGTTTCTGGGCGAATTCCAGAGAGAGTGCCAGCCTGCCAATTATAGGGCTATCTTTTCTGTCCCTCCTGCTCGGTTACTACTTTGCCCCGGCTCCATGGAGGAAAATTCTTGATGCTCTGAAGATCCCAAAAATCGACAAGGGTGAAGTAAGACGAAACTGGTACACAACCCAGCTTGGTCAGTACGTTCCAGGGAAACTCTGGATGGTTGTGGGTAGAATAGCTTTTCTCAAAGCGAATGGGATAGGACCGGTAAAGGCCATAACTGCAATTATCCTTGAGAATATTTACATGATGTCCGCACTTACAATCATGGCTTTCATAGCCCTCCCATTCCTCGGTATTGCAAACGTACCGCTTCCGGTGGTAATCGCTCTCTGGATATCAGCTGGATTCGGTGTTGCGATGATATTTGCACCGAGGATACAGAGATATTTCACCCTTAAACTGAGCCACAGATTCGGAACAGATATCGATGATCTTCCACATATCTCACATAAACAGCAGGCGATATTTATTGGTTATCACCTCCTTTCCTGGACTCTCCGGAGTATGGCACTCTATTTCTGGTTCAGAGGATTCGGAGTTCAGCCGGACCAACCCTTCACCATGATAGCCATCTGCCTGCTAGCCGGACCCGTGTCCTGGTTCATAGCCCTCGTAATGGTCTTTATCCCGGGCGGTATCGGTATAAGGGAAGGTGTTCAGGGCTTACTGCTTTCCGGATTCGTGCAAGGAGGAGTGCAGGTAGCTACTGTAATAGCCCTGGGCCAGAGGGTCATGCTGATGGTGGTTGAAGGATTATACGCGCTTCAGGCAATCGTTTACGGTATGCTGAGGCGCAAGTTCACAAAATCCATGAACCATATTGAGCAGGTCTTCCATCTTGCCGGAAGTGTCATTAGATGCAAACTTGCCATGTTCAGCCTTGTAAAGGCTCCTAATCCTATTAATGTTACCTTTTCCGTTACCAGGCGCTGCCAATCCAAATGCAAAACCTGCTATATCTGGAAGCACGGTTCTGAGGATGATCTTGATTTAGATGTAATTGAGAGGCTCTTCCGCTCCATCGGATGGACCTACTTCTTCAATGTGTCCGGGGGGGAACCGTTTCTCAGGGATGACCTGCCTGAGATTGTAAAGCTGGCCTGCAGGTTTATGACGCCAGCTGTGGTTCATATACCGACCAATGCTCTTATGCCTCAACGTGTGGTAGATGTAACCGAAGAAATTCTTGAAATTATTGACAGGGAAGCTCCCGGTACTGTCCTTACCATCAAACCATCCTTCGATGGAGTGGGTGATCTCCACGATGAAATACGCGGTGTGCCTGGTAATTTTGAGAAACTCCTCGAGACGATACAGATGCTTAAAGAATTAAGAAAACGCTATAGCAATCTTCATTTGGGTGTCGGTACTGTCATCTCTAAATTTAACGCTGCACACCTTGATGAGATAATCAAGTACTCAAAAGGCCTGGATATGGACACTTACATCAACGAAATCGCAGAGGAAAGGGAGGAATTCTTCAATCTCGGTTCAGGGATCACGCCCGATGGTGAAAGCTATGGCGAGATCATGGAGATATTCAAGGATTCAGTACTGGAGAAAATGAAGGACATGAAGCTTCTTCCAAGAATGACTACAGCCCTGAGGGTTGTCTACTATGACCTTGTTGTCAGGATACTCAATGAAGATAGACAGGTCATTCCCTGTTCTGCAGGATTGATGAATGTTCATATCAACTCCGACGGGGGCATCTGGCCCTGCGCTGTTCTTGCCTACAAAGGGCAGATGGGCAGAGTGAACAGAGATACGGATTTTCAGGATATCTGGAATTCAAAGATAGCCAAGAATATAAGAAAATCCATAAAACGAGGGGAATGCGCATGTCCTCTGGCCAATCAGGCCTATTCCAATATCCTGCTTCATCCTCCAAGCCTGATGAAGACCCTCTGGACAGCACTCAGAGGAAGATAGAAACGAATCAGATAGTTTTATCAAGCGAATACTTCTACTGCTTTCGGTTGTCTGCAGCAGCATTGTATAGACTCCCGCCGGAAGAACACATCCGTTCATATCGGTAGCCCCCCAAACAAGTGTGCCATTTGAACCTGAGAACACTGTCTTATAAACAAGTCTTCCACTAAGATCAAACACTCTGATTGAATACTCCCCTTCGTCACCGGATGGCACAGAGACTGAAATGGACTCGCTGAACGGATTGGGATATACAGAAATAGACTCGAGGTATCCAGGTCCGCCATGATGTTCTTCGATACCTGTGGAACCTGTAACCAGGATATCATCAACATACCATCCCTCACGTGTACCGGCATTATCGCTTCCGAAAATGAACCTGAGCTGTTGAGGCCCCTTTATCTCGGCAGGGATATCTACATTCACCAGATGCCAGCCCTGGTAACCCGAGAAGAGACCTGTTCCGGGTTCAAAAGGTCCGAAAGTAGGTTGAACAATTTCAAAGGGATAGCCTGCGGATGGTTCAACAGTGGTCCAGTTATCGAATTGACCAAGTTGAACCAGGCCGCCATCCAATGCCAGATCCTGATAGACTGCAGAGTATATTTGAGCATCAATCCATATCCAGAAAGACAAATTACCGTCTAACGGAAGATTGAACCACGGTGAAGTTAAGCCGCAGAAGAGATTATCGTCGTAATCACCAGCACCGGTATCACCACATTTAAAACTACAGTATCCACCGGATGTATGATTCCTCTGCGATGTTACATGCCAGTTATTCTGCCAACCCGTTTCCAGGAACGACATTGTCCATGGAGATGTATCCGATTCAACGTCATAGAACAGGCCAGCTCCAAGCGGAAGCTCAAAATAAAGGTACTCATAATATCCATCATCCGCAAAGATACTCATCCTGAATGGATAGGTTTCGTCCTCGGGGGTTCCAGGAGATGCATACACCAGAAATGGATACTGATTCCAGCAAGTCTGTCCTGCCGGAACGGTCCCATAATCCTGAATCGGCTCGGATACTACCAAACGAGTATCCAGTGATTGGAGAACCGCGAATGTGTTATTGAGTGGCTCTTGGCAAGCATTGAGCAATTCTATGCCAAGCTCAATTTCCTCTGTTACCTCGAACGCCCAGTTACCATTACCACTAGATCCACCCTGATTATCATCATCAGTAGAAAGACCATTCAGCACAAGTTCACCAGCTTCTACGAACTCGGATATTGAGAACCAATCATACTGACCGTGCGCTTCATCACCTACTGCAAGACCACATTCACCGGGATGCGGGTTTGGATCAATTGCAGAAAGAGAGAAGTACTCTCCTGTTGAGGGGATATCTATTTCGTAGAAGATGGAGTCGCCATTGCATGAGAAAGTGATGTCATACCAGACTCCCGATGGGAAATCATGGTAGATTGCTCCTAGAGCATCACCGGCTACACCGTTTATTACAGTTCTTATAACCGCGATATCATGGTCTGGGGATACTGTAGCGTTAATTCCTGAATCCGTGCCATCAAGTCTTAGAAATACGGCTACGGTGTGATTGGCAGTGCCACTTGCTTCCACAACACAGTTTTCCAGGACAATACTACCTGGAGGTGATATTCCGGACCAGTTGTTATTTGTAGAACCGTGTGCTTTGCCATCGGCAGCCCACCAGGTTCCTGACTGACCCTGAGGAGTCCAGTCATCAATGTTATTATCCTCGAAGTCGTCGTAGAAGATAAGTTCCGCACTGGTTATAGCTGATACAGCAAATAATACGAATAAAAAGGATTTCATAATTATACCTCCGCTACATTATATTCACATTAGTCAATGGAATTGTCAAGTCAGTCTATTCTACTTTATCCGCAGCCTGAATAAGTTTCATTGAATGTACTTGGGAATGTATTCTAGAATGCTGACCTCAGTTATCCCTGCCGAAGGACCTTGATGATTGTTGATGGGGATGATGGGGGCAGATCTCCGGCATTGAGTACAAGATCTGCGCTTGCGATAATACTCTCCGGAATGGCTGACATTTTCAGATGTGCTTCTTCACCCGCACGATTGGCACTGGTAGAGACAAGTGGGACACCGCAGCGCTTCAGAAGTTGTCCGCTCAGGGGATCGGCGGGATGACGGAGTGCCACCGTGTCATCTTCACCACTGACCCATGAGGGGCATCCATCTCCTGCAGGAAGTACAACAGTAAGCTTCCCGGGCCACCTGAGCTTCAGTATCTCCATTACTTCCGGATCGATGCCGGAAGTAAGTTTCCCGGCCATCTCGATTCCGTCAACGATCAGGATGAACGCTCGCGGATTATCGTAACCCTTTATCTTCGCAAGCCTCTCCACCGCATCCCTGTCGTCGGCACGGCACAGCATTCCGTAAACGGTATCGGAAGGGTAAAGGACCACACCACCGGAGATAAGAAGTGAAGCGGCTTTCTCAATAGCTTTCTCTTCAGGATCTTTGATAGTTATTGGAAATACAGGTGTTCTCACCAGCCGCGGAGCTCTTTCAGTCGAGCCGCAATCTCAGGGTTCTCAAGTGCTATTATCTGTGCCGCGAGGTAGGCTGCATTTCTGGCGCCATGGGACCCGATGGCTACCGTTGCAACAGGGATACCATTTGGCATCTGAACAGTTGAAAGAAGTGAATCCATACCGTTGAGCGGCCCCGCAGCCAGGGGAACTCCTATCACCGGAAGTATAGTGTATGCCGCTACCGCACCGGCCAGATGGGCTGCAAGCCCCGCGCCGGCGATGAGAACCTTCAGTCCCCGTTCAGATGCGCTTGAAGCGTACTCCTTAACCTTATCCGGAGTCCTGTGGGCGGACATCACGTTAACCTCGAAGGGTATCTCGAGGCTTCTGAGAACTTCGGATGTCAGATTCATTACCTCTTTATCACTTTCACTACCCATTAAAATTCCAACAAGCATCAGACTGTCCTCCCGATATCTCTTCTGTAATATTTTCCTTTGAAATTGATCTTCTCAAGTTCTCTATATGTCCTGTCCAGAGAATCCTCCAGGGTGACTCCCATAGACGCAACACTGAGTACCCTGCCACCTCCGGTAACAAGCCTTCCATTGTCCATCGCAGTACCCGCATGAAAAACGACTGCATCCTCGATTTTATCAAGACCGGTGATCGTTAATCCTTTCTCATACGTACCGGGATAGCCTCCAGAGGCCATGACAACGCAGCTGCAGAATCCATCCAACAGAGCCAGATGTTCAGGCAGCGCGCCTCCCGTCGCTGCGGACATGAATATCTCGCCCAGGTCATCAGCAACCAGTGGCAGTACAGCCTGGGTTTCAGGATCACCAAACCTTACATTGAACTCCAGAACAATGGGGCCATCATCGGTTACCATAAGTCCGGCGTACAGAACACCTCTGTAATCGATTCCCCTCGACGCAAGCTCAGAAAGAACTGGCAGTATAATTCGTGCCCTGACGATCTCCCCAAAATCATCTTCTACTTCAGGGGGAGGGCACACAGCTCCCATACCTCCTGTATTGGGACCAGTATCACCCTCTCCAAGTCTCTTATGATCACGGCTTGGAGGAAGAATAATACATTCCTCTCCGCTGCAGATTGCCAGAATGCTTACTTCTCTGCCTTTTAACCTTTCTTCAATTACAACTTGAACTCCAGACCCTCCAGATCTTCCTGCAAAGAGTTCTTCAAGGATACTGCCGGCTTCAACAGAATCATCTGGAAGGAATACACCTTTCCCCGCTGCAAGGCCATCTACTTTAAGAACATACCTGCATGCATCCTCTCCGATGTACTTCATGGCAGAAGCCATATCGGAGAAAACCTTTCCCCTGGCGGTCGGTACCCCTGCTGACTCCATTATCTCCTTTGCGAACCATTTGCTGCCTTCGAGCTTTGCAGCATCCCTGCCCGGGCCGAAACAGGGAATGCCTTTCCTTCTAAGTTCATCAGCGAGTCCGGCTACAAGAGGAACTTCAGGACCGACTACTACAAGGTCAATCTTTTCCTTTACTGCAAGATTGACAAGGCCATCGATATCGGAAACCTTCACCGGGAACAGATTCCCGATCTCTGCCATTGCGGGATTGCCCGGGGCACAAATCAGAGAATGATCGCCTGACCTGGATAATGCCCATGCAAGTGCGTGCTCTCTGCCTCCGCTACCTACAATCAGAATAGTCACTTATCCTCCCTGGAATGGTAAACGTTATTCTCAGCCGGGAAATCTCCGTCCCTGACCTCATGTGAGAATTTCTTCAGAGCTTCGAGAATCATACCATCCAGCTGAACATATTTCTTGACGAATCTTGGTTTGAAATCTCCGGATAGACCAAGCATATCGTTCACTACAAGTATCTGTCCGTCTGTGAACCTGCCAGCACCAATACCGATTGTCGGCACTTTGAGTTTCCCGGTAAGTTCAGCTGCAAGTTCCTCTTCAATACACTCAAATACGATTGAGAATACACCAGCCTGCTGAAGGGCAAATGCCTCCTCAAACAGCTCTTCACGTCTATCGCTGTAAACGACCCTGTAACCTCCTGATTGCCTGATCGACTGTGGAAGCAGTCCGACGTGTCCCATAACAGGTATTCCAGAATCAATGATGGCCAGCACGCGGGATACGGAACGACTGTTGCCCCCCTCGAGCTTAACAGCGTCCGCGCCTCCTTCAGAGAGAAATCTTACAGCGTTCTTAACAGCCTGCGAATCGGAGCGTTCGTAGGATCCGAACGGCATGTCACCTATAACAAGGGTATTGGCTGCTCCCCTTGAAACGGCTTTTGTATGGGCTATCATGACATTAAGATCTGCGCCCAGCGTAGTCTCCTCGCCGAATACCGCCATTGCAATGGAATCACCAACGAGGATGAAGTCTACTCCCGCTTCCTCTTCAAGCCTGGCGGTCGTGTAATCGTATGCGGTAATTGATACGATCTTCTCCCCCCTGTTTTTCTTCAAAAGCAGGGAATGGATATCCTTCTTCATGTTAATCGCTTCCTGGCGTCAACAGGACGGCCCGGTGCAAGGCGGACGTCCGGAATAAGCCATTTATAAACAACAAGATAACATGCCACAGCATAGGCAAGACCCGCAATTATATCAACAATATAATGCTCCGCACCGTAAGCGATTTCAAAACATATACCGGCCACTAATATGGTGAACCACCAGGCTTTCCATCGAAACTCCCGGAACGCTATCATTAAGACAAGTATCGGTACCCCTGCATGAAGCGAGGGCATCGCTCCCCTCGGGCTTGGGCTGAACGAAGAGATTATTCCTCCGGGTGCAAGTTCCCCAAGTGCTCTGAGGGTTATCCTTTCGACATGCGGGATCATGTTTTCAAGAGAAGCCATCCAGGGGGGTGTTAGAGGAAACAGAACATAGGTAGCATATCCAGCGAGAGCGATCAGGCACATTGCAACGGTTGCTCTCTTCATCCTCTCCACTCCCTTTCTGACGAGAAGAAGCAGCGGAAATACTATCGGAATAAAAAACAGTGATGAATGGAAAATGGCAAAAATGTAATCGTACCACGCAATACCACCCTGATGCAGCTGTTCCTGAAGCCATACTACAGGCAGTTTTCCGAACAGGCTCCGTTCGAAGGCAATGATCCCCGCACCATGGAATTCCTGAAAATGGGAAGAAACAACATACTGCAGCTGCCAGTACGAAAGCACCAGCAGCGGATAGAACAACCAGGGTCTCAGGACTTCTGGAAGGCGTTTCCATCTGTATAGAAAGTAACACAGTAAGAAAGACATGAGAGGGACAGGAACCCTGGGTACAAGCCTTGAAAGGGGAATGATCAACATAATCGCAGTGTATACCGTGAAAAAAATAAGTATCAAACGGTAATTTCTGTCTTTCACAGAAGAGTATATCGTCCTGAGAGAAAACAATTTTATACCTTCCGACACTGCAGATCTGTTTAGAAAAGTGTGGGGGCCATATCCCTGAAGAATGTCTCTTGAACAGGGTTAAAGGTCTTACTACGGCCTGTTGCTGCCTCAGTCTACCTGGTTTGCCAGGTCACGCATCAGCAGAACATCAGGGCGCAGCCTTCATTGTTTCCATTTGGCACTCTCAGCAAACTGGCCCCCTACACTTATAAGTTAATATCCCAAGCTTCATGTGTCAATTATGCCCTTGGAGTATCTGCGAACCTCAATTAGTTTTCCTCATGGGAAATCTTAACAAACACCCTGACAGAAAGTGCTGATAAATGGCAAAGAATATCACGAATCCGGAAAAAGATTTTGCAAAATGGTACCAGGACGTTATCCGTGAAGCTGAGCTCGCCGACTCCGCTCCAGTGCGGGGGTGTATGATAATTCGCCCTTACGGATACTCAATCTGGGAAAATATTCAAGCAAGCCTTGATGCAAGCTTCAAGGAGACCGGGCATAAGAATGCTTACTTTCCTCTGCTCATACCGGAAAGCTTCATAAAAAGGGAAGCCCAGCATGTTGAAGGGTTTGCTCCGGAACTGGCCATTGTCACCCATGGGGGAGGCAAGAAGCTTGAAGAACCACTGGTTATAAGACCAACTTCAGAGACCATTATTAACCATATGTTCTCAAAATGGATTAACAGTTACAGAGATCTTCCTATGCTTCTTAATCAGTGGGCGAATGTAGTTCGATGGGAAATGCGTCCAAGAGCGTTTCTCAGAACCACTGAATTTCTCTGGCAGGAGGGTCACACCGCCCATGCGAATGAGGAGGAGGCCAGAGAGGAAACTCTCAGAATGCTGAAAGTATATACGGATTTCGCGATGAACGTGGCCGCTATCCCCGTAATACCCGGAAGGAAAACCGAGCGGGAGAAGTTTGCCGGCGCAGTAGACAGTTATACTATCGAAGCGATGATGGGTAACGGCTGGGCTCTGCAGAGCGGAACAAGCCACTACCTGGGAACCAATTTCGCCAGGGTGTTCGATACAATGTACCTTGACAGCAACAACGAACAGCAGTTCGTACATCAGACCAGCTGGGGTGTATCAACAAGACTGGTCGGTGCTGTTATCATGGCTCATGGCGATGAGAATGGTCTGCGTCTGCCGCCAAAGCTTGCACCGGTACAGGTTGTTATTGTCCCGATAGCCAGGGATGACTCAGCAAGGGCTGAGGTACTAACGGTTGTTGACAGCATCAGGGATGGCCTGGAGAAAAAGTGTATCCGAGTTGAAGTAGATAACCGCGGCGGTATCAGCCCCGGCTTCAAATTCAATTACTGGGAGGTCCGTGGAGTTCCACTGAGACTTGAAATCGGACCGCGTGACCTGGAAGAGGGACATGTGATGGCCAGCCAGAGGAACAAACCGGGCAGAGATGACAAATTCACGATTTCCCTTGATTCACTTGTGGATAGCACTCCTGGGATTCTTGAAAAAATACAGAACGAAATGCTTGATGAGGCAATCCAGAAGAGGGAATCAAGAACATATTCCGTTGAAAATCTTGATGATTTTCGCGAAGGCATAGTAAATAAGCCCGGTTTCTACAGTGTATGGTGGGATGGAGACAGTGAGGATGAAGCAAGGCTGCAGCAGGAAACAAAGGCCACTGTAAGGTGCATTCCACTCGAGCAGCCGGAAGGCTCCGGAAAGTGCATCGTGACCGGCAGAGAAACTAAGACAAAAGTTATTCTCGCCAGGGCATACTGAAGTTCAGGAATCGGAGAGGAGATGGACCGCATGCAAAATAGTAAAATCTTCCATCCAATTGCAGCCTGTCTAATAATCCTGCTTCTGTTCTCCGGATGCAATGAAGACAGACGTCCAAATATTCTACTGATAGTGATTGATACTCTGGCAGCTGATCATATGAGCTGCTACGGTTATGACAGAGACACATCACCCGCGATGGACAGTCTTGCCTCAAGCGGAACCATATGGTTCAACATGCAGGCACAGTCTCCCTGGACCCTTCCGTCCATGGCCTCAATACTAACGGGACTTACCGTGAAGACTCACGGCTGCAGGCATTATAATGAAGCATCCTATGGGCTCGACCCTCTGCTTCCTACTCTTGCAACAATCCTTCTTGACGAGGAATACAGAACAGCCGCCTTTGTGAATATCAATTATCTCGGTGAGGCCTACGGAATGTCCAGGGATTTTGAACATTTCTGCTTCAATGACGAAGGGCATGGAAGAGCCCGCATAACTGTGGATTCACTATTTGCCTGGCTGGACGGGGAGAACTATAGTGAACCTTTCTTCGTCTTTTTCCACCTTTTCGATCCTCACCTCCCCTACGACCCCCCTGAAGGTTTCGATACCTGCTACGAACCCGGGGGCACAGCAGGAATCACAGAATGGAGGACGAATGCTCTTGGTGAATGGTATCCTGAGCAGGCTGCTCATTTACTGAACCTGTACGATGGGGAAATTAAATGGACGGATTCTCAACTGGGCAGAATGTTCGCAGGACTAAGGGAAAGGAATTTAACCGATAATCTTATAATTATTCTAACTGCTGACCATGGGGAAGAGTTCCTTCAGCACGGCGACTGGGGTCACGGTAACAACCTTTACCAGAATGCTCTTCATGTTCCGCTGATCATAACAGGCTCGGGAATACCTGAGGGAACTTCGGACTCCGTTACAGTGGGGCAGATAGATATTCTTCCTACCATACTCACCTTTGCCGGAGTTCCCATACCTGCAAGAGCCGAGGGATTGAACCTTTTCGGGGAGATTCCTGTCGATCGACCAGTTTACTCCAGCGGCATTTTTTCGGACAGCATTCGTGCATCTGTAGTGGCAGAACGTGATAAGATCATCTGGAATCCTGTGGATGACTCTTCAGAAATGTTCAACCTGCAGGATGATCCTGTTGAGATGAATCCCCTGAATGCTGACAGTCTTCTGCTGAATCAGCTGCTGGAATACTGGGCCTGGCCCTGTTTGTGGGAACCCACAAAGAACGAACTCACCATCATACAGCAGAAAGAACTGAGAGATCTCGGCTATATCAACTGAAATCTGGTAGGAGGTAGCTCGTAAGCTACCCCCTCCCAACAGAACGGTACGTACCGGC
>JAUWMQ010000029.1 GCA_030613065.1 Candidatus Aegiribacteria sp. | reverse complement strand
ACTGAAACCGTATGCACCGTATCCATAGATCAATAGAGGGTTTTCACCTTCCCTGAAAAGGTCGGTCCGGTAGACAAGGCTTATGGGACTCATTGTTCCATCCCCGGCTGGAGCCATTACTCTGTGGGATTCGTACAGTGTCCTGTCGAAATCATCTCCGATATCTTCCATTTTCAAGACCCGCATCGTATCGGCAGCTATGTAGTAGGCAACTGTAGACCAGGGGGTTGTCATGGATGTGTAGTCCAGTCTGATGGAATCGGCAGCGGTATCGTAGTTTGAGGATAGATAGACTGTGGAGTTTTCATCTCCCAGATTGGCGTAGTATCCTTCACCTGATTCTCTGTCAACAAGGTAGAGCATCTTAAGGCCACTTGTTCTAACCGAAACTGCAAGGAGATCATTAAAAACATCGATTCCTTCTATCAGAACAGTGTCGGAGTAAGGTATAAAAGTCTTCCATTCCGACATTGAAAGTGATTCCGATGAAGCCTGCATTACCGAATAATTTTCACCTTCGGCGTTTGTAAGAATGTAGAATGTATTCCCGATGGGCTCAATGTAGTATTCAAGCTCTTCTGTCCTGGGATGAATTACGCGGAATGAATCCCTTGGGGCAGCTGCTGAAAGTATTCTGCACTCGGATTCCAGTGTGCTTGAAGTTGATATGATTACCCACATTCTGTCATTGGAACTCCATACCCAGGGCCAGAATGTGGGATCATCTTCTCTGTATACGCATACCTCATCATCACATCCTATCGACCTGCGCATGATCCTGTCCGTTCTTCCCCTCGGATCATTCAAACCGTAGAATACTATCCTTGAATCGTCTGCCCATGCTATGTTGCCGGAAGCATTGTGGATTCTGTCGAGTACCTGACCCGTCTGGATGTCCTGAAAAATAATCGTATTCCAGTGTCCACCGGTGGTATCAAATGCCCAGGCAAGGGTTAAATTATCTGGACTGACGCTCATTGCTTCAACCTGGAAGTATTCCCTTCCGGCGGCATGTACATTCTCGTCCAGGAGTATCTCAGGTTCACCTTCGGGGTGTTCTTTCCTGAAATTCACACTGTACTCATCACCCTCCCGGTATTCATTCCAGTACCAGTAACCGTTGCTGTAGTAAGGTACGGAACTGTCCACTACGGAAATTCTTGCCTGCATTTCCATCACCAGTGTGTCGATCAAAGTGGCATATCCACTGAGCATGGAATCCGCAAAGGCATTTTCAGTTTTCAGGTACTCGAACACCGCAGGGTCTTCAATATTCCTGAGCCAGTAGTAGTTATCTATGCGGGTATGGCCGTGAGCGGTGATTTCATAGGGAACAATATTCGCGACAGGGGGCTGCAGCGAAATGATTAACAACGTTATTAATTTTACAGTTATCATGATCGCCTCCGGAAAGTTATACTTTGCTATGAATTGAGTATGTAAGGATTATACTACAATTGAAAATATCCAAACTGGAACCGGAGTCAGAAGCAACCTGTTTTCACAGCTTCACAAACCTCACGGAAGCTGATGAGCCCTGCGCGGATTATCTCCCTTGTCAATATAATGTCCCGGAGATAGAGGCAGGTTGATTATTCATTAATCGGGTATCAGAGGGACCGGTGTGTTATCCTGAAATCCTGTGATAATCCTTGAACGGTCACCTTCCGGGGATTGAAGATGATTTCCAGATAAAGGAACACTAATCAAAGTCTTACGATGGGAGTGATAAGTTCATATATTAAGATGAGTAGGATTGATTTGTACTTGAATCACCGGTTAATCTGGAAGAGGTTGATTTGAAAGAGAAGAAAAAAGGAAAACGGGTAGTTATTTCCGCTTCCGAGAGGGTAAGCATGCTTCCGCCATACCTGTTCGCGCAGATCGACAGGCAGAAGGAAGCAGCTATGAGGAAGGGTATGGAGATTATCGATTTCGGTATCGGTGACCCGGATCTACCTACACCTTCGGACATTGTGAAGGAAGCCCGGGAAGCTGTTGCTGTACCTTCCTATCATAAATATCCAAAGGGTGCTGGAAGTAAGTTTTTCCTTGATGCGGTGAGGAACTGGATGAGGGAGCAGTTCGGTGTGACTATTGATGACGGGATGGATGTGGGAGCCGTTATCGGAACCAAGGAGGGAATCGCTCATGTTCCGATCTTCTTCTGCAATCCCGGTGACCTGGTACTTGTGCCCAATCCAGGCTACCCTGTTTATAGAGCATCAGCCATATTGGCGGATGCAATTCCAATTGATCTGCCCCTGCTCAGAGAAAATGGATTTGTGCCGGATCTTAAATCCTTCGCAAAGGAAATAATTGACAGCGTCAGATTGATGTTTCTCAACTACCCCAATAATCCCACCGGAGCTGTTCTCACGCTTGATCAGATGAAGAAGATAGTGGAATGGGCAAGGCGGGAAGATGTACTTATAGTCAGTGACAACTCCTACAGTCATATAAGATTTGACGGGAAACCTCCTGCATCGTTCCTTCAGATACCGGGTGCCGAAGATGTCTGTCTTGAGTTTCACAGTCTCTCCAAAACATTCAACATGACTGGATGGAGAGTAGGGTTCGTGGCAGGCGGCAGGAATCTTGTACGGACCTTCATGGGTGCCAAGGAGAATATCGATTCCGGAGTATTCACAGCTGTTCAGAAAGCTGCCGAGAAAGCTCTCTACTCAAATACCTCCTGTTATTTCGACATCTATGCAAAGCGGAGGGAAGTTCTTGTGGAAGGTCTCAGGAAGCTTGACTGGGATGTCTGCGAATCACCGGGCACATTTTATGTCTGGGTAAAGCTTCCCAGGGGCACACAGTCCATGCGGTTCGCCCGCAAGCTTATATCTCATACCGGGATTGTGGTTACACCTGGAAGCGGTTTCGGCACATACGGCGAAGGATATATCCGTTTCGCTCTTACAATACCCGAAGAATCTATTTACCAGGCAATAGGAAGACTTGAGCGGAATGAGCTTTACAGGCATAAGATCAAGGCATGGTTGAAGAAAGGTGTCGAATGAAGGGTATGCTTGTACTGAAGAACATCATCCTCCGGCTGAAACTGGGGGCGGAAAACCAGGAGAAGATATCTTCCAGGGATGTTCCCATTACCGTAGTCTGGACGGGGGAGGTTGCCGTTGGCCCTTCAATTGATTACTCTGATGTATGTGATGCTCTTGCTGATTTTGATGAAAAGGAATACGATTACATTGAGGATCTGGCATCTGATATTCTGAATCTGCTCCGGATTGAGTATCCTGGTGGTCACTGGAAGGTGACCGTCACGAAACCTTTCCCGCCGGTTTCTCTAAAACTTGAATCTGCTTCATTCACTGTTGAGGGAGGTGAAAATGGCTAAGTTTGCTATTGGAATGGGCAGCAATCTGGAAAACAGGATGAGGAACCTTGTGGAAGGTATTCGTTACCTGCTTTCGCGGTACAAAATGGGTTTGTTCGAACTGTCAGGGGTTTACGAAACTCCTCCCATTGAAGGAGTTGAAGGGGGCAGTTTCCTGAACTGTGTCCTTTCTGGCAACTTCTATGGACCTGTAGAGGAACTACAGAAGAATTGCCGGGAAGCGGAAATTCTGTTGGGTTCCACTGTACGGAAGAACAACTCCTCTCGAACCCTGGACATTGATCTGCTTTTCTTTGGAGATGTGACCAGAAATGATGAAACTCTTACCCTGCCACATCCAGGAATAAAGAGAAGAAGATTTGTGCTGAAACCTCTTTCTGACGTCTGGCACGTGAAGATTCCCGGACTGAAAGGGACACCTGAGGAACTTCTTAATAAGTGCTCCGACAAAAGTTCTATTTCCAGGATTTATGATGTGCCTGTCAGAGGTTGCTTCTGGGAGGTTCCCAGCTGACAGCTGAATTCAGTTACGTAGTTGTTGAAGGTCCCATCGGAGTGGGCAAAACAACTGTATGCAACCTGCTGGCGTCCAGCTGGAAAGCCGGAACGATCCTTGAAGAAGTGGAAGAGAATCCATTTCTCCCGCGGTTTTACAGGAACAGGAAAGCATGGGCATTTCAGACTCAGCTCTTCTTCATGCTCAGCCGTTACAGGCAGCAGAAGAGCCTTGCTCAGCTCGATCTGTTCAGGAAGAAGTTCGTTGCCGATTACATGTTTGCAAAGGACAGGATATTCGCCTCGATCAACCTTCAGGATGATGAATTCGCCCTTTACGAGAAACTCTCACTGATTCTGACGTGCGATATTCCTCAGCCTGATCTCGTGATATACCTCCAGGGTTCATGTGATTCCCTTCTGAGAAGAATATCCAGCCGCGGAAGACCCTTTGAAACCGATTTAAGCCGATCCTACCTTGAGAAACTGACCGATGCTTACAACGACTATTTCTTCAGAGCAAGAAAACATCCTGTGCTTGTTGTCAACACCGATCATGCTGATTTCAGGCACAAGGGTGAGGATTTCAACCGACTCCTTGAGGCGATCGACAACCATACAGGGGGTATAGAGAGCTTCGTTCCAAGACTTGGCGGTCGGAGATGAACGATATTACTCTCCTTCGAACTGTTGAGCAGGTGAGGAAGCTTGTGGATCGGTGGCGCACAGCAGGGATGAGAATCGGATTAGTCCCTACAATGGGAGCGCTTCACCAGGGACATCTCAGCCTTGTCTCAATTGCCATTGGAGAGGCTGACAGGGTTATCGTGTCCATATTCGTAAATCCTGCGCAGTTCGGCAGTGGAGAGGATCTTTCATCCTATCCCAGTACTTTTGATGAAGATTTGATGAAGCTTGATGAAGCAGGTGCTCACTGTCTATTTTTCCCATCTGTAGACGAGATCTATCCCTTTGGGTTCTCGACCTCAGTTCATGTTTCCGGCCTCACTGAAAACCTCTGTGGAAAGTACAGACCCGGACACTTTGACGGGGTTGCAACCGTTTGTGCGATTCTGTTCGGCATAGTGCGGCCCGACATCGCTTTCTTCGGGGAAAAGGATGCCCAGCAGCTTGCTGTCATCAGAAGAATGGTTGATGACCTCAACCTCGGAGTTCTGGTCCATGCCGGTGAAACAATCAGAGAACCAGACGGCCTTGCCATGAGTTCGAGGAACTCCTACCTCAATCCAGAGGAGAGGAAACAGTCTGCGGCTATCTCCAGAAGTTTTTCAAGGGCCGCCGAACTGGTCGCAGAGGGGGAGAGGAACGCCGGACGGATATGCGGCGCAGTACGTGAAGTCATCGGTAATGCTCCACTGGCGACGATACAGTATCTGGAACTTGTTGACCCTGACACCTTAAAGCACGTGGAAAAGCTCAAAGCCCCCGCTCTTCTTGCCATTGCTGTATATTTCGGGCATACGAGACTGATCGATAACATTGTACTGAAACCCTGAATGTTCTTAAAGGAGGAAGTATTTTGCACAGGTGCTTTCTGGGAGCTAAGCTGCATAGAATGGTAATTACTGAAGCCGATTTGAACTATGTGGGTTCGATAACCATCGACAGCGATCTTCTTGACATGTCCGGGATACTCCCCGGTGAAAGAGTTATGGTTGCTGACATTGAGAGTGGGGCGAGGTTTGAAACCTACGTTCTGGAAGGTGAAAGGGGAAGCGGAATAATCTGTATAAACGGTGCGGCTGCCAGGCTGGTTCACAGGGGCGACAGGGCTATTATCCTGCAGTACGTATGGTTGAACGATAATGAAGCCCCACCGAAGGCAAAAGTAGTGATGGCGGATGACAGGAATCAGAACCCCTCTTTGCTTGACGTATGACAGCCTGTATCATTCTCGCCGCAGGCCAGGGGAAGAGGATGAAATCACCGCTTCCAAAAGTGGTTCATCCGGTTCTCGGGGTTCCTATGGTGATAAGAGTGGTAAGAGAGGCAGTTGAAGCCGGTCTTGAAAGTCCCGTTGTGGTCGTCGGCCACAGCAGGGAGAGTGTAGTCCCACTCCTCGAGGAAGAGGGAGCATCGTGGGCTGTACAGGATGAGCAGCTTGGGACCGCGCATGCGGTTGCCTGCGGAATGGAAAATGTGACCGCGGAAAGTGTGATGGTACTGCTCGGAGACGTCCCCCTTCTTAAAAGCAGCACGATTTTAAAACTTGAGGAATCCCGAAGGAAGACCGGGGCTGTAATAGCGGTTCTTTCAACCTGTCCTCCCGATCCATCGGGATATGGAAGGATTATCCGGGAGGGTGATCTGCTCTCGGCGATAGTGGAGGAGAGAGACTGCACTCCACGGCAGCTGGAAATTGGTGAAATAAACACGGGTCTCATGTCTTTTGACGGCGGAGTGCTTCCTGAACTGCTGACGAAGATCAGGACCGATAACGACCAGGGCGAGTATTACCTTACGGATGCCGTTTCCATCGCTGTGAGCATGGGGATGCCCTGCATTTCGGTAATCGCGGGAGATTACAGGGAAGTATCCGGTGTGAACAACCGTGTGCAGCTTGCTTGCGCAACTGAAAACCTCCGGAAACAGGTTCTTTATGGTCACCTGACCGGTGGAGTTAACATTCCCGACCCCGGTGGCGTATGGATAGAGGAATCTGTTGAGATCGGCAGAGGTGTTTCAATTGGAAGGCTGGTCAGACTCTCTGGAAAGACAGTGATCGGCGATAACTGCTTCATAGGAGATGGAAGCATTCTGATTGATCTGGATGTGCCTGCGGGCACTATTATTGAACCCTATTCCGTATCGGGATGGAGGGCTGCCCTGTGATGCATCTTGCCGCACCCTGGAGAAGTCCCTACGTTACCGGTTCAAAACCGGAGAACGGATGCGTTCTATGCAGAATCGGCAGTGAACCTGAGAAGGACAGGGAGAACTACGTTCTTTATCGCGACGGGGGCTTTTTCGTTGTATTGAACAGATACCCCTACATCAATGGTCATCTGATGATCGTACCATTGAGACATGCGGAGGATTTTGCCGGACTTGACAGCAGTGAGCTTGACACACTTATCAGACTGGTGGTGAAGTGTGAAAAGGCACTTTCTGCAGGTATGAACTGTATGGGAATGAACGGTGGGTGGAACCTTGGGGGTTGTGCCGGGGCTGGAATTGAGGGGCATATTCATATTCATCTGCTTCCAAGGTGGTCCGGCGATACGAATTTCATGACTACTACAGGTGATACAAGAGTAATCTCGGCTTCACTGGAGAACAGTTACAGCCGGCTCAGACCCTTTTTTAACCCGGAAGTTGATTAGCTGATGGCTGCCGGGAAAGGTTTCCCCTGGAGATGGGTGATAGCCGGGCTGGCTCTTGCCGTTATTTCAATGACAGTGCTCCTCCCCCCACCAGGATCTGTTCCGGAACTTGAGAGTACCGATGACATAGTTGAAACGGGCTTTACGGAGGAGAATGAGCCGGTTGAGGAAATCTCTGTTCCTGATACTATCCGGGTTATGGTTCTTAACGGCACATCAATTGGTGGACTGGCAAGCCGAACCCAGCGCCAGCTTCTGCGGTCCTCCTCCGATTCAACGGTCATTCTCGCTCCTTTCGATCCCTCGGATACCGATAAAAAACCTTTCGAAGAGACTATCGTTATATCCCATCTGACCGATATTTCGGCCGCGAGGGTGATCGCAAATATCCTCGGCAGACCGGAAGACTGCATTGTATGGGAGGTTCCTGCCGGAAATGCTCCTGTAATTGTGGATGTGACTATCTGTATTGGCTGCGATATTGGGGAAATGATTCCCGCCATTGAATAATTCCAAATGAGAACTATGGAGGTGTTTTTTGTCAGGAGATATTCTTGATATTTTTGTAGAAGCTATTCGTCAGCGTCACGGTTACCGGGTTATTGCTCTGGATATGAGCGAAGTGCCCCTTACGATGGAAGCTTTCCTTCTGGCTACCGCAGAGAATCGGATTCACGCCAGAGCAATTGCTGATCATGTGGAAGAGATCGCAAAGATGAATGGATTCAGGAAACATCATATTGAAGGTTACGATGAAGGCAGCTGGATTCTGATAGATTACGTTGATCTGGTTGTTCACATTTTTCTCCCTGAGACCAGGGAATATTACAATCTTGAAATGCTCTGGAGTGATGTTCCAAGTATTAAATACGATGATACGGAGGAACTGCCGGATGATGACTCCAGCCATGCTGAGGAATGAACTGGAGAGGGTTCTGGAATCTTCGGTCCGCAGCATCTGGGGGGAAACAATACCTGATGATTTTCGCGCAGTTGTAACAGGGGCGAACGATCTGCAATTCGGAGACCTTTCCTGCCAGGCTGCGATGAGGCTGGCTGGGATTGTAAAGGATAATCCCCGTTCAATTGCCGGAAAAATCACTGAAGCCCTTGATGTCAGTATAGAGGGAATATCAGCTGTCAGCATTGATGGCCCGGGGTTTCTCAATTTCAGGTTGAATGAGGGCTACCTTACATCCACCTCCTTCAAACTGGCTTCCGGCGGATTGCAGCTCCTGCTGCCTGATACCGGTGCCGGGAGAGAAGCGCTGGTTGAATTCGTCAGCTCTAATCCAACAGGACCTCTGACCGTCGGACATTGCAGACAGGCTGTCCTGGGTGAGACTATCAGCAGTCTCCTCGAAGTTTCAGGATGGAAGGTCAGCCGTGAGTATTATTTCAACGATTCAGGAAGGCAGATGGCTCTTCTGGGCGAATCACTTGCTGTCAGGTATTTATCTGCTGAAGGTGGTGAAGCGGCAATTCCGGATGGCGGTTATCACGGGAGTTACATTATTGAGTGGGCTGCAGATCTGAAGGCTGAATACGGAACCGGGCTGAAATGGGAGAGTGATCGGGATACCTTTATCCGCTTTGCCGAAGAGAAGGCCATAAAGATGATAAGGTCAGACCTATCCCTTCTCGGCATAGAATTCGACAGATATTTTTCCGAAAGTGAGCTGATACCCGGAGCTGTGATGGATGCGGTTGAGAAGCTGTCCGCTATCACAGTTGACGGCAGCAGCCTGGTCTACCAGAGTGATTCGGGGAAACTCTGGGTCAGGTTCACAGCCCTCGGGCGACCGGAGGACAGGGTAATGATCCGGGATGACGGAACATATACTTACAGGATGCCCGATATCGCCTACCACCTTGACAAGTTCTCCAGGAACTATGACCTGATGGTGGATATCTTCGGAGCGGATCATCTGGATACAAGCCGCGATGTAACGGCTGCACTGGAATGCCTTCTCGGCAAAGAGGATGTTCGGGAAAAACTGAAGGTTGTCATCCACCAGTTCGTTACTCTTGTAAAGGACGGCAGGAAAGTAAAGATGTCTACCAGATCCGGAGAATTTGTTACACTCAGGGAGCTTATTAACGATGTCGGTTCTTCTGATGTTACAAAGTACCTTTTCCTGACCAGAAGAGCGGAAGCCCACATGGATTTCGATCTTGACCTTGCACGAAAGCAGTCCAGCGAGAATCCGGTATACTACGTTCAGTATGCCCATGCCAGAATAGCAGGCATTCTCCGTGCAGCCGGGGAAGCTGGAATAAGTTCTCCGCACGAGTTCTCCAGCAGTATTGCAGAACTCCTCGAAGGTGAATATGAACGCGAGCTGATGCGTCTTCTTGAATCCGTACCTGTGAATGTTACTGCAGCCGCTGAAGAAATGGAGCCTCACAGACTTACGGAGATCCTCGCAGATCTGGCCGCCGGGTTCCACAGATTTTACCAGCATGTACGGGTTGTAGATACTGACAACATGGACATCTCAGCAGCCCGACTGATGCTCTGCAAAGCATGCAGACGCTGTATCCGCGATCTTCTTGGAATACTTGGAGTGAATGCTCCGGACAGAATGTAAATCAGTTATTACTATGTGAATAGGGTAGGTATTTTATGGCACTTTTAGTGGTTGGTTCCGTTGCTCTTGATACAGTTACCACTCCTGCGGGAAAGGTAGAGGAGACCCTGGGCGGCTCTGCTATCTATTTTTCGCTCGGAGCCGGATGCTTCGATGTTGTAAGGGTAGTGGGAGTTGTCGGGCCTGATTTTCCCGTATCCGAGAAAAGATTTCTAGCGGAACGCAGAATAGATGTGAGGGGTCTTACCACGGGGCAGGGTCCCACATTCCGCTGGGAGGGTGCGTACGGTCCCGATTTCGGAGATGCGCGAACGGTAAGGACAGAGCTGGGCGTATTTGCCAGTTTTGAACCAATCCTTCCAAATGATTATGTAAACACTGAATGCATTTTCCTTGCCAATATCGACCCGGTGCTGCAGCTTCAGGTACTGCAGCAGGTTCACAACCCCCGCTGGATAGCTATGGATACCATGAATTTATGGATAGACCATCAGAGGGATAAGGTGCTTGAAGTCTTCGGTAAGGTTGATATCGTTTTTGTAAACGCCTCCGAATCGATGCAGATATCCCGCAAGAAGAACCTCTTTGATGCAGCAGAGTTCATTATCAGCGCCGGACCGCGCTATGTCGTTATAAAAATGGGTGCGGCAGGCGCAACGATCTTCGGAGGGAGTGACCCCTTTGTGCTTCCGGCTTATACACTGAAGAAGATTATCGACCCAACCGGAGCGGGAGATACCTTTGCCTCCGGGATGCTTGGATACCTTGCCGGCAGCGACAGCGATCTTAACTTCGAGAGTATGAAGAAAGGGCTGGCCTATGGAGCGGTAAATGCCAGCTACGCGTGCAGCGGTTTCGGTGTTGAGAAGCTCAGGGAGTTGACCCGTGATGATATTGATTCAAGAATGGAATATTACCTGTCAACGAATCAGCTGGGAGAATTCAAAATATGAAACCGGTTGATTACCGGAGCAGCGGAGTAGATATCCTGGAGGGAGAAAAGGCTATAGCCCTCATGAAGACTCAGGTGAGAAAGACATTCACGAAGGATGTCCTTTCCGACCTGGGGCACTTCGGGGGACTTTTCAGAGCTGATTTCAGCCACATGAAGGAGCCGGTCCTTGTGGCCAGCACGGACGGTGTTGGTACAAAGCTCAAAGTTGCGGGCATGATGGGAAGATACGGGACAGTTGGCAGCGATCTTGTCAACCACTGTGTTAACGATATTCTCGTTCAGGGAGCATCACCATTGTTCTTCATGGATTACATAGCCTGCGGAAGGCTGGAAGCGTCGACGGTTGCCGAGATAGTATCAGGGCTTGCAGATGCCTGCTGCAGGAATGAATGTGTGCTTCTCGGTGGAGAGACGGCTGAGATGCCTGGTTTTTACGGTGAAGGTGACTACGATGTGGCGGGAACCATAATAGGACTGGTTGAGAAGGAGATGATCGTCGATGGTTCGACCATCCGTCCGGGAATGATCATAATCGGACTTCCATCGAACGGACTGCATACGAACGGCTATTCCCTTGCCAGAAAGGTTATCTTTGAAACCGCAGGTCTGTCCCCGCTCGACAGTCATTCTCTTCTCGGGGACAGAACAGTGGGGGATGCTCTGCTCGCCGTTCACAGGAGTTATCTGAGTGCTCTTGAACCACTGCTCATTGAGAAGCTTGTAAAAGGTATAGCTCATATCACCGGAGGCGGCATTCCGGGAAATCTGTCCAGGATATTACCGGAAGGCTGCGGTGCGGTGATCAGGCCGCTATGGAAAGTACCCGCGATATTCGAGCTCATTAGCGAATCGGGACAGGTGGAAACATCCGAGATGAGAAGAGCGTTCAATATGGGGGCAGGCATGCTTCTGATCGTGGATCAAGGTGATGTGGACAGGACAATGGAGCTCCTCAGGATGTCAGGTGAAGAACCCTTCATCGCCGGAGAGATTCTGCGCGGTGAGGGAATAACGTTTGAAGATTGATTTCCTGCAGACTTGAAGCGTTCAAGATCGCTCATCAGAGTTTTTGAGCACTACCTGGCGGAGTATATCGTCTCACGGAGCCTGTTGTCCGTCGGCTACCTCTTCTTTCGAGGGATGGGTGATGGTAAGTACTTCAAGGGGTGCATAGCCTCCTGGTCAGGATGCTGAACACTCTTGCTGAGTACGTCGAACTCTTTCATTATCAGTATTCAAACTCCTTTCAACCAGCGTTGAAACACCCTCAAATAATGATACTCGTCTTGACTTCATATCACTTTCAGTATATTGATTGATATCAGCAAATGCTGAAAGGGGGTATTAGAATGAAGCACGCTTTAGCCGAACGGGATGGCGCCAGGGCGTTGCAGATCTGTCTGAGTGAAGTACCATTCATCTCCTCTATTATCATCGAACCGGAATCGAATCCGGTGGGGCATTATGACCTGATAGCTACATTCAAAGTCAGGGGAGAGCCGACAACCATCGTTGCCGAGGTGAAGGCTAACGGTCAACCCAGATTGGCCAGAGATGCTGTTAACCAGCTGCTTCGAATAAAGACAAATCAACCTAACTGGTATCCCGTCTTAATTGCCCCCTACATCTCTCCAGAGTCAGCGGGGATTTGCCGTGATGCGGGAATTGGTTATCTGGATCTGGCCGGTAATGCCTACCTCGCCTTCGACAGGTTGTTCATCAAAAGGGAAGGGCGAAAAAACCCGTTTGTATCCACACGGGCATTGAAGTCACTATACCACATTAAATCATCAAGAGTAATCCGGGTGATGCTATGCAATCCCGGAAGAACCTGGAGAATCAATGATCTCAGACGTGAGGCTAATGTTAGCATCGGTCTTACTTCCAATGTTAAGAGAATGCTGATGGATCGTGAGTGGGTTGACGAGAATCGGAATGGAATAACGCTAACACGCCCCGAAGCTCTGATTGATGGTTGGAGTAAGCAATACTCGTTTAATAGGAACCAGATCACATCCTTCTATTCACTGGATGATCCGGTTGCTATAGAGGAGAAACTGGTGAACGAATGTAGAAGAAATGATGTCCGCTACGCCTTCACTTCTTTCTCCGCTGCCGCTCGATATGCTCCGGCAGTTCGTTACAGAAAAGTAACGGTCTACATTGACAGTCTGTTAAGCCGAATTGCTGAGGAGTCCGGATTGAAACCCGTAATCAGTGGTGCTAACGTACTTCTTGCAGAACCATACGATGAAGGTGTTTTCTATGGCTGTCGTGATGTAGATGGTACAGTCATCGCTAATCCTGTGCAGGTATACCTTGACCTGATCCACAGGAAGGATCGAGGAAGAGAGGCGGCTGAGATGCTCCGAAAACAGGTATTGGAAATGCATTGGTAACCCGAAGAGACTACAATAAAGAAATGGTGCAGGCGGCGCATTCTGTTCTGATCGAACTGGCGACACTGATGGGTGAATACAGAGACGGTATCGCCGTAATTGGTGGCTGGGTACCGGAACTGCTGCTCCCGGAAGCATCCGAGCAACACGTCGGAAGCATTGATGTGGACCTCGCATTGGATCAGCACCTGTTGGCAGAGGTCGGTTACGAGACGCTCTGTACGAAGCTCAAGAGTGGTGGGTACAGACAGGATGAGAGACAACCTTTCATATTCATGCGTGAAGTCCCAATTGGTGAAGGGTACATCTCTGTCGAGGTGGACTTGTTAGCCGGTGAGTATCAGGGCACTGGGAAGAGTCATCGAACACAGACAATCCAGGATGTGCGTGCACGCAAAGCACGTGGGTGTGACATAGTGTTCAGTATGACTGTAGATGTTACTCTGAAAGGCAGACATCCCTACGGCTATGAAGACACGGTTAAGATGAGAATCGCAGGAATTGTGCCATTCCTGGTGATGAAAGGCATGGCTCTGGCCGATCGAATGAAGGAAAAGGATCCGTACGACATCTATTTCGTTCTGAAGAACTATCCTGGAGGGTTAGACGCACTCATTGACGAATTCCGTCCTCATATTCATCACGGATTGGTTCGCGAAGGACTGGAGAATATCGCAATGAAGTTCGAATCTCCCGATCACATGGGACCTGAGAGCATCGCCGACTTCGAAGAGGAGACGGATTTGGATGAGCGTTCTTTGATCAAAAGGGATGCTTATGAGCGAGTCACATATCTGTTGAAGGGACTGGACATTCTACCGGTGGATTGAAAATTTGTACAGAAATACTATATTTTAAGCAAATCACGGTATGGTTGGCAATCAACTTTCCCATTACTTGATTTGAGGTTGGGTATGTACAGAGGTTTGGTTGAAAAACTCGTTCAGAAGAACGATTCGAAAATACTTCTGGCCGTAATAGACGGGCTGGGAGATATATCAATCGAGGAACTCGGCGGAAGGACACCTCTGGAAGCAGCCTTGACTCCGGAGATGGACAGATTGGCGGCGGGTGGAGCACTCGGCCTGCATATCCCCATTGCAAGAGGCATCACTCCCGGAAGCGGACCTGCTCATCTTGGTTTATTCGGATACGACCCGGTTAAATATCAGGTCGGCAGAGGGGTGCTGGCGGCATTGGGAGTCGGTTTCAAATTGCAGCACGGGGATCTGGCAGCCAGAATAAATTTCTGCACACTCAATGAAAAGGGAATCGTAACAGATAGAAGAGCGGGCAGAATATCCACTGAGAAGTGTGTAGAACTTGTGGAAATGCTTGTAGATATAAGAATCGAAGGCGTCGTAACATTCGTGCTGCCTGTCAAGCAGCACAGGGCATGCGTTGTATTCAGGGGTAACGACCTCATCGATGATATTGGGGACACCGATCCCGGGCTTGTGGGGCACAGGCCTGTTCCTGTGACCGGTTCAGACGAATCCCACAGGATCGTCAGGGAGTTCCTGCAGAAAGCTGGAGAAATCCTGAAGGACTGCAATCCGGCAAATTTCATACTTCTGAGGGGTTTTGCCCTTCACAGAGAGTTTCCCTCGATAGAGGAACGGTTTGGCCTTACCGCTGCCGCGGTTGCGCTGTATCCCATGTACAGGGGTGTTGCCGGTCTGGTGGGTATGGACATAATGAAATGCTCGCCTGAAGATACCACCGGGCAGGCAAAGGCCGTAAAGAAAGCACTGCAAGGCGGCCATGATTTCATTTTCCTTCATCATAAACCTGCTGACAGTGCAGGTGAGGACGGGAATGTCCAGGCCAAAATCAGCGCCATAGAGAAATTCGACAGAGCATTACCCTCATTTCTGGAGAGCGGCTTTGATGTAGTATGCATAACCGGAGATCACAGTACTCCCTGCCCCATGAAACTTCACAGCTGGCATTCGGTACCTGTACTTATTCATGGCGGACCCCAGAGATCGGGGTACAGCTCCGCGTTCTCTGAGAAACAGGCCCTTGCAGGAGCGCTGGGTTCGTTCATGTCAACCGAAATAATGCCCCTTCTTCTGGCATCGGCTGGAAAACTGGCTAAATTCGGCGCTTAGTATGCTTAACAGCGCTCTTGTCGCACTTTCAGGAGGGGTGGATTCATCCTTTGCACTGAACCTCTGTGGCGAGCGTTACAGTCATGTAAGAGCTGGTTACGTTGATACCTCCGGCTGTGGTATTCCACCGGAAGTTGAGAATACTGCCGGTGCCGCTGGAGTGGAGCTTGTTATCGTTCACGCGGCGGACAGATTCCGGCGGGAAATCATTCTCTGGTCTGCGAAGATGCTGTCACTGGGCCTGACTCCAAATCCCTGCGCCAGGTGCAACGCAAAAGTAAAACTCCTTTCCCTGCATGAGATACTGAAGCCTTCTGAAACACTTGTAACCGGCCATTACGCCAGGAAGGACGGCACGCTTGTGAAGCGCGGAGCTGACCCATTAAAGGATCAGAGTTATTTCCTTTCCCTTGTTAACAGTGAAATACTGAGAGACTGCACATTCCCTCTTGGAGAGATGCTGAAGGAGAACGTTCGCAGAGAGGCGTCACTATTGAACATTCCCTTCATGAAGAAGGAAAGTATGGATCTCTGCTTCAGTCTCCCGACATTCGAGGGAAAGACTGGAAGGGTGATGGATCTTTCCGGGAGGGAAATCGGCAGACATGACGGAATCGAGAATTTTACTGTTGGTCAGAGAAAGGGGCTTGGAGCGTACGGGAAAAGGATGTACGTGGCTGCTCTTAATTCATCGGACAGGACCGTTACCGTAGGCACAAAAAAGGACCTGCTTTCAACAGGATGCACCGCAGTGGAAATGAACTGGCTCAGGAAACCATCGAGTTTTCCCGCAGAAGCCTCAGTTCAGACAAGGTACAGGAGAAAAGCTGTGCCTGCAATTCTTGATGACAGAGAGGGCAGCCTGCATGTTGAATTCAGCAGGCCTGAAGAGGCTGTTGCGCCGGGGCAGGTCTGTGCTGTATATCTGGACACTTCGGTGATAGGAGGAGGGATAATCTCCTCAACTGAAAAGCCTGATTGGAAAGTTGATGAAGAATAAACTTGTCAGTGAGATATTGAGCCTGAAGAATGAAAAGGATGCGGTCATCCTTGCCCACAGCTATCAGCCGCCGGAAATACAGGATATCGCTGATCATGTTGGAGATTCCCTGCAGCTGAGCAGGACGGCAGCCTCGACCGAATCCGAAGTGATCGTTTTCTGCGGCGTTAAATTCATGGCTGAGACAGCTCATATTCTCTCCCCTGACAAGACAGTCCTTCTTCCTGAGCCGGATGCCGGATGCCCCCTCGCGGACTGCATAGAGGTGCCTGCCCTGCTCTCCATGCAGGAATTGTATCCCGATGCACTGACGGTTCTGTACGTTAACTCCCCTGCCGATGTAAAAGCCGAAAGCTATGCCTGCTGCACTTCCGCGAACGCTCTTGAAGTTATTGAAAACGCTCCATCTGATGAGATTATCTTTGCTCCCGACAGGAATCTCGGGACCTTCGTGTCAAGAAAGTCTGATAAAACCATCCATATCTGGAACGGAGCCTGCAGAAGCCATGCTGTAGCGGACTTGCCTGACATGAAGTGCAGGATGGAGGAATGGCCGGACGCTGAACTGCTGGTTCATCCGGAAACCCCCCCCGAAGCCTGGGAACTTGCCCATGCTGTGCTGGGCACGGGAGGTATGATAAAACATGTTGGAGAATCCAGTGCGAAAAGATTCATAATCGGTACCGAAGAGGGTATGGTCTACAGACTCAGGACCTTATACCCCGGCAGGGAGTTCATTGCAGGAGGGAATATTTACTGTTACAACATGAAGATGATAACCCTTCAGAAAATACTTGATTCCCTCAGGAAGCTGGAGCCGGTCATCGAACTCGATCCCCGGATCAGGGAAAGAGCATACGCAGCTGTTGCAAGGATGACGGAGATAACCGGATGAAGAAACCTGTAATTGGTACTACCCTTAACTGGTACAAAAATGATGAATCCAAGGTTTCATCCTACGGAAAATGGCTTTTCGGGCTCAACCAGAGCTATGCGGAACTGCTGAATAAGGCAGATGTTATCCCTATGGGTATTATTCCCGGTTCGGACGATGTTCGGAGCATTCTGGAGAAGGTCGACATGATCCTCCTGACCGGCGGTGGTGATCCCGACCCTGAACTTTACGGTCAGAGTAACAACGGATCTATCGACTGCAGGCGGGAAAGACCCCTCTGGGAAATGGAACTGTACAGGAACGCTCGTGAAATGAAGATCCCGGTATTGGGTGTATGTTTGGGAATGCAGCTGATAGCCGTAGCGGAGGGAGAACAGCTCATCCAGAATATACCGACTCAGGTGGAATACCCGGTTGACCACTGCGGGAAAGCTGATGATCCCAGGAAGCATACTGTTGAGATAATGAACGGAACCATCCTGGGGGAGATCCTTTGTAGTAAGATGGAAGTAAGCAGCTTTCATCATCAGGCTATAGACGGAATTCCGGAAGGATTCCATCCGGCAGCAAAGTCTTCTGATGGCGTTATCGAAGCCATAGAATCGGATGATGGTCTGGTCATCGCGGTTCAATGGCATCCGGAGCGGGATTTCACAGGACCAGTTATCCTCAACGGTCTGATAGCAAGATTCTTCAGGGACGAAGAGTAGTGCTTTACATCTCCGAACCCAGATACGTTCCAAGGGTTTGGGGTTCCCTGACGGTTGCGGGGTCTGAAACCCCGGTGGGCGAGATCTGGTGGCTTTACCACGATGAACGCGCATCATCAGTTCTCAGGAACACAATTAATGGAGATACAACTACTGTGGATGATCTGGTCTCAACGGATGAACTGCCAGGCAAAGATGAATATCCTGTTCTTCTGAAGACCCTTCACACTGCTGATAAACTGTCTGTCCAGATCCATCCCGGCATCGGAGGTGGAAGCCTCAGCAAGGAGGAAACCTGGATAGTGCTGGCAGCGGAGAAGGGCGCATGGATGATGGGCGGACTGAAGGACGCTGACATGAATATTTTCCTCGACCTTCTGCGGAAGGGGAGAGCGGAGGAAGCTCTGCAGAGAATTAGCCTGGTTACGGGTGACATCTACCACATTCCCCCCGGAACCATTCATTCGCTTGGTCCAGGCCTGCGAATTCTTGAAGTACAGAGCAACTGTGACATTACCTACAGATTATACGACTGGGGAAGAACCGGAACCGATGGAAAACCGAGGGAGCTCAATATTGAAAAAGGTATTGAAGCTGTTGACTGGTCGAATGCAGGAAGGCCCGTTCCCGCAGGCACGGAGGGCAGAGTAGACCGGCTGAAGCTGAAGGCGGACTATCGAATATCAGACATACGAGGAACGTCGGAGATGAATATTCCCGGAGGCGCACTTATTTTCATTTCATCAGGGAGCGCAGCGATTCAGGGTAGTGAAGTCGATTCCCCCGCCTGTCTTATTGCTGACAGGGAGGGTGGAGAACTTGTTCTGATCGGGGAAGGCTACCTCATAGAACCCGGAGGAAGTTAATGGAGTCATCACTTTTCGGAGTCATCATGGCCGGTGGGCGGGGAACCCGTTTCTGGCCTTTATCAACGCGAAAGCTGCCCAAGCAGTTCCTGCGGCTTACGGGAGACAGGACAATGCTTCAGGAAACAGCTTCCCGTTTTGAGGGGCTATGCGGCCACGGTGAAATAATGGTAGTTACCGGCAATGACCACAGGGATACCGTAATCGAACAGCTGCACTGGATCAGGAACGAGAACCTTCTGCTTGAACCCTCCGGCAGGAATACGGCCGCATGCATAGGCTGGGCGGCAAAAACCCTTGTTGAACGGGGCTGCGGTTCTGATCTGATGGTTGTTGTCCCCTCGGATCATGTTATCGACAGCCCGGACGGATTCAGGAGTACTATCCTTGAAGCGGCCCAACCGGCGAAAGATGGAAAACTTGTAACGATAGGCATAATACCTGACCGGCCTGCCACCGGATACGGTTACCTTGAAAAAGGAAAAAGCTTCGGTGAAGGAGTCTATGAGGTTTCGTCCTTCAGGGAAAAACCCGGTCTTGAAACCGCTTCCGTGTATCTTTCCAGCGGTCGGTACTTCTGGAATGCCGGTATGTTCATCTGGAGAGCGGACGTCATCATGGCGGAAATTGCCCGATATCTTCCTGGGCTTTCGGAGGAACTCCGGAAACTCGGTACGGAAACCTGTCCGGATCCCGTGAAGTACAGTGCCCTTCAGTCCATTTCCATCGACTGCGGAGTGATGGAGAAGGCTGATAACGTTGTAATGGTTCCCGCGCAGTTCGAATGGAACGACATCGGTGACTGGCCCTCCGCCAGAAGATGCGGGGTAGGCCGTGGAGAGGTGCTTTCAATAGACAGCGAGAACACGACAGTATGGAACGGGGGCAAGCTTACGGTTCTCATGGGGGTGAAAGATGTATCCATCGTGGAGACTGATTCAGTAACCCTTATCATGAGTGATGAATACTCTCAGAGGTTGAGAAAAGTCGTTGATGGACTGGAGGATACGAAGCCGGATCTTGTATAGAATCCATATTTTTTCTGGTAATTTAATCAACCTGCATAGAAGCATGGACAATCAACTGGGATCATTTATATTTATTCTTGTAGTGATTCTAATATTCGTGTTTAGAACAATGGAAAGGAGAGAAAAATGATGAAGTCGATTATTGTAGTGCTTATAATAACGGCACTAGCTTTCGGAGGGTTTGCTCGTGGTACGGGAGACATTCCTGCCAATCCCAGGGATGCTGCGTCATCAGGAACACCTGGAATCCCAATGCCGGGGAGGGGTGGAGATGTACTGTTCATCATGGCTGCTTTCAGCGATGGAGTGACTGCTGCATACGGAGCCCAGTACTGGAATCCTGACGTAGAGGAGTTCCCAACCACATGGGCATTCGATACCGTTAACCCGTCTACCGCCATACCTACCGGCACACCTTACCACTGGAATGGTGGAATGGGAACAGCACTTACTGCCCTTGGAAAAACATGGGAATGGTATCCTACATACTGTGGAGGGGATGGCCCATTACAGACAATTCTACCATCAGCCACGTTGCTCGCTGACTACGAGCTGGTGATCTACTGGGTTGGTGACTACTGGGATCCTGCCATGGGAGCTGCCCTGACCCCCGCTACCATGACCGAACTGGAAACTTACATGACAGCTGGAGGAGCCCTTATTCTCATCGGTCAGGATATGCAGTGGAGCGGTGTTCCAGCTGCTTGGCTCGACACATGGTTCGGCACCGGAACCATTGCAGAGGATGTTTTTGGAGCCGGTGTGCCCACCGTAGCTGCATCCGGAATAACCGGCACCTTCGCAGAAGGATGGTCCGGGACAGCGGATCGCACTAATTTTTATACGGGAGTTGATGGAAACTTCTTCCCGGATGACATGGGCTCAAACGGATGCATCGGTGATGCATCTTTTGAATTCGCCTGCGTTGATAATGCTAACTTCAGGATCTATTCCACGATGCAGTTCGGGGCTTGTGCTTCATCTGAAGTTGAAGCTTTGATGGGTTATATCATGACCTGGCTCGAGAGTTCTCTTCAGCAGTCCACCTGGGGTGACATCAAGAGCAACTTCTAGTTCTGCGTATTTAAGGGATATCTTAACCGCGGGGGTTTCTGCCCTCGCGGTTCTTTTTAGTGACATCAGGCTTCGGGACGATCATATTCTGGTAGAGTGTTTATTATTGCCATCGCTTCCTATATGAACAGATTCTGTGCAGGCGGCCGAGAGAGGAGTCAACCGGAAATCGAACGATTTGAACTTCTGTCTGATATCTGCCTGAAAATGAACGTTCTCGATGATACATTTTCAGCAATGAAACTTGCCGTTGATTCAGTGTCTGAATTCAAAGGCATCGATGCAGCCGGAATCTTCTTCCTTGACAGCACTTCAGGAGACTGCGTGCTGGAATTCAGTAATGGTCTTCCAGGATGGTTCATCGATTCCTGTTCCAGGTTCGCGCCCGGTTCAGCTCTGCATGAAATGCTGAAATCTGACAGTAACGTTTTTCCGGATTCAATTGAACAGAGTCCTTTCAATTGTGAAGGCAGTCCACCTCTGTTTCTGAAGGGACTTTTTCCTCTGGTCCTGAACGATGCTGCAGAATCAATCATGTTCATCGCTTCATCTGAACCGGGAGCGCTGCCGGCAGAGATCCGCGGGATATTGGAAACACTGATATCCATGCTCAAAGCGTCAATTTCTCGCATTTCGGCTGAAAACAGATCCCGAACTAGTGAAAGGGAGCATTCTCTTCTGCTTGAAAGTATCCGCGATCCTGTTTTTGCTCTCAACGACAATCAGGAAGTGCAGTACTGCAACGAAGCATTCAAACAGCTTATCTGTTTTGAAGACGAATCAATCGAGAAAGCAGTGTTTTCTGAGGTTGCCGGTAATGAGCTTGCGGACACATTGCGTGGAAAGTTCGATGAAATTCTTGATTCCGACGGCGGGATATGCAGTATTACATGTGAATATCGCAAAAGAGTTTTCAATACGTTCATCTCCAGAAAACCAGGCGGTCTGATCGTACTGATGAGTGACATAACCGAATCTGACCAAACGCGTAAAGAATTGAATTTCAGGGAAAAGTTCGAAAGCCTGCTGATCAATATTTCCACCGATTTCATAGAAATGCGGGGAAGCGCGCTTAACCTCGGTATAAACGATGCCCTTCTGAATATCGGTGTGACAATCGAGGTTGACAGGGCATACCTTTTCCAGTTCAGTAAAGAACAGAAGATCATGAACAACACACATGAATGGTGTGCAACGAATATTCAACCGCAGATAGACAAAATTCATGAGCTGAAAATTGACGATTACCCATGGTGGATGAACAGGCTCAACAGGCACTGGACCATACATATACCAAAGGTTACCGATCTTCCTTCCTGGGCCGAAGCTGAAAGAGAACTGTTTGAATCCCGGAATATTCAATCGTTGCTCGTGGTCCCCATAGTTCATGGAAATGACCTGATCGGTTTCCTCGGATTTGACAGTGTAAATCAGGAGAGGTACTGGACTGAGGACATTATCGATCTTCTGAGAATGCTGGGAGATGCCATAGGCAACGCCCTGTCGAGGAACAGGATGGAAAAGCAACTCATCGAAATGTACAGACGGGCTGAGAAGGAAGCTCAGACTAATGCGGTTCTGCTCAAGGAGGTTAGTCACAGGGTCAAGAACAATCTGTCGGAGATAATAGGCCTCCTTTACGCCCAGAGACGTTTCGCTTCAAATGACAACACTCACGATGAATTCGTTCAGAACCTCATCAGCAGGATCCGCGGCCTCTCAACGGTTCATGATATGCTTTCCAGTTCCGGTTGGAAACCCCTTGAGCTTACCATGCTTGCCAGGGGAATTATCGATAACGCAATTGTAAGCGCCTCCTGCAGTAAAAAACTGAAAGCATCCATTTCAAATAGCTCGATCCGTGTGAACCCCAACCAGGCCCATGCCCTTGCCCTGATACTGAACGAACTGGTTCGGAATTCTCTCAAGTACGCACTGGCCGACTCTGATTCGCTGAAGATCAAAGTAAGGATGCGCAAGCGCCGGGCAGGCCGGATTACACTTATTTACAGTGATAACGGTCCGGGATATCCAGTGGAAGTACTTGAGCATAACATGAAGAATCTGGGTCTTGATCTGATTCAGAATTTGATTATGAAGAACCTGCAGGGCGAACTGACCCTGCAGAACGATGGGGGGGCCTCTGCAAGAATAAGTTTCAGCAGAACCATTACGGAGGATAGTAGCAATGACAGCAAGTGAAAAGAAGAAAGTACTGATAGTTGAGGATGACCATCTCGTTTCTGAGATGATCAAAGGTATGCTGGAGGATCTGGGATACGAAGTTGCCGGAGAAGCTGAGGATGGACACGAAGCCCTGGGGATGGTCAAGAAGTTGCATCCCGATGTGGTGCTGATGGATATCAAGATGCCGAGAATGTCGGGTATCGAAGCATCGATCCTCATCCAGAAGCATTTTCCAACCCCCGTTGTGATTCTGAGTGCATACGAGACAGAGGATCTTGTGAAAGAAGCATCAGAAGCGGGAGTTGGAGCCTTCGTAGTGAAGCCTCCCCGTCCGGGGGAGCTCTTCAGAGCAATAGAGATAGCTTGCGGCAGATTCGTAGATATGGTGAAACTGAGTAATCTCCGCTGTAAGTACGCTGAAGCCATGAAAACGATCGAGAGTCTTTCAAAACTTCTGCCGGTGTGCCCCGGATGCGGTGAAGAAAAACAGGATGAGGATTATCTGAATAAGCTCAATTTGTACCTGTCCGGTATACCGGTAGAGGAGATCAGCAGATACCTCTGTTCCCGCTGCAGGAGCAGGACAGATACCTAAATGACTCTTCTGGGACTCTCCTCCTGAACTCTTACTGTTGACCCCACCCTGAGCCAGTAATAGCTCCATCTCGCGGTTATCTCGCCAAGCCTTACGCAGCCGTGGGACTTTCTGGTGCCAAGAGAATTAGTACCTGATAGAAAAGTCTGGTGAAGACCGATCTGACCGGAGGGATGTATGCATAGCCAGTAGGGCATCCTGACGCCGTAAGAACTGGAAACAGGAGCCCTATGTCTGTACAGCACCTCAAATGTACCAGTCGGTGTGTCGTAATCAGCTCTTCCGGTTGATACCAGGGCCAGATTGGCTTCTCTGCCATCTTCAAGGAATAGTATGGTTTGACAGTCAATGAGAATGACTGCTTCTCTTGATGAAGTGTTTTCCTGACCTTCACCGGGAGGTAGAGATGTACTGCAGGATACTGCAAGTACCCCCAGAAAAATGCGGAATATTTC
The DNA here is from genome assembly GCA_030613065.1 of Candidatus Aegiribacteria sp. Classification (GTDB taxonomy): domain Bacteria; phylum Fermentibacterota; class Fermentibacteria; order Fermentibacterales; family JCC-6; genus Aegiribacteria. The sequence goes on along the minus strand of JAUWMQ010000029.1, from coordinate 1,601 downwards.
TGTTAAACAAATCAAATACACGACCTCCAAAGCACTGTAAACTGAATACTGATCCCCGCAATGTCAATATTGACTTTCAGCGCGTATGAGGTCAGATTTCATAATTGTAGGTTATATTGCATTGGTATCCAATACTCTGAAATGGAGGCGTTGATTTTGACTGTATGGAACTTCAATCGAAAGATTATTCTTACTGCTGTAGCGATAACTGTTATGCTTGCGGCCTGCAGTTCACCTATTGTGACCGGGATGAAGGTTCACATGCAGAGCCAGGAATACGACGAGATCGTACATCTCGCCGACAGTGTTATTGCCCGGGGAGATTCTCTGAACGCGGAGATCTGGTTCTGGAAAGGCAGAGCTCATACCGAGCAATCACAATGGACTGAGGCATCCATATCATTCATGAAAGCTCATGAACTTGATGCAAGCGGAGCGCTTGAGATCAACGAATTCTGGTTCGTGTTCTTTAACAGCGGTGCTAATACGATGAACAGCGGTGATATTGGCTCCGCAGTAGAAATGCTCAATATGGGTATTCAGATTGCCCCTGAAAGACCTGATTTTGAGCTTATGCTTGGTGACATAGAGCTGAAAGATAACAATGACCTCCCCGCAGCCCTTGAGGATTTCCAGAATGCCTTACAGAAAGCCGAAGCTTTGATAGTAAGCGTTCAGGAGATGATCGACAACACGAGTGATCCTTATAACCTGGATTACCTCGCACAGAGTCTGGCGCAGGCAGAAGCACTCCTCATTCAGTCGTTTTTCAATGCGGGAAGCGTTCTTACCATGATGGCTCTTGATTCCGAAGAAATAGAGATGCTGGAGTACATCCAGCAGGCCAAGGATGTTTATAACAGGGCATTCGAGGTTGATCCTACAAATGTTGATGTGCTGGACGCACTTGCGGGAGCATATCTGCTTGAAGGCGACTACGAATCAGCCATCGGTATTTTCAATCAGGCTTTTGTCAATATCGAGCTTGGCCTGGCAGAAGGTTGGCTTACAGAGGATGATGCCAATAGTATCATGGCCAACATGCTGGTATCAAAGGGATACGCATATCTTGAGATGGAAGACTATGAGCAGGCGATAATCGAGCTGAACAGAGCCAGAGACATTATCGGCAGCGACTTCGTCGTTCTTTCAACCCTTGCCCATGCTAATTTCGTAATGGAAAATTATGATGAATCTCTTTCAATTATTGATTCGGTCATAATGCTCGAAGGTCTGACTCCCTCGGAACTCTCGAACACATACTATACCAGATACGCCTGCTACAACAGAAAGGAAATGGATTCTGAAGCCGCTGAGGCTTTAGAAACCGCCCTCGATTTCGATCCGGACAACGCCAATTACTGGCGCTACCTTGCCAGCACCTACAGCCGTCTCGGCCGGAGGAACGATGCTATTAACGCCATGCAGACGGCAGAGGATCTGGATGACGGGAATAACTGACGGCCCGGGTAACATTATTCAGTGAGGCAATACGCGATACGGGAATAACTGATGCCCCGAGTACACTGAACAGGAAGCGGGGAAGGGTGCGCACCCTTCCCCGCTTCCTGTTCAGTGTACTCGGGGCATCAGTTATTCCC
>JAUWMQ010000156.1 GCA_030613065.1 Candidatus Aegiribacteria sp. | reverse complement strand
AACATTAAATACCTTCTGAACAGTCTTGCTGCCATACACAGATCCGGCAACCTGTCTTCTAGAGTGGACGGAATCATTTCTGCCCTTTGTTATAATTTTTTCAACCACACTCTGTGCAGCTTTTGCCTTTCCCATGCTGGTTTTAATCCGCTCCTCAATTATCAATGAGGTTACAAGATTTCGGAGCAGCCTTTTTCTTGCATCAGGCTTTCGGCCCAGCTTGGGTATCTTTTTTCTGTGTCGCATATCTCGCTCTCCCGATGACTGTATTTCAGTCGTCTATTGAAAAACCAATCTTCTTGAGGACATCATTTACCTTCTCAAGCGAAGATGGTCCAAAACCGCCAATATCAAGTATTTCTTTGCTTGTTTTTTCTATTAGATCGCTAACGGTTTTAATTCCTTCAGATTTCAGTACATTAGCAATCCTTGTGGGGATACCGGTATCCTCGATCAGAGTAGCAAGGGTTTCTTCTCTGCTGTCTTTTTCCTCAACGATTGCAGCAGGCTTCTCCACCGGTTCAAGCCCTCCGGGTATCATCTGCAGGTGATGGATAAGAATTTCGCAAGCGGTTTCAATAGCATCTTCAGGAGAAATACTGCCATCAGTTGTTACATCCATTATAAGATGATCGTAATCTGTCCTGTCACCCACTCTTGCGCTCTGAACTTCAAAATTCACTCTTTTAACAGGGCAGAACCAGGAATCAAGAAGAATGATACCTGCATCCTCTTCCTTTCCATGGCTACTCCATTCATCCGCGGGAATGAATCCCCTCCCGCGTTCAACGGCTATCTCCAAGGAGAATTTACAGTTCTTATTGAGTTGAACTATTTCCTGATCCTTGTTCATCACTTCCACGTAGCTGTCTCCCTTGAGATCACTGCCCGAATACTTGCCCTTTTTTCCTGCTTTCAGTTTCAGTGAACCCGGTTTGTCACCCTCAAGTCTGATTACGAGAGATTTGATGTTAAGTACAATTTCGGGAATATCCTGCAGAATACCGGGAATTGTTGAGAACTCGTGCTCAACACCCTCTATTCTCAGCGCAACCGCTGCTGATCCTTCAAGCGAAGACAGTAGTACGCGTCTCAGAGCTGTACCAAGAGTACGACCGAAACCGCGTTCCAGAGGTGTAATCTCGAGTCTGCCGAAAGTATCGGTTCTTGACTCTTTTTCCCACCTGATCATATCAGGAAGATAAAGACTCTTGAATTCCATCTATTCCTCCTCCCGGGGGATTTATAACCCGGGTGTTTACAGGCCCTTAGAGGGCCATGATTATCTGCTTATCCGCGTCGACGACGCTTCGATTGACGACACCCGTTATGCGGTATTCTGGTTTGATCCTTGATTGCCGTAACTTCCAGATTAGTAGATTGAAGCGCCCTGACGGCTGCTTCTCTTCCGGATCCTGGACCCCGGACCCAGATCTCTACTTTCTTGATCCCCGCTTCAATTGCTTTTTCGGAAGCCTGTACAGCAGCTTGTCCTGAAGCAAATGCAGTTCCCTTTCTTGTACCTTTTACTCCTGTAGTTCCACCGCTAGCCCACGCGAGAACGTTACCATTCCTATCGGTGATCGTTATCAGGGTATTGTTGAAAGATGACTTTATGTGAGCAATACCATGAACATCAGTAACCTTAATAGCCTTTTTCTTTTTAACAGTCTTCTTGCGACTCTTTGCCTTGGCTCCTTTTGGCACGTCAGCCTCCTAACGAATTCTTCCGTGCCCGAATTTTGGCCCCTTTCGGGTACGGGCATTTGTATGAGTCCTCTGGCCACGGACAGGGAGCCCCCTGCGATGTCTTATACCACGATAGCATCGTATGTCCATCAGCCTTTTCTTATTCATGTTTATTTCCGCTCTAAGGGCACCTTCAACCTTATAGTCGGCATCAATGACCTTTCTAAGCGTTGCAACTTCATTTTCTGTCAAATCGTCTGTTTTCACGTTAAAAGCAATACCAGTCTTCTCAAGTATTTCCTTTGATGAAGTCAGACCGATTCCAAATATGTATGGAAGCGCATATAGAATATGCTTGTTGCGCGGAAGATCAACTCCTGAGATTCTTGCCACTGATTACCTCCGTAATTACCGAAATTCTATTATCCCTGCCGCTGCTTATGCTTAGGATCCCGCGAACAGATCACCAGGATCTTTCCATGCCTTCGCACAATTCGACAGTACTCACAAATCTTTCTAACTGAACTGCGTACTTTCATTATTCGACCCTCACTTGTACCTGTAAATAATTCGGCCACGTCTCAGATCGTATGGTGATAATTCAACCGTTACCCTGTCACCTACAAGTATTCTTATGTAATGCATCCTCATCTTCCCGGAAACATGGCACAGGGCAATGTGACCTTCTGGGCTGTCCAGTTCGACGCGGCATTGACTGTTGGGTAGCGTTTCAACAACGGTTCCATCAGCTACTACGCCCTGTTTCTTTGCCATTTACTTCCCTTCCGTCCGCTTTCTGCGGAACGCATATTATTGGTAATTATCATCATGCCGTCAATATTAACGGGCTTCCTGCTGAAATGATTACCGTATGTTCCGCATGCGCTGACAGGCTTCCATCAGCCGTAACAACTGTCCATTTATCCTGGAGCGTCCTTACTCTGTATCCACCAATATTAATCATTGGTTCAATTGCAAGTGCAAGCCCATCAGTAAGCTTCATTCCCCTGCCCGCTCTTCCGAAATTGGGAACCTGGGGTGGCTCATGAAGTTTTCTGCCTATACCGTGCCCCACCAGAGATCTGACAACACTGAAACCTTCCTCTTCCACACGCATCTGAATAGCTGAACCAATATCACCGATTGCGTTCCCTGCCTTTGCCGCTTCGATGCCTCTGTCGCGGGCTTCGTAAACGGTTTGAACAAGAAGCAATGCCATTGGGGGAGGCAGTCCTACAGCAACAGTATCAGCTGCGTCTCCATGGAAGCCGTTCTTGAATGCTCCTACGTCAATACTGACAAGGTCGCCATCCTCCACTTTTCTGGTTCCGGAAGGTATTCCGTGAACCACTTCATCGTTTATGGAGACACAGACACATGCCGGGAATCCATTGTATCCCAGAAAAGAGGGGGTAGCTCCCTCAGCTTCTATTACCATCCTCCCCACGGATTCAATGGAAGCGGTGCTCACCCCGATCTCGATTACAGCTTTCATTTCATCAAGAGCTTTTCTGACAATTCTGCAGCTCTCTTCCATCATTCTGAGGTCTCGGCCAGCTGTTATACCCATATGGACAGAGCCTCTTCCAGTCTCTCGGTGACCTGGTCAACAGATCCGGTGCCATCAATAATCAACAGGCGATTTTGATAGTACTTCTCAAGATGCTTTGTAATATTATGGTAGTGGACAAGCCTCCGCTCGATTACTTCGGCTCTGTCATCATTTCGCTCTATGAGTGAAGTACCGCATCTGATGCATTTGTCTCCGGGATGAAACTGTGGGTGCTTTCCAGTAAAACCACATTTGGAACACGTAAGCCTCCCTGCGAGTCTTTCAATCACTTCCGCATCAGATATCGTGATAAATACTGCACCTGAAAGAGGTTTTTTCTCTTCTTCAAGATAACCATCAAGGCTCTCTGCCTGAGATACATTTCTGGGAAATCCGTCCAGCAGGAATCTGTCCAACTCCCTTATTTTGCTGAACACTTCCTCGTTCACGGTTACATCGTCTACCAGATGACCCGATTCCACGATCTTCCGAATACGCTTCCCCAGTTCAGAATTGCTTTGTATCTCTTCACGGAGCAAAAGACCTGTTGAAAGGTGATGGAGGCTGAGACGTTTCGATATCCTGTCAGCCTGCGTTCCTTTTCCAGATCCCGGTGGTCCGAAGAAGACGATCCTCATTATTACC
>JAUWMQ010000060.1 GCA_030613065.1 Candidatus Aegiribacteria sp. | reverse complement strand
AGTTTCCGGCAGGCCGCGCTCTTCCGATTCTCAAACAGCTCATCCAGAAAAGGTTCGAAAACCTCTTCATTGACACAAACGCCATATTCCGTCGGCTCATCCAGAGTATCTGGAAAATAGCTGTTGCAGTTAAAGCAGATCTTCTCCCTTCCTTCTTCCATCATATTCCCTTTCATTGTTTTATTTACCGCAGCATTTCTTGTACTTTTTCCGCTGCCGCACGGACATTGATCGTTTCTGCCTGTTGTAGAACCTTCGCTATTATATGTTCCGGAGCCGTGAAACGTTTAATTCTCCGTATGAATTCCTGGCAGCACAGGATAAGGATTGAAGCATGCCAAATTTCTCAGGAAACTGTGAACATCATTAATCAGCCCACCCAATTATTCTTTACCAGTTGAATGGCATCCTTCTCAAGTGCTTTGCTGTTCATCCAGAGTTTTTAAGAAATCAGAGGGCGAGAGGATGTGAATGTCTCTCCATTGACGGAGATGAAGCAGGTGAGAATCCCCTGAGATAATAAAATCGGCATTTGCAGTTGATGCGCATTCGAGGATTATGTTGTCATCAGGATCGTCAAACACGGCCATGATTCTTTCCCCCGGCATAACTACCTGACATAGATCGTGCAGCTCCTCGATCAGAGTAAGTGCCTGGTCGGATGAAAGGCCAAACTTCGGTCTCAGTAAAACATTGCGTATTTCATCCAGAATTGGTAGCGATGTGAAACACTCAATGGAACCTTCCAGGGCAAGTTCAAGGAGTTGAGCTGGAACCCCTCCAAAGAGAAACCCGGAAATAACGACATTTGAATCAAGAACGATACGAGGAGCGCTCAACGACTGGAGCCTTTCTTGCTTCTGCGATATGCTCCAATCTCTATCGATATGTCTTCAGGAGTCAGCCCCCTGCTCTCGGCAATATCTCGTCCCATTGCGAATACACTGGCCCAGCGTTTCTTACGTTGAATGTACGCTCGAGCTGCTTCCCGCAGGAACTCTGAGCGGCTGCGCGATTCCATTCGAGCAACTCTATCAATCTCGCGAAGTAAACTCTCCTGAAACGCTATATTAACGGTTTTCGTACCCATTCTGTTCCTCCCTCTGCGGTAAATATACAATGTTTGTATATCAAATGGCAAGTGGATATGTACGAAGATGAGGGAATTTGGAGAATCTTTTCTCTGAAAGCAAGTAGTGAATCAATTGAATCTCCTTCTTTCTGATGCGTTATCGAAAAGTTACAGATATCCGGTAAGGGAATGAGTTTCCCTACCAGGGCATCGAATAAGTACTCCTGAGAAGAATTCTATTATCTTGCTTTTTCAATATCCTTTGCAAATTGTTTATTCCGGTCTCTTCAGACCAAGTTCTTTCCAAAGAGGTGAAAAGTCAATCTGATCTCCGTGAGAGGCATGGTCGGATTCAAGCATTTTCAAAAGGTTGACGACCTTTTTTCTTGAGGATTTGTCTTTAACTGCTTCTCTTGGAGTTTCTCCATCAAGTGCCGGCAGATGCTTGTCAGGCCAGCTGCGGTACAAATTAGCGTAAACCTGGGCCATAACTTCCTTGGGAACATCAACCTTTTTCTCAGGCGGTGTTGCACTGTGGGACATTTTGGACATGTCAATCTCATGGTATTCTATATTAAATTCCACAATCAAAGCTCCCAATATTTCTTCAATGGCATCTCCAACCCGCTGACATCTTTCCTCTGAATTGAGATCAACAATCATCTCACTGGCTGAAACAAATTTACCTTTTGCAATCAGAACCGGGTTCACTGTCCCTGTGGGTCTTTCCTCCACCCAGGCGAAATCATTTTCACTCTCTACAGTTATTTCCCTGATATTACCCAGTTCTTTCATCACTTCCGGTCTGGAATTATCTTCAAGATTATAGTGAATTGTTATGGGCTTCATCATTTCCTGATCGGTGTTTTGCAGAATGGGCATTCTTCTGGGGCTTCCAAAGATATTCGCCCACAGTTGAGGACCGGCAGACCAGTCTTTCTTCAGATACTTTGCCCATGTTTTCGACTTGCCGAAATACTCTTTTCTGGCTCTCAATGAATCAATAACATAGTCCAGCTGCATTCTTGGAATTTCAAGAACAAGACCAGTCATCAGATTTTCTCCTCCGCACCGGGCAAATCTGAAAAAGTAAGTACTCCATTTTGAAAGTGATTCAGTTGCTGACTTCTCAGTTATAGTCAGTGTTTTGCGAGACAGCAGATCTTTTACTTCAAAGTGGCTCCCACAAACCAGTGCTGTAACTTCGTACAGCGAGTAACTGGCATCCCGGAAGCTCTCCAGGTATTCAACGGCTGCAGGATGAAGCGTTTCTCTACGATCTTCAAGAAAGCGATCAATAAGAGAAGTTCCGTCGTTAAATCGATAATCACTTAACGTTGAATCAAACTCATTCTGAAAAACAGCTTCTGGTGTTCTCCTGATGAAATCATGTACAACTTTTTCACCGTAATCCTCGGTCAGTTCTTCAAAATAGCAGGCATTTACTTCTCTGCGGATCCCTTCCTCTTCATTCTCCAGGATTTCATTTAAAGCCTCATGCACTGATCTGATGGATTCCCTGGCAATTGCATAAGCTCTCCTTTCCGTCGGCCAGCAGCAGTTCTTGTATTTACGACCAGAACCGCAAAGACATTCTGATAAAAGATGAGTTTTGGGAGTAAGCATCAAAGCCTCCAGGCATATTCAAAAGAGTACGAATTCATACACAAAAAAAAACGGTTTCAGAACAAATAGGCAGGTAAATATTAACAATTGAAGAGTTTTTCTCAATGGCAATCCCATGAACCACCTGCACTGTCAGAACATCTTCTTCGTTGCGTGGCTCAATAGTAATCACTACAGCGCCATCAGTGGCAAGGGGAGTGGCCAAGCGGGTTCATTAAGTTCTTTTGCTGCACGGAGGGTATATTTCAGGTCTTCCGATACTCCATATGCGTGCTTGTGAGCGTTCTCATCCAGAGTGTCCAGAAGGCAGAGATCCTCTTCAGGCACAATGCTCGTTCTGTGCAGGAGGACTATACCATCCATCACTTCTTCTCTCTGCAGATATCATGAATGGCTTGATTTATCCAGCCTGTTACTACTCTTGTGTCCTTCAGTATTGCCGAGCAGAGCGAGGAGTCCAACCAGTTCCTCATGGACTCTTTGACGAAATCTGTAATACGATCCGGTCCGAGCGTTTTCAGTGCCTGAACGATGATACCGCTCTCTCTGTGCTTGAATCCGGACTCCTTCAAAGCGGTATTCTTGAATTCAATGGTATAATCCATTACTTTGAAAGCCTTCGAAGGTCCATCGAACAGGTAGAGTAACCTGCCGGGCACCTGTGTCGAAAGACCAAGCAGATTCAAAGCAGCTGGTCCGGATATCGAGTCTAGTTCTGGGCTCCTTCAGATCGTTCTCGAGGATTACCGAGAGGTAGTGATGAGTATAGAACTCGTTCTCGTTGGTAATACCTGTGAGATCAATCATTACTTCTCTCTATCGAGTTTGTAGATAAGATCTGCTGCTACGATATTTCTTGCCATCGCAGGATCAAACCCCCATCCAGATCTGACCAGTGGTTCCGTATCATTCAAGAAAGCGGGATCATTCAGTTTTCTACCAAGATTGCTCATAAAAGTGTTCAGGGATGGGGCATCACCCTTAAGCTCCATGTATTTCCTGAAAAGAGTGACTATCTTCGCGCAGTCAGGTTCCAGATTCGTTATTGCGAACCAGAGATCGTAAAGATCCCTTCCTTTACTGCGTTGATACAATGCGCGCAATTTAGTGGCCATCAATTCTTCAATTACATAAGTGTTGACTCGACTGCTCCCCATGAACCATGGACTGTTCACAGTGAATTCCTCTGATTGGAGATCAAGGAAGTGATCATGTTCGCGCGTATTGATTTCAATTTTCAGACGAAGGGGAGTTACAGGTTCGATTTCCGATGAAAACCTGTATTTCAGCGTAGCTGTGCTATCGCCTATATCTCTAACCGGATCTCCGAGCCATGGATTCAGGATTTCTTTAATTGCATCAAATATCGGTCCTATTGCTCCGGGAACCAATTGAACCAGATCAATATCCTCTGAATAACGTACCGCCTCTTCGAAATACAGTTTGTAAAGAGCAGTTCCACCCCTCAGGGCAAGCGAATCCCCAACGTCTGAACCGAATATCGATACGAGAGCTCTGGAAAGAACAAGGTCCTGCTCAACTTGAGCGTCAGTCGCCCAGGGAGCTGTATTCCTCCAATCGGTAATAAAACCCCCGGGAATCATGCTTCGGATTCCAATCCGGGTTCAGCAATCACTTTCCATTTCATGCTGTATTCTCCCGACGAAATGTCAGAACCGGGTGAAAGGGGAATTTTTCGGTAAGTACGATATCCGAGTTCTGTCTCAATACTTAAGGCAGCAGTGCTGAATCCGGTTCTGTCCAGTAAAAAACCCAGCCTCTGAAGAACTGGAGAAGTCTCGGTAGCGATTACTTCTCCGAGTCTCTGGGGTTCCAGATTTTCAGCGAGTTCGGATATCACGGTAATAGCATTGCCGGGACCTCCGCAGGCATACATGAAACGAACAAGATCAAGAGATGTTGATTCGGGTGTTGAAACCCGTATGTATCCCGCAGGTGTTTTTATCTGTTTTGTTTTAGCTTCACTGAAACGTTTCCAACTGTAAAAGTGGATTTCATCACTGCCAATACTTATCTGTCGTTTTTGCCCGGGAAGAACAACCTGGAAAATCTGAGGCTGATGATGTGATGCTCCATGCAGAGAGGAAGCTGAAAGAAGTCCAACGTAGTATGGTGTTTTCAGAAATTTCGCAAGATCATCTATATACCAGGATGCAGGAGGAGAACCTGCTGAAAGATATTCCATAGGAACTATAACGTAGAAACCTCTTTGAGGTGATACTATTCTTCCATTGTCAGTTTGCCTTCGCAGCTGAGCAAGTGCTGCCTTGTCGGATACTCCAAGCCCTTCAAGGACTTCTGTCTTTGTGAAAGTATACCTTCCTTTTGACTGAAGCCTGTTAATGAAATCTTTCAGCATAATTACCCTTTTCTGCAATACGTATGCAAATATTAACGAAAAACGTTAACTTTTGCAAATGTATTGCATACCGAAGCATTGTAGCAGCTGCCGACTTCCAGATTATGATTCAACCCTTAGTTCCTTTGCCGAGTGTTTCTCTTTCTCTGTCTGACCAATCTCTGTAAAGATCCTTCAGGTCGTTCTCGAGAATTACCGAGAGATAGTGATGAGTGTAGAACTCGTTCTCGTTGGTTATACCGGTGAGGTCGATCACATTCCCTGCTTCCTTTCAGGCTCGGTCAGAAAAACATGTCCTTTTGCTGAAAGATGGTATTCTAGATTTTCTTTTTTAATTTCTCAGTCAGGTAATAACCGCCAACTTGTGACGCTTCATCACTGAAGTATATAAATCCTATTTTTTTCAATTGTCCTATATATCTCTCTACAGTTTTTTCAGGGATTTCAGTAATTGCAACGTAATCGGGAACTCTCTTACCTTCATTATCAGCGATAGCATTTAAAAGAATCGCAAGTCTTTCTTTTTTTCCAGGGGTTGCTCCCTCAATTGCTCCCTCAATTGCTCCCTCAATTGCTCCCTTACCAGCACCCTCGATAGCACCCTCAGCTGCTCCCTTATTATCAGCAGCATATCTTCCTGCAACAGTTATTTTGGGAAAAGTAAGCGTAGTGATACTGGAACTACTTCTCCATTTTGGTTCAGGATATCCTTTATCTTTACAATCATCAATCATCTTAATTGTACCGCGACCAATCTTTTCAATCCACGCTCTGAGAAAGCAGATATGAGCAATATCAGGGTTTCGCGGAAGCGAAACGTGGTTCTTTTTTAGATCTGAAGGTTTTATTTCAGAAGGTAAAGATCCGTAATTCGTAATTTCCAAATGATCTGGATAGAAAGCAACAATAGCACTTCCGGAAACATTGGAGTAATCACGGTGCATCAGTGCATTCAAAAGTCCCTCACGTAAGGCAAGCCTGGGAAAACCTTTATCAATTCTCTTCCAGCTGGAATCTTTGAACTGACTGCTTACACCTATATTCACATCAAAAAACTGCGTAATTTCATCAACGTTTCTAAATAGGTTACCTTCAAATACTTTGTCATAAAGAAATTCATCTCCGGCTTTACTGTCTTTAAAAACAGTTAGCCTAACTCGTGCTTGAGGTAAAAAACGAGCAGGTTCCTTTGCGAAGAGAATAACTGCAGCATTTGTGAGGTTTCCATTTTGATAAAGACCATAGTAGGTCAAGAATTCACTAATTTCATTTTCCGAGAAAGATTTTCCTCTACCTGATTGTTGAAGATCTTTTAATGTATCACGTATAAGCAATTCGTCTAGATCATCAAGATCTACATCTAATGCATCTTGTCGTTCCCAAAGGGTCTCAGTTATTTGACGTTTTTCAATGAGTTCTGATATTTGATCTGGAGTTGCGTTGGCTGTATTGGTAACATTTCGATAGTAAATGCTACTATTGAATGTGTAAGGAAATCTTGAACCTCTCCAAACTTTAATGAGAAACATTTTCAAATCTTTATAGGTTTCTATCGAAATTGATATAGGTGCATTTGGAGCAATAGCTGGAACAAGGAAATTTTCTAATTCTGATTTATGCTTTTCGGCATCTGAAATCCCGACTATTTCATTCTCCTTTACTCCAATTAAAATCTGACCTCCATCAGTGTTCAGGAAACTGCAAATGGTTTTTCCAATGTCTTCTTTGCGGACAGTTTTCTTAAATTCAAGCTGTTTGCTTTCACCTTGCTTTAAAAGACCTTTTATGAGCTGTTCACTTTTCATTCTTTGTTCCCTTGAATTTCATCCAGTTCCTTTTCTCTCAATTCGATATCTTTGAATTGCTTGTTTATAAATGGGTGAACTTCATTTGTTCTGAAGAATGGTTGCGCCCAATTCGAGTTTATATCGTTATACATATCAATTACCTTAACACTATCCAGCACACTTGTTGACGTTATCTCAAAACTCTCAATTCTTTCATCATTATCATCGAACATGAATTGTTTAAGAAGTTTTCTGGCAAAGGTGACATAATGATGTGCTATAAACCAGCTTGGTTTATCTAGCTCCTCCGCTTTTAAGAATTCTTTATGCGTTATACCGGAACCGTATCTTGGAAATAGTATACCAAGAAATAAATCACAATCTTCCACGGCTCTTAAGCAAGCTTGTTCAGGTGTGTGATTTGCTGGTACATAAATACTCCCCATCTTTGATGATATGACTTCATAACCAAACCCATCGAGTATGCTGTAGATGGCATCTAAATCACTTTCTGAGCCATATATTGCAGAGGATACCATTATTTTGAGTTTTGTATTACTCATTACCTTCACCTTGGGTAAGAAGAGTAATATTCATCATTGCTTCTCTCTGCAGATATCATGAATGGCTTGATTTATCCATCCGGTAACCGTTTTCGTGTCTTTGAGAATCACTGAGTACTTCGAGTCGTCTAACCAGTCTCTGATCTTACTCTTGACCTCTTCCGTTACGCGATCTGGTCCAAGAGTTCTGATTGCCTGAACGATAATCGAGCTTTCTCTCTGCCTGAAACCGGATTCTTTCAAGGCTGTATGTTTGAAATCAATCGTTTTCTTCATGACTCTGATCTCTTTTGATGGACCATCTGACATGTAAACCAATCTGCCTGGTACTTGCGTTGAAAGACCAAGAAGATTCAAAGCCGCAGGCCCTGAAATCTGAATATTCCATTTGTATTTTCTGGAAATTGCCTGGGCTATCTGATCGTAATCCGGCGCCAGTTCAGTATTGAGGTACTCACTGAATCTCGGGTAATAGTAAATTCCTCTTGCAGCTCTGTTAATTCTTCCGGATTGTATCAATCTGTGTAAAGCTACGTCGATAGACTGTCTGTTCCCAATATCTGCAAAATCGATCTGAGAAAATGCCCAACCCTTACCATGACCATATATCCTGGCAATTACTTTTTTTTCAATTGATTGCAATGTTCCCTCCCGATAAATTCTGTAAGAAATATAAGGGTATATTTCTTACAAAACAATCACGAATATCGAGATTATTCATGACCTCTTCAGATGGGTTTCCAGGATATCATGGATGGTCCTCATGAATCACATTTCCGAACTACCGGAAACATTAGAAATTTCTCTGTCTGGAACCGTTATCAGGTACTTACTGTCAAATCTCCCTCCGGTATAGATCTGTCGTTTGCCTTTTCCAAGATCTATGCGGGATGGATCAAGGCACTTGAACCAGCCATGCCCCGATGTCTCAGAACTCCAGAGGAACAAGCGTTTAACTTTCACCGATCGGCAGTTCTCCAGAAGCTCCTGGGCCATTGCAGGTCTTGCCGTTGTAAATCCTTCCATCAACAGACATACCTGTTCAAGATCGTAGTTACTCCTGACAAGACGCATCTGCTCCATCATAGCGCGCTCCCTGCAGGACATAGTTATCTGAAAGCCACCACAGTCGAGTTCAGTTGCAGATTTCGGGGGTATGTGTTCAAATAGCGACAGGCACTTGTGTTCTATATCAACATTCCATTGATGATTACAGAACCACGCCGGCAATCGCTCCTGCTTATCGCTTATCAGGAGAATTTTCGTCTGATGTCCTAAAGGGACAAAATGAGACAGCCCCTGAAACTCCAGAGCTGTTAACCCGCCCACATGTGCAGTCTTATCAAGCTGAGTCTGCAGAGCATAGACTCCACCCTGCCATTCAACCTGATCACCCGGACGGAGATATGCCCCTGTTCCGAATCGTTTCAGCCACCCGGAACTCACATGCCAGTTTGCCAGTTTGATGGAAACCCCAAGCAGGGTAAGCCAGGGCTGGGTTGCAACTGTGTTCTTTGGCCACTCCTGCAACACCTGGTTTATCTTCGATATGTTTCTACTAGTCATGCTGGCCGTTCACCATGATTTCCAAACTGAAACAACCCTCAGTTTAGTTTGATACTAATATATCTAGTAATACTAGATGTATGATAATAATTATAAACCATATATGTCAATTCCGAAACCCCGGGAAAAATGAGAACTGCATTCGGGGAAAGAGGATATCCAGACATTCCTTCGAAGACCTCTATGATTCAACTTCATTCCCCCACCCCCGAAAGCACAGCAATGACTGTCAGAAATGAGAACAGCAGTCCTCCTGAAAACTTCAAAAAACCTCTCACAGATCAAGGACATACTTCCCTCTAAGTTCTTCAATGATCGATTCCTTACTCTGACCTCTGACACCGAGACTCTTCAGGTCCAGACTTTCACCCTCCATAGCATCAAGGAAGGCGGACATGTCTCTGCTCACCGCCTCCGGCACTTTGATCTCTCTTGCAGGATCAATCACTCGGTATAGCCTGAAGACGTCATTCTTGTGCTTGCTGATATCTCTTCTATCAATGTTTTGACCCTCTTCTCGCCGTTTCTTAAGATCCAGCCAGGCTTTCGCCTTTAATGGAATCAGGTACTCAGCGGAGACAATTGACAAACCTTTCAGGGTACTTCTTCCAGAGTAAAGGAAATCATAATAGACATCATCCAGCAGTATTGCTGAAAGACTGGATATTCCTTCATCAATCGGAATAGGCGTTAGATGAACACCTTCAGGTGGATCAAGAAAGTCAGGAGTCCTTGAGAACAACTCGAGCATATATGGGTAGGCTTCATCGTCAGGCTTCAGGAATCTATAGAGGCGGGGTTCTCCTGTTTCTTTCTCCTGAATCTGATACTTACCGTCATGAACGAATTTCCAGAAGGCTTCGGCGAAGGTTATATCCAGAACTTCAATGCAAAGCACAATATCGAGATCCTTTGTGGCGCGAAAACCCAATCCAGCATCATCCATAATTAGATCGCAAGCTGCTCCACCAATCAATACATACTGTTCTGCCAGTTCCCGGAAATGCTCACTGAAAATTTCAATACCTCTTACCATTGCATGACCTTCATGAGTTGATACAGGGCAGACTGTACGCGCTCATCCTGGATTTCCTTCAAGGATAGATAGAGTGAGAGGGGGTCAACAACTCCAGATTGAGTGAGTTTACCAGGCGGATATTTCCATATTTCAACAACTATAGAACCAGTCTCGGCAAAACTTATTGTCTGGATATCATGAATCTGCCTGATACTTCTCCATCGCCTGGATCCCAGAGCAATTACCGGATTTTTAGGTTCCGACAGCATTGTGAGATATGCAAGAGCGCTCTCACCGGCAATTTCCCCTTCCCCGAGATCCTCGCGAGGCATGGTATACAGTTGATTTTTCACAGGAGAGCTGAAAAATGGAAGGGTTTCATCCCAAAGCTGTCTGCCTCGAGGAGCGAGTTCCAACTGACGCTCTTTACCCTCTCTGCAATGTTTTCCAATACCTGCTGCTTCCAGCTGATCAAAGGACCGGGTCATAGTCATGGCTGAATACCCTAGATGGGTGGACATCACACCCGGTGTAAATGCTCCATAGTCCCTGTTCAACAGACTGTACAGCACTAAAACCTGTGTAGAGGGTGTGAATACTTCTTTCTTTATCTTCAATCGTTTATGGTGTTCTCTCAGATCAATACCCAACATCGGTAAATACATCTGATTGCCCGGTACGATGAAAGGGACATGATGCTCGATAAGGCGCTTACGGTTGTAAGATGTGATGGCGTTCCTTACGAATACAACTTCTCCATCATACAGATCCTGTACTCTTGCAATGTGCTTTCCGATAATGGAGACTGCCTGCTCCTGAGTGTCGTTATCAATCATCAGCAAGTATTCATTACCAGATAAGCCGATGTGCATGTTGATTCTGAAATACTCGTACTGCTTTCGGAGATACTGCGGAAGCTGTTGGTTCTTCACCCAGTGTTCCACTGTTACTTGAATACTGAGTGTCTCGCACACATACCGAATAAGATAATTAATAAATTCTTTCATACCAAATCACTAACCCCATTCTTGCACATTATCATATTACATGTTATTGTGCGAAACAAGTGTTGTGATAACCGGAGAACAGAAATACCGAGTATGGCTTTTATCCACATTCCGCTCTGAAGGTTGTGGCTGTCAGTCTGAAGTTGTTCTCAAGATAACCCTGGAGTGTGAAGAGCTTCGGTGCTTTCTCTCAACAGAACTATGAGATCGATTGCCGAGTTGTTGAATCAGTTTTATCTATGCGCTGTTTTATTGCAATCAAGGCCTTTGATCTCCGCTTGAAGCATGGTGAAATAGTCTTGGACTATCGCTCTGATCTCAACTTCCGACCAGGCATTAAGGATTCAAATACTCCAGATCAGTCAAGTTAATAGTGGCATCTTGAAATACCTATTCGCAGGCGGACAAGCTGTCCCTGTTCAGGTGCGGTTCCGGTAATGCTCATTTGTTTAATCACATTCGTCTGAGTGAAGGATTGCCTGTTAAATAGAACAATATCTGATATCTGCACATAATCCAAGTATGTAATCTCGGTTATTCAAACCCAGGTTAAATGGTATTGGTGAAAATTGCCTACTACTTGACATTTTGTAGCATTATAGGTAATATTTTTACCATTATGAAAACAAAATACAAACCGAATCCCGAAGAATTCTTCAGCACTACACCGGTTTTTACTCTTCAGTCCTTTGCCGATTATTACGGTAAGAACAGGCTTTCAGACGCTTCCAATATATTGAAATATCATCGGAGAAAAGGCCGTATAGTTAACATTTCCAGGACAATTTATGCAGTAGTTCCTTATGGGGCGAACGCCGAAGTATTTGAACCTGACAGATACCTGGTTGCAGCGGCAGCAAGGGATAAGGGGATATTCTGCTACCACGCTGCTCTTGAGCTACTGGGATTCAGCCATTCCATCTGGAAAGACTGCACTGTCTTCTGTTCATTAAGGCATAATAAAATCAACATGAGGAATGCGACCATCAGGTTTCTTAGTACACCATCGCCTCTAAAAGCCTGCCCTGACATCGGAACAAGAACAATCACAAGGAAAAAGATCAACTTGCAGGTTACCGGCCGGGAGAGAACTCTGGTTGAGGGATTCCGTAAACCATATCATTCAGGTGGCCTTGAAGAGCTCGTTGTATCAGCTTCAGGTTTTGGGGTACTGGATCTTGATCTTCTCAAGCGAGTACTCGAGGTATACAATCAGAAGAACCTCTGGGCTGCCGTTGGTTGGTTTCTGAACCAGAATATGGAACTATTCGGAGTAACAAGCAGCTATCTCAATCTATTTGAGCAGAAGAAACCGATCAGCCCTCAATATCTGCCTGGAACATATCGTAACGGCTCACTTGATAAGAGATGGAACATAATTCTTCCAGACAACCTGGCAGGGAAGTTTGAAGGCCATGCAACCTGACAGAGAAAGAATCGAACATCTCTCAGTAGAAACCGGCTTCAGGAATAATGCCCTGGAGAAAGTTATACGTCTTACAGATATTCTGAATGACATATTCAAACATCCTTTCCTGTCAGATACATTCGTCCTGAAAGGCGGAACTGCGCTCAATCTGTTTTTCGGACCTCCATCCAGATTATCGGTAGACCTTGACTTCAATTACATTGGGTCAACCGATAAAGCAGAAATGCTGAATAATCGAGAAAGAGTGGAGAATACGGTTACCAGTATCTGCGAATCATCGGGGTATCTCGTTCAAAAATCAGCATATGCACACGCAGGTCGTAAGTTCTTTCTAGGGTTTGTGAACATAGACGGTACCAGTGACAGAATAGAAGTAGATATCAATTACCTTCATAGACAGCTGCTGCTTCCATACTGCACTAGATCCGCCTGGACTTCGGATAATTCACAAAATTGCGTTGGAAAACTTATATCAATTGAAGAACTATGTGCTGGCAAGATATGTGCCTGTTTTGACAGAACATCTCCAAGAGATATTTACGATGTAGTCAGACTCCCAAGAATTGCCGGGCAAAAGTGGAACTCTTCCATAATGAGGAGCATCATCATCGCTTACACCGGACTGCTTCCAAAACCTGTATCGGATTATTCAATAGATATTGTCATGAGAAGGATAACCAGGGAACACTTCCTGAAAATACTTATTCCCATGCTTCTTGTGAATGATCATCCTGAATTTGACTCATTGAAATCAGAAGCATGGAAAATCCTTGAGACATTTACCATCCTCAATGATAATGAACAGGAATTTGTCAACAGGCTTCAGCAGGGAGAACTGCTACCTGAGCTTCTTTTCCCTGGCAGTGAAAGATTCCAGGAATTGATAAGAACTCATCCACCGCTGCTCTGGAAGGTGCAGAACGCAAGAAAACACTTCAGTTAGCCGCCTTGTTTGAAAATACCTGTAACGCAGGTGAGCGTCCTGTCCCTGTTCAGGTGCGGTTCCGGTTATGCTCATCTGTTCAATCGCATTCGTCTGTGTTCAGGATTTCCTGTCAAACAGAACAATAACTGATCATGACCGTAAAGCCACCTGGTTAGAAGCCGGGAGCTGATTCTTAGATGGTGGGAAATTCAGTTTCCTATTGATAAGATGCCTGTAATTAGTGAAATCTCCTCTGGCGGAAATACAATTTCTTCAGTAAAATAGAGATGAAGTGAATTTAATATGGGTATAAACATACTTGTCAAAGCCCGGGGAGGATATCATGAGTAAATCGCTCGTTATCGCAGTAATAATATCTATCTTCATTCCATCAATCTGTTCAGCTCAGGATACAGGCAGTATTGCGGGTGGAGTTTACGATGGACACGGGAATCCACTCATTGGAGCAACTGTAATGGTTGTTGGAACATCGCATGGAGCCATGACAGATGCAAACGGAGAATATGTAATACCGAATGTTGAACCGGGAACCTACGGCGTAACGGCAAGCATGGTTGGATTGAGTTCCTTAACGGCAACGGGTGTCAGGGTTGAAGCTGGGGAAACTGTTACTATGGATTTCGGATCTCGAAATCCTACTCCGTCAACTGTGTCAACTACAGTTGAGGAACCTGAAGATTTACCTGAAATAACACCGGATGACTTACCTGAAGCATCTTTTGATCCGGTATTTGACGATAATCCTCGGTCTGGCAGATTTCAAGCCGCAACTGAAGATGGAATAGTCTTCGATCTGCCTCTTGAACATACGGAAGTGGAAATCTCCATCAGCGGCTGCATGCAGAGAGCTACAGTTAAGCAGGTATATGGCAATCCTGCCGAAGGTCCTATAGAAGCTGTCTATACTTTTCCTCTCCCCCAGGACGGCGCTGTGAACAGCATGAACATGTACATCGGAGACAAATTGATAAAGGGCTTGATTTATGAGAGGGAACAGGCCGAGCAGGTTTACAATGAAGCAATCGAATCCGGACATACCGCATCCATGCTCTCTCAGGAGAGACCGAACATCTTCACTCAGAGTGTTGGTAACATCATGCCCGGAGACAGTATTACTATTGAAATAACCTATATAGCCCCTGTTAATTACGATGATGGTGAATATGAGATTGTCTTCCCTATGGTAGTAGGCCCAAGGTTTATTCCTGGAACTCCTGCCGGACCCAGCACAAGCGGGTGGTCTCCCCCGACGGCCATAGTACCGGACGCTGACCTCATTACACCTCCTGTCGTGCCGGAAGGAACAAGGCCGGGTTACGATATTGAATTGACAGTAAGTATTAATGCTGGTCTCGCGATCCAGCATCTGGAATCTCCTAATCATGAAATAAAATGGAATATTAACAGAGATGGTCTGGCTTATATCATGCTTGAAAATCAGTCAGAGATCCCGAACAGGGACTTCGTACTCAGATACAGAACTGCAACTGACAGGTTGGAGACCGCAGTTCTGACTCACAATGATGAACTTGGTAACCACTTCATGCTGATAGTCCAGCCAGAGAATGAAGTTTCTGTTGACAGAATAACACCGAAAGAACTCTTCTTCGTTGTTGATTGCTCAGGCTCCATGCGTGGTCAACCAATGGAAGTTGCCAAGGAAACTGTAAGGCAGTTCGTATCCGGAATGAACCCTCATGATACATTCCAGATAATGCGCTTCAGTGAGACTGCAAGCAGTATGACTACCGATCCACTAACCAACACTGAAGAAAACGTGGTAACCGGGCTTGATTACATCAACGCCATGTCTGGCAGCGGTGGAACGCATATGATCGAAGGCATCAAAGCTGCAATAGGTTACCCTGAAGATTCCGAAAGATTGCGGTTCGTCCTATTCCTGACTGATGGATACATCGGAAATGAAACTCAGATACTCGCTGAAGTCCAGAACACTCTGGGAAACAATATCAGGCTTTTCAGTGTAGGTGTTGGATCAAGTCCGAACAGGTACCTGATCGAAGGTCTGGCTGAAGAAGGCAGAGGGGAAGCATTCTTAGTTGGATTGCATGATGATCCTTCTGATGCTGTATCGGGCATATACAACAAGATCAATAATCCATACATCATGGACTTTGAAATAGACTGGAGAAATTTCGAGGTTTACGATGTTTATCCTTCAAGCATTCAGGACATTTATCCCGGAACCTCGCTCTTTATCGTGGGCAAATACAATGACTCAGGTACGGAGACAATACAGCTCAATGGAACCATAGCTATGAACGACTGGAGCCAGAATGAAACTATAACTCTGCCTGAAGAATCAGTATCAAACGAAGCAATAGCAACGCTATGGGCAAGAGAGAGAATACATGAATTGAACAGACAACTGCTCACATCCGAGTATCCTGGTCCAATAGTGTCGGAAATAACCGCAACCGCCCTGGAATACCAGATTCTCAGTAACTATACATCCTTTGTTGCTGTGAGTAAGGAAGTCAGAACTGACTCGACAGATAATACACTTACTGTTCAGGTTCCAGTCAATATGCCTGATGGAGTTTCATACGAAGGTGTCTTTGGATCAGGCACACCACCTCAGGGAACTACACATATCCAGTATGGTTCAGGCGGAGGCTCCGGCCTGCAGCCTGTTTCAGTAGGAAGCACAACAATAACAGTTACAGACAGCAGAGGGATGATTATGAGCGGCAACAGAAGAAGCAGCCTGTCTTCCCTTTCTCCGAATGTCAGAACAGCGTATATCCATAACTATCTGGGACTGACAAGCTATCAACTTAGTGTATCACTTCATGAACTGAAAGAAGATCTATTGATTGAATTCCTTGAATTACTCAGAGCCTTTGATGAAAATGATGCGCAAAGTTCTTTTCCCGAAGGTATCATTTCTTTCAATATTTCATTCAATACTGATGGAGATGTGGAGGAGGTTGAAATAGCATCCAACGAAACCGGAAGCGATGAACTGGCTGAGAATGTTGCAGAAGTGCTAACAAGCCTGAGTATACCGGAACCACCCGAAGGCGCAGGTACCATAATGATAAGCCTGCAGTTCGACCTGGGGGTTTGATAATCCAGGCGTAAGTTAACTAAAACCACATTTGTATTGATACCATATCTGGCAAATGATAACTGTTCTTGGGGTACGTGGGGAAAACGCTCTTTTCAATCCTGATTATTTGCCTCTCCCTGAAGGCATCCTGCACCTGATTCCTGATGTCCTTCTTGAACCTTCTGATGAAGAGACCCTATGTGGCTTTCATACGCATTCCGCTCTGAAGGTTGTGGCTGTCAGTCTGAAGTTGTTTTCCAAGTATCCCTGGAGAGTAAAAAGCTTTGGTTCTTTCCTGAACTGAAATAACCTGTACAGATGATACATCTTGCTGTTCTGTTTAGAGAAATCCAGTTCGTTCGCTGATATGAAGAAAGGAGTCTGCTTACCATATTTCGTTGTCTTCACTTCTATGTATCTGTCTTCCCCTGTTTCATCGAATGATAGAATATCAAAGCCTGCCTGGTCCCCTTTGGTTTCGGAGATTCTTTCGACGCGGTCGGCAAGATTCTCTTTTCCAAGGTAAATCAAACGAGCATTTTCGTAATTGATGATGAAACACTCACCCGCTGAACCAAGAGCCGCATTGGCAGCTTCCCTGGCAAGGTAGTTTGCTTTA
>JAUWMQ010000004.1 GCA_030613065.1 Candidatus Aegiribacteria sp. | reverse complement strand
CGAACAAATGCCGGAGAAATCATCGAGAAATCAGACCCGATGGCTCTGGCAGCTGAATTCCGCCCAAGAACCGCCTCCGTGGTAGCCGATATCAATTCGTTCGAGTGGACTGATTCCGCATGGATGAAAAATAGAGACAGACAGAACCCCTTTACCTCCCCCATGTCCATATACGAGATGCATGCCACCTCCTGGAAGGGATCACCGGACTGGAGAGATTTCACATCCTGGGACGAACTGGCGGATGATCTTATTCCTTACTTAAAGAAGCTCGGATTTACTCACGTAGAGCTGCTTCCTGTAATGGAACATCCATTCGACGGCTCCTGGGGGTATCAGACCATAGGTTACTTCGCCCCAACAAGCCGTCTTGGAAAACCGGAGCATTTCCAGCAATTCGTGAATAGATGCCACAAAGCTGATATTGGAGTGATACTGGACTGGGCACCCGCTCATTTCCCTTCGGATGCCACCGGTCTTGCCAGGTTCGACGGAACATGCCTTTACGAGCATGAAGACCCCAGAAAAGGAACCCATCCCGACTGGAAGACCCTTGTTTTCAATTACGACAGACAGGAAGTCAGGAACTTCCTTGTAGCGCGCGGACTGTTCTGGCTGGATAAATACCATATTGACGGACTAAGAGTTGATGCAGTAGCCTCAATGCTCTACCTTGACTACTCACGCGAAGATGGTGAGTGGATACCGAACGAATATGGAGGCAGGGAGAACAATGGCGCCATAGAATTTATGAAAACCCTTAACTCCATAATTGCAAAGGATTTTCCGGGAACCATGACCATAGCTGAAGAGAGTACCGCCTGGCCAGGTGTCACTACTCCAGTGGAACATGGGGGCCTTGGATTCACATTCAAATGGAACATGGGCTGGATGCACGATACTCTTTCCTTCTTCCAGATGGAACCAGTTCACCGTAAGCACCATCTTGAAAATCTGACCTTTTCCCTCCTTTACGCCTTCAGCGAGAATTTCGTACTTCCCTTTTCACACGATGAGGTGGTGCACGGTAAATCATCCCTCCTGAGCAAATGCCCCGGAGACAGGTGGCAGCAGTTCGCAAATTTAAGGCTCCTTCTATCCTACCAGTGGGCACATCCTGGTAAAAAGCTCCTTTTCATGGGCAGCGAGTTCGGTCAGTGGAAGGAATGGAACCATGATACGGAGCTTGACTGGAATCTTATCCAGTACGACGAGCATTCCAGGCTGAAAACATTCGTGAGCGATCTGAATACGATAATCATGCGCAACCCCGCATTTCACAAACTCGACTGTAGTCCGGAAGGTTTCAGATGGATAGACTTCAGCGATACACAGGCAACTGTTGTTTCGTTCCTCAGAAACTCTGGTGAAGGCGGCCACGTTGTATGCGTTTTCAACATGACCCCGGTCATGCGGGAGAATTATCTGGTCGGAGTACCCCAAGAGGGTACATACACCGAACTTCTTAATACAGACTCAGATATCTACGGTGGTTCCGGCAAGGGAAACCTCGGAAGAATCCATTCAAAGCCTTACGGTATGCATGGTCTTCCGCACTCCGTAAGCCTTACACTACCCCCTCTTGCCGCTCTCTTCCTCCAGCTTGAAAACAAATAAGGCTGCATTACTTCAATCCATCCTTGTATTATCTTCACATCAGTACAATTCTTATCTATGTCGGAGGGAATGTGACGGTACAAGCTGGAGTTGATTACAATTGAGAATATAAAGATTGACTACTTCATTGGGATGATCAGGGCTGAGCTCTTCTTCAGGGGCTGCAGAACCCTTAAGGACAGAAGAGGTCATCTCCGTTCCCTGAAGGACCGACTTTACAATATGGGATTCTCCGTCGCTCAGGTTGGCCCTTCTAACCTGATTCAGCGTGCATGGCTGGCAGCTGTTTTCATTTCAGGTACTGAGGCCGGAGTAAAAAGGGTACTGGGTGAAGCAGAGAAGCTCATGTACAACCCCGAATGGGAACTTGTGATGTTAGAAAAGGATATACTTGGTGAAAACGAGGTTTTACCTTACTGGGAGCAGATATGAAATCACACAGAGAATACCTCTGGTTCAACACTCCGAATCGGAGAGGTTATATCAATATCACACCGGCCGTTGACAAGGAATTGCGAGTAAGCGGTATAAAAGAAGGTCTCTGCCTTGTAAATGCAATGCATATTACTGCAAGTGTTTACATAAATGACGATGAACCTGGTCTAATTCAGGATTACGATGAATGGCTCGAACAGCTTGCACCACATGAGCCAGTTTCTCGATACAGACATAACAGAACGGGTGAAGACAACGGAGATGCCCATCACAAGCGGCAGATTATGGGAAGGGAAGTAGTTGTAGCCGTTACCGATGGAAAGCTGGACCTTGGCCCCTGGGAACAGATATTCTACGGTGAGTTCGATGGCAGGCGGCGGAAACGTGTCATGGTGAAAATAATAGGGGAATAACTTCTCACCTCTGATTCTATAAGAAGCACGAACAGGTATGCAACCTGAAATGAAAGGAATAAGACATGAAAAGAACCGGAATCATTATGCTTCTGGTCATCCTTGCGATGACCGGTATTGCAACAGGACAGGATTCATGGGAATATCCTGCAACGATAAGCTCCACAGCAACCGGCTCTGCAAGTGCGGAACCTGACGTAGCTTCGGTAGTGTTCGGAGTAAGCATTACAAGATCAAAACCCGATCTTGCCGTTAACGATGCTGCACAGCTGGTAGAAGCTGCAATGGCCGCTGCCCGCAGGGAAGGTGTAGCGGGTGCAGACATGCAGACCACCAGCTACAGCCTCTGGGTTCAGGAAGTATGGGACGATTACGAATACGACTACACCGGTGAAATGGAATATGTAGTTACCCACTACGTAAAGGCGGAAATCCGGGATATAAGCTCCGTAGGCGGTATACTCGCAGCTGTAGTGAGCGCAGGCGCCAACTCCATCAACGGAGTATCCTTCTATGTTGAGGACACAGAAGCTCTCTTCGAAGAAGCCAGAAGCAGAGCCGCTGAGGGTGCAAGGGACAAGGCCGAGCAGCTTGCGGACAATTTCGGAGTAACCCTTGGCAGAATTACAGGCATCAGCGAATGGACAAACTATTCCCCCACCTCCTACGGGGCCTACGACAACTACGGCGGCGGACTTGGATACTACGCGGAATCACCACCGGTTACACCTGGTGCATTCTCAATATCCGTCGAAGTATCCGCAACCTACGAAATAGTTCAGTAGATCATGCTGCGGGGAATCATTCTGGTACTGGCGATGCTTAGCGCAAATACACCCGAAGAGGCAATACTGGATACCTGGAGCGCCATTCAGGATGGTTCCCCCTCCACTTTCCTGAGTACTCTCAGCCCTGCCTGCTCAGAAAACATCCTTCAGATGTGCGGAGAATACCTCGAAACAATGAAAACACTGACCCCGGCAGAACTGGGAGAACTCTTCGCCTCTTTCCGCCTTGAAGCCGCTCCCAATGAGATCAATTTCTGGAACAGCACAGCTGTGCTTGAAATGCTGATCTCATCCCCCGGACATTATCAGACTATCAACAGCAGTTCAATAGCTATTGACAGCATCCAGTCAGCTGAAAGCACGGCCATGGCCTTCATAACCATCAACATGCCGAACAATGAAAGTGCCACTCTCGAATTACCTCTAACAGCCTCCTCCCTGGGCTGGCACACAGCAGGACTCGAATCGATCGCCGAAACGATCCTTAACAGCGCCATCAGCAACTGAACCAAAAAATACAGCAGGATATCCTGATAAACAGATTCCTGAAAACCATGTAATTCAAACGCATATACACAAACTCAAAACACACAATACCGATTTTATTGACTTGACACGATATAGCCGACTCAATTAGTCTATATTTATGGAGTTGAAGATTCGGATATGGAATTCACATACACATTATAATGACGGAGGAATCGGATCAGCTTAGCTTCAAGAAAAGATAGATTTCTAAAGAGACTGGCTTATTCACCAGCAACAATGAAGCTGTTCTGCACTCTTGCTGAGAACAGGATAAGTAATACTAAAAAAGCAGAGCGTAAACTATTCTATGCCAGGATCTTGATAATGCTCTATCTACACAACGGCCAATATCAAAGGGCAAGAGAACTCGAGGAATATCTTCAGAGCAATCCAGATCTCAATTCACAACGACGCTTCGCTATCGGAGATTTCCAACCTTCAGGCTTCGAGTATTCCGGTAGACATTTCCGAGTTGTAATCGATTCTCGAGTTCGAGATCTTTCTGAGTACTTCTTATTGAATATCGAAACAGTAACTGACTGGTTGGCAGTTAATTTCCCAGATATCCAGACACAAACAACTTTCTTCTTCATGGATGGATCTGGTCCATCACCGTTTAATGGTAATCTGAACGATGTCTATTTAAAAGTTGGTCATTACAGGAAGAGGCCACACGACTGTGAAATTGTCATCCATGCTATCGTACATGAGATAACACACTTGTACCTCAGAAATACTCTTGGATTTAGAGTATGCCCGGAAGAATTCGGGATAAGGAAGTTCTTTGATGAGGGCTTTGCCCAGCTCTGCGGATTTCGAGCAGCCAATGCGTTTGATCGGAAACGCGCTCATGCCAACACATGTGCGAGAGCAGTGACAGTTGCTGGATTAAGTTATCTTGGAGATAAGGTAAATGATTGGGATGCCACAGTTTTCCACATGAGATACTACCCACTCTACCAATCAGCTTTGTCTTTTGTAATATATCTTGAAGAACAATACGGGAACGATACTCTGGTTAAACTTTTCAGAAATTCTTCTTGTGATAAGAATTTCAACAACATAATTATAGAGAAATTTGGAATAGCATTCCAAAATCTTCTAGAGAATTGGGCAGAAAACCTTAGCGATATAAGTTCTACCGATGAAACAGAATTCTTCAAGATAGTTAAAACAAAGCGTACTGATCCACAGTCGCTTCAGGTTGAGTACAATTCGGAATTTTCCCTCTATCCTCCGAAAGACATTCTTGTATACAATAGTTATGCAAAACAATTACCAGTATCATCCAATCAGAGATTCAGATATCAGGAGACAGGGTTATTTACTATTGAATGCCCAGCAAATACACCTTTGAATTTTGTCATCGTATTCGATAATGAGTTACAGAATATTTCCATAGAGAAATGTCTTTAGCAGGATACTTATTTGCACTGAAAGGAATACCAGTACACATCTGTATCAAGGGCTGAAGATCCCCTTGATTTTCTGGAAACAGAAGAGAGTCTCCCTCTCCGGCGACGGTTCTTATCCTGAATGTGGGATATGTGATATCGGAGTCGCCCTGGCAGGAAAGGCGAGAGTTAATCTGGTGCAATGAAATGGGACTCCGATTACCAAGCCCTGCTTGATTCGGAGCGCATTGTTGCTTGTGAAAAGGAATTCTTCAGTACTTACAGCAGTATTTCGCTATTAAACAATCTTCGTAGCCGTTAATCCCCCTGGCGAGCACTTTTCATTCCCTGCAGTCTCTTCTCATTGCAGGATGCCATGCCTTCCATGAATTACATTAAGCCCCTTACCTGCACACTTCAGTGTATCCCTCCCCGGTCTGCTGGGGTTTGAAATTCTGCCCTGAGCTTGACAGATCCGGATACTTACGGATAAACTCAAAGAGATATGATATTTTACTCTATCCTGCAGTTCGTACTGGTTTCACAACCTCTTGTGATAACTGAAATCGCTCCTGACCCGCTCCTCGAAATTTCCGGGGAATTCGTAGAGATTTACAATCCCTCTTCGGTACCCTTCTGTCTCGGAGGCTATACAATTACAGATGGAGATGCACTTGATGAACTTCTGCCATGGGATGAGGGAGTTCACGGGCTTTTCCCGCACGCGGGAATGATTCTGGGAACCGATACGATACCGCCTTTCGGCTTCGCCCTGGTCTTCGAGCTGGATTATCCAGACGCTCCGGTCTATGACATACCTGCCGGTACATTGATACTCACAACCGGAGACCATTCCATATGTAACGGCCTTGCTGCTTCATCGGATCCCCTCACACTGTTCAATCCGGGTGGAACCGCTGACAGTAATGCTGTAAGTACTTACGGAACACCCGTACCTTCTGATATATGGCAGAACCGCGACGATGACGGCCTTGACGGTATACCCTTCGATCCCGGGGAGGGTAGAACTGTAGAACGTTTCCCCTGGACCTCGCCTGACCTTGAAACCTTCTGGTCAGCGGGTCCTGAAGGCGGATCCCCCGGCTCCCATGCTGAAGCGCCTCCCGATACTCTCAACATCTCATGCGACAGCGTATGGACGGTTCCATCAGAGCCAGTACCGGGTGAGCTGTTCCAGATCATGGCTAACTTCACATGCACTGGAAACACCGTTCCACCCTCAGGTACACTTCTTCTATTCCTTGATAGTCAGGGCGATTCCAGCGCATCACCAGATGAAATCCTCGCGGAATTCTCAGCAACGGTTCTTCAGCCTGGATATACTGAAACTTTTACTGCTTTCATATCGCTTGAGCAGGGCTGGTTCCTCCCCTCCGCTGTTGCTGATGTACCGGAGGATGAATATCCTGATGACGACTTTGCATCATCTGTTCTTGCAGTTGGAGGTGGAGTTAACCCGGTGATTACGGAGGTTCTGTGCAATCCACTTGATGAGGACTCGGGTGAATTCATCGAGATCTACTACCCCGGTCCCGGAATTTTCTCTGTCTGCGGATGCTCCTTTACAGACGGAGATGCACTTGATTACGTCTGTGAATGGTACGAGACTCTTCTCATCGACCCCGATGCAATTTACGCCAGCTCTATACCGGCGGGATACTATGGGCTTATTATGGACCCGGAATACGCCGGAAGTATGCAGGAGTACGACCTTGCCGAATCCACATTCGTATTTACAGTTGAGAATACAACCATAGGCAACGGGCTCACAGGCAGCGATCCTGTAACCTTTTACAGCATGCTGGGTACCGCTCAGGTTAATGTACTTTCAACCTATGGAACTCCTCTTCAATACGATGACCCTCTTCTATGCGATGATGACGGACTTGACGGTATACCCTATGATCCAGGAGAGTATTATAGCGTTGAACGAAAATCCTCAGACTATCCGGATGAGGAATACTGCTGGGTTGTTTCACCCGAGGGGGGAACACCGGGGTGCCCGGCAGTATTCACCGACACTTCAGACGCAGCAGTCGATTCACTCATACTAACCCCTTCGCAGTCCCAACCGGGGCAACCCCTGCAGATAGCATCGGTAGTGTCGAACCGGGGTACAGCCACAGCATACGAGCTTGAAGTGACCATCTTCATTGATTCCAACGCAGATTCACTTCCACAGCCCGATGAAATATGCTGCATCGAAACAGCTGATTCTCTCTACCCCGGGCAAGCCGATACCATCACAGTGACGGTCAGTGCCCCTGAAACCGGGTACTACCTTGCAGCTGCAGGGGTTCATCTTGAAGGAGATATGGTACCGGAGAACGACGTCCTGCTTGAAAGCTTCAGGTCCGGAGAAGGTATCCCCCTTGTGGTAACGGAAGTTCTATGCAATCCCTCTCTGGAGGATAACGACGAATTTATCGAGATCTACTATCCGGGGCCAGGTGTTTTTGATATCTCAGAATGCAGTTTTACCGATGGTGATGCTCTTGATGAGATGATTCCCTGGATCGATGAGTACGGGATTCTCCAGGACCCAGATGCAGTTCAATCAAACTACCTGCTACCTGGCTGTTACGGAGTAATTCTTGATCGTGAATATACCAATGGCAGCCAACCCTACGATTTCAACCCCGGAACTCTGATTCTCAGGACCGGAACCACTCCTCTTGGTGATGGGCTTTCCCAGACGGCTCCCATCACCCTTTATCCAGCGTATGGCACAGCATCCTGCGATGTAATGTCCACATACGGAACCCCCCTCGATTATGATGATCCACTTATGCGGGATGACGATGGACTTGATGGAATTCCCTTTGACCCCGGGGAAGACAACAGCGTTCAGCGGAAGCAGCCTGAAGAACCGGATTGTGAAGAGAACTGGTTCGCTTCCGCTGAAGGGCCTTCACCCGGCGCTCCTCCCCCTTATTTCATTGAAGGAGTAAACGCGTACGCCGAATATATGGAATGCATACCCCCCATGGGCCCCGGAAACGAGACTATTTATTTACTTGCGGAATTCGCCAATTCAGGAACGGATACTATTCCCGTTGGCGGTATGACTGTTTATTTCTACGCAGATGTTGATGAAAGCGGTACACCATCGACAGGAGAACTGATAGACAGCTACATTTGCGGTATAGTAACCCCTGGAGATACGATTCTTGCTGACTGCGGGTGGAATTCCTGCAGCGGTGACATGCTTCTTTTCGCAGTGGCTGTCTGCCAGGATGATACCTTCCCAGCCGATGATTCCACATCGTGCGTATGGAACGAACCAGGTCCGGTAGTTATTAACGAAATTATGTACAGCCCCTCCCAGGGCAACCCGGAATGGGTGGAAATCCTGAACAGATCTGCAGATCCTGTGCAGCTTTTCGGCTGGACCTTCGAGGATTCAAGAGACCGTTTTGTTTTCTGCAGCGACAGTATGACAATACAGCCGGACAGTTTCGCTGTTCTGGTTTCCGATTCCTCCCTTTTCAGGACGATCTGGCCTGCTGTTCAATGCCCCGTTCTGCAGCCAGGTGGCTGGCCTGTACTGAACAACAGTACCCAACAGGGAGAGGAGTGGGCGGATATTCTCATGTTACGGGATTCTTCATTTTACGTAATGGATTATGTGCCATACGATGACGACTGGGGCGGTTCTTCGGGGGTGAGCCTCGAGAAAATTAGCCAGGATTTCAGCGGATATGAAGCCTCAAGCTGGAGCAGCTGCACTAGCGGAGGCACACCAGGCAGAGAAAACAGCTGCTCTGCGGCAGAAGGGGGAGGCTCGGGAAAATTCCTGGATTACTACCCCGACCCCTTCTCCCCTGATGGAAACGGCCGTGACGATGTTCTTACTATAGAGATGAACTTCCAGCACTCTGAGAATGAAGTTACACTGGAGATTTACAACGTTCAGGGCAGGCTTCTGCTGCAGCTTCTGAACAGGGAAATGTGTGGTTTATCGAAGATCGTTACCTGGAACGGAACCAGTGAGAATGGCGGACGGCTTCCGGTAGGAAGGTATATCATATACCTGAACTCCAGGGCTGAAGAAACGGGTGAATACTGCGAAACCTGCGATGTAGTAATTCTTGCGCGTCCGCTTTAACTCTTTATAAGAGTTTTGCCCTGAGCTTCTCCAGCATATCCGCGGTCATTGCATCCAGATCCCAGTCAGGTTCCCAGCCCCATTCCTCTCGGGCAGCAGAATCGTCCACTCCCATTGGCCAGGTATCGGCTATCGCCTGGCGGTGATCAGGTACGTAATCAACCTCGAAATCCGGTATATGCTTCCTTATGCTTTCGGTAATATCTCCGGCGCTTACCGAAAGCGCTCCTACGTTGAAATCACTGTAATGAACAAGATCGTTAAAATCGGCTTCAGCAAGATCCAGAGTGGCCTTGATGCAGTCCGGCATATACATCATCGGCAGCATCGTATCCTTTTTAACGAAACAGGTGTACCTTCCCTCTTCAATAGCTTTGTAATAGATATCTACTGCGTAATCGGTGGTTCCCCCTCCTGGAGGGGTTTCCGAGGAGATTATCCCCGGATAGCGCAGACCTCTTACATCAAGATTGAATTTTCGAACATAATAATCGCAGAGCAGTTCCCCCGAAACCTTGGTTACCCCGTACATGGTCTTGGGCCTCAGTATCGTCTCCTGGGGTGTGTTTTCCCTTGGAGTCTCAGGGCCGAAGGCAGCTATGGAGCTGGGTATTATCACCCTTGACAGGTCGTTCTTCCTGGCCGCCTCAAGGATGTTCATGGTTCCATCCATGTTGACTTTCCAGCAGAGCTGGGGATTTTCCTCCCCGGTGGCCGAGAGTATTGCGGCCATGTGAAATATCGAGTCGATCCTGTTATCAATTATCCTCTTTTCAACGGCTTCTGCGTCTGTAACATCAAGCAATGCCCAAGGACCTGCATTTACAACGGGACTGCTCTCGTCGAATTTAATATCCGACGCGACTACATTGTCCCTGCCATATCTTTTTCGAAGTTCGGCGGTAAGTTCGGAACCTATCTGACCAAGGGCACCTGTAACAAGGATTCTGTTAATCATTCGGGTCATGTCATCCTTTCGGAGAGGCAAGTGTTCATTCGCCGCTGAAAACCACTTCATTAATAATTGTACCAACTGTGATTTCATCAAGTGATTCAGTGTTGATAACGCAGCCGAATACGGTATACCTTCCATCCAGTCTTCCGTGGTCATCGAGCATTACGAAGAACTGGCTGCCTGCAGTATTGAGACCGGCGTCCGCCATACCCAGCACCCCCCTGCCGAAATGCATTAAGCTTCTTTCATTGGGGAGATTGTAGCCGGGACCACCTGTTCCTGTTCCCTCGGGGCAGCCTGCCTGAGCAACAAAACCCGGAATCACTCTATGAAAACTTATTCCATCGTAAAATCCGCTCTCCGCGAGGTGCAGAAAGTTGCTGCAGGCAATCGGAGCTGTATCAACCCATAAATCTATCAAGAGGTCACCGATGTCCATCCTGATTATTACCGTATCCGGCACCTCGGTTTCGATATCAAATGGAAGATGATATTGAGTCCAACCGGAATACTCATTACTCTCCTCTTCCGGAGGATCTTCAAGAAGGCTTCGGAGTACAGCAGTGTATTCATCGATCATGACAGTATCGGCATAGTTTGCACGCCGTGACTGTATATACTGCAGAGCATTTTCGGCATGAACCGAATCGGAGATATCCAGAAGGTGCCAGGCCCAGGAAACAGGAATCAGCCAGTAAGGGTCGGAAAGCCACATTCCTTCCGTAAGTGAATCCACAGGTAGTGAATCGCTTAGCCAGGCCGTCTGCGCAGCGCTCCTCCTTCCAGGCTCACGATGGGTCATGAGTTCCATCAAAAGAATCATATCGTCAGTACCTAATTCTTCTGCGGCCATATTTCCCACAGGGCCTTCCAATAAAGCGATTTTCCTGATTGCTGCAGTACCATCGGAATATCCAGCATCCCTTCTTGCTATCGCCGCCGCAAGAGCAACATACGGAATGGAATCATCCAGAACCGGTTCCAACACAGCAGGATCAGAAGTTGTGACCGCATTGTATCTTACAGCCCACAACGGGTCATATAACATCGCAGCGGCTTCTTCAGGTGGACTGCAGGCGGCTGAATAGATTCTTTCAAGGGGAGATTCGTTACCTTCAATATTGAATGCATACTCTTTGCCAAGCTCGCTGCAATACCTGGCAGCAGCCCTCATGCTTGCATTTTCCATTTCCGCGATCTGGATATCACCTGTAATGTCGATCCCAAGTTTTCCCAGGATTTCCAGGGATAATATCTTCGTGTCAGCCGGAAGATCAGTCCAGGAATCGATTATTATTTCAACAATTCTCTCCTGCTCTTCAGGTTCTCCTCCAGCGGCTATGATATGCTGGATTCTCCTGAAAAATGCTTCCAGGAGCTGCGGATTATCAACGACAGATTCCATATCCGGTATGATGTAAGAATCACCATATTCAATCAGCACTGGTGTTATCTCTATTCTCAGCATTGGTGTTATCTCTGTTCTGAAGGGAACATCCATGAGCGAGGCCGCCCATGCGATCAAGGCTGAGTCCGAAGGATATTGCTCCAGCATTGAAACTGACAGCATAGCTGTATCAAGCCACTCCGGGCTCCATCCGCTTCTGGCCATAAAGATCAGAACTTCTGAATGCTCCTCAGCAAGTTCTTCGGAGAATACAGCAGAGTCAGGAGGTGCGGGAACAGTGTACCATCCACTGACACTCAGAAACAGGCTGTTAAGAAGCAGCAGAACTGTCATAAATCCATATCCTCCCCGGAGTCTTCCTCTTCTTCAATTCCTTCACTGCTGCTGCACGAATCCAGGTACTCCATGATGAGTTCTTCGGCCTTATCGTGGTTTTCCTCCATTACCAAAACGTATCCCCAGACAGGGTTCCAGACCCTGGCGATTCCATCGTACATGGGTATCTGCCTGCTTCTTATTGCCGAATCTATCCCCTGGCTTTCAAGAAATGCCTGTATGGTGATAGCTTCCAGTTCATCCCTGGCTTCAAGGACCGGAACCAATTTATCTTCATCTCTGCTCTTCTCAGTCATTTCTCACCTCCAGCAGAACAATAATAAAAATCTACCTTATGCGCACTTGACTTTTAGACGAAACTGTTAAGAATAGATAGTGGACTTTGTATTGAGGGGGTGCCTTTCCAAGGCTGAGAACATACCCTATGAACCTGATCTGGTTAGCACCAGCGGAGGGAGAACGGAAGACTTGGGCATGAAAACCATAATTGAAGCAGCAAAGAGCGGGAAAGCTCTTGAAATTGTAAGCAGAACAGCTGAATGCGAGGGAGTTCGCATTAACAGCCTGATTGAAGGTCTGGCTGATGGTACAATAGTTATACCGGCCAACAACACCCATGATATCCGCAAGCCCATAGCCATAGGCAAGGGTATGACAATCAAGATCAACGCGAATATAGGAAGCTCTGAAGATCTGGAATCTACGGAAGTCGAACTCGAGAAACTGAAAGTTGCTGTAGCTTACGGTGCTCATACAGTGATGGACCTGTCAACGGGTTCGCAATGGAAATCAATATTGAGCAGAATCTTGGAAAGAAGTCCTGTGCCAATAGGTACAGTCCCACTCTACCAGGTGTTCGGTAAGGCAATGAGAGAGGAAAAGGATGTAAGTGATGTCTCAGTGGAGGAGATGTTTTCCGCAGTAGAGGATCACTGCAAAATGGGCGTAGATTATCTGACACTTCACTGCGGCGTTACCAGGAGAGCTCTTCAGCTTCTCAAGACACAGGGAAGAAAGCTGGGAATAGTCTCAAGAGGTGGCTCTCTTATGGCGGAATGGATGGAAAAAAGAGGGAAGGAAAACCCGCTATACGAGCATTTTGACAGATTGATTGAGATCCTTTATGCGTACGATGTCACCTTCTCACTTGGTGATGGTCTGAGACCGGGATGCCTTTCGGACGCTTCTGACCAGGCCCAGATTGAGGAACTGATATCCCTTGGTGAATTACAGAAACGTTCCCATGATGCTGGAGTTCAGGTAATGATAGAAGGCCCTGGACACGTTCAATTGGATAAAATTGCCGAGAATATCAGAATGCAGAAGAGTCTCTGCAACAATGCCCCCTTCTACGTTCTCGGCCCAATTGTCACGGATATCGCTCCGGGATACGATCACATAACCTCCGCTATAGGCGGTGCGCTGGCGGGATGGTACGGTGCGGATTTCCTTTGTTACGTGACCCCTGCCGAACACCTGAGACTTCCCAATGTCGACGATGTAAAAACAGGTGTAATCTCTGCAAGGATTGCGGCGCATGCCGCAGATATAGCTAAAGGGATTAACGGGGCGATGGAATCGGATAACCTTATGGCGGAAGCCAGAAGCAATTTCGACTGGGAGACACAATACAAACTTGCAATGGATCCCCTTACCGCGAGAAAGGAGAGAAATGAAGCCCTACCTTCGGACGGTGATGTATGCTCAATGTGTGGCCATCTGTGTGCCCTGAAAACGACCAGGAGAGCTTTTGAAAAGAATAGGGAGAAACAGGAACAATGAAAAAGCTGATACTTATCCTTATACTCATTCTGATTATCCCGGTACTCAATCTGTCCGGATGCGGAGGAGGGGAAAGCTTTTCAAGCAGATATCCTGACATAGTCCTTATTCTTATTGATAATATAAGGGCTGACCATCTATCTATAAATGGATATTACAGGGAGACAACTCCTGTGCTGGACAGCCTTGCTTCCTGCGGAACCATCTGGACGCGTGTTCAGGGACAGAGCAGCTGGACTCTTCCCGCAATGGCGACTATCATGACAGGCCTTACTCAGCATGCCCACGGAGCAGGCGTATTCAATGGCGCCTTCTACGGCATTGACGCTGCTCTTCCTACCATTCCCCTGCTGATAAAACGAGGTGCGGGATATCAGACTGCTGCCTTCTACAACGTAATCTTAATGAGTGAGGACTTCGGTTTCAATCAGGGTTTTGATCATTTCGATTGTCAGGGCCTGGCAGGCAAAGCAAGCTCCAGAAACGCCCGGGATACAGTTAACGATTACCTTATATGGTACGACGCAAATAGAGATCCATCCAAACCTCTCTTCGCGGCTATTCATTTCTTCGACCCGCACCTTCCCTACTCTCCCCCGCACCCATGGGATACTCTTTATTCCGATCCCAAATCTGATACTCTTTTTAACGAATTCTGGGGTGACAGGAACGATGTACAGGACCTGAACCAGGGTCTTGTTGGAATGGACTCTGCCCAGCTTGAGATTATGCTTGGTCTTTACGACTCTGAACTCGCTTTCACGGACAACCAGATTGGCCGGCTGATATCTGAAATAAAGACCAGGGGCACACTTGAGAATACAGTATTCATCATCGTTGGAGATCATGGTGAGGAATTTATGGAGCATGACGGCATGGGGCATGGACATACACTCTACCAGGAATTACTTGATGTACCACTAATTATCTCAGGTCCCGGTATACCTGTTGGTGTGAACGATGAACTGGTTGCCCAGATGGACATTCTGCCCACGGTACTGGGTATAGCAAACATGGATATTCCCATATGGACCGACGGAAGAAATATACTAAGCGTCAATTCAACCAGAACCGCGAGGTACATACCATCAAGCAACCTCATTTGGACAACTCCGGATATTGCAGCTGTAAGGCTTGAAAACATGATCGTAATAGGAAACCCGCAAGAATTACCCCCGGTCCTCTATGACCTGAATAATGATCCCTTTGAACTCAATCCTCTGGTTCCCAACAGGGAGACAATTGACCAGCTTTATTACTACTGGTCCCTTCCTCCCAAAGGTCATCCATTGACTGTTCCCTTTGTGCAGAAAGTGGAAAGAGCACTGCATGATCTCGGCTATATCAGGTAGTTGCATTGCTATTGCTTATCTTTCCTGAAGGTACTATTTATGTAACTGAGAGGGGGAATTCTGAAACAATCCTGGTCGATAATATCTGGATTCCCAATTGATAACCAATGAAAGGGGATGAATCTTGAAGCACATGTTGATTCCTGCTTCATGGAAAAGTGCCGCAGCCATGAAAAAGACTATTGAAAACAGCGAAAAAATGAACTGGAACGTAGTTGCTCTAGGAGATATCTCCGGCACGAATATGCTTATCCTTGTCAATAACGGTTATAGATACGAACATGAGATTATCCAGATATTCTGGAGTCTCAAAGGCAAAGTTTCCGATATCATTGCTGAAAAACAGAAAGATGGATGGGAAGTGGCCACATTCGGCGCTTGCCTCGGCAGCACCATTCTTGTGATTAAGCGGAGAGTCGATGAAGAACTGCCAGAGAGATCAGAGAACGGAAGCTGACTCCTCCACTTGTTTTCTAAGTCTCAACGGTACATACAGAAGCCCCATCAACAACCCGGCGGATGCTACGGTAATTCCCACACCAGCCAGATCAGCTACGTAACCGCACACAGGAGCGAGAATCGCCATAAATAGCGTTTTAATGAGCGATTCTACAGAAAGTCCTGAAGCCATAACCATGTGAGGAACCTTATCGCTGATATAGGTAACACAGAGGGGTCTCCTTAAATTCTGAAGTGTGAATAGAACAAGATATGCCACTATTACAACCACATACAATGACAGTTCCTGAAAAATACCGGCAATTATCAGCGCGGTGAAACCGATAATCCATGTGATATTGATGGACTTTACAACACCCTTTATCCGCCTGCTGAATTTCCCGGAACATCGAGATGCGGTACTTGCCGCAAGAAATAGAACAAAATAGACAATACCTACTACAATTGCAGTTCTCCTGTCAGCGCTCAGCGCGGTTAACAGCGGCAGCCCAATAGCCATCGCTTTCAGAACCGGCTGAAGGTATTCCTTGAGAACCTTGAAAAATCCGTCAAAAACAGCGGAGTTCATAATACTGAGACGAGTGTCAGGGTCCCTGAATATTGATACAAAATACTTAAGAGTATCCTTGATACCGGGACTTGTGCGGTGACTTCCAACATCCGTTCCATTGAGAGTTCCGGGGTATGAGGCCAGGTTGATCATATTGATTACACACGGAAGAGCTGCAGCAAGGAAAATGTACCTGTAGCTTCCGGATATAAGAACCAGGGTGGCTGCTATCAGGGCGTTTATCGCCGAGCCCAGCTTAGAAGCAGCTCTTGTGGCACCATAATAATCCGGTTTCCACTCCTCCTGGCCTGTAAGCCTGAGGTATTCAAGGATCATGGCTTTGTGAGTACCCGTCCTGAAGGCTTCGCCGCATGCGAACAGGATCATAGCACCAGCTGCGGCTATATAGGACGGGAAGAAGAAGAAAGTCAGGAAGCTGACTACGTATGCGGCCATGGAGAATACCATCGAGGTCTTTCTTCCTCCGATATCCGCCACGAAACCAGTGGGTACTTCAAGTAATACTGTCGATATCTCTCTAATAGCGAAGAGTATACCGATTTCCAGGAAAGAAAATCCAATCTCTCTGAAATACAGAATGATGAATGGTTCGAAAAAGCGCAGATTCTTTAGAAATCCGTAGGCTGAGAATCTATAGAACTGCCTGTCTCTTATAAAGGTCAATACCCTGGTCCGTTAACAGTTGAAGCCGGTTCCTGAAAACAGGTCCGGTTCTCTTATTTCGGATTCCCGGGCAGAATCGTCAGGGATAAGATCCTCTGCTGTTCCAGCAAGAAGTTTCCAGGATCCTTCCGATATCCACTTCGCTTCAGGATTATTTCTGATGTATTCTTTAAGCTCATGAGGACGAACTGCAAAAAGTGTGATCTCAATTCCAGTCAGTAGTTCTATTCTTTCGATTTCGCTGCAGAATGTTTCAGAGTCTCCATCGAATGAGACAAGGAGTTTCGGGGATAATGAGCCCTCTCCTTTTTCCTCTGAGGAGATCACAGCGGTCTTGATTGCTGCCTCACAATCCCTGATTACGAGGGATAGCATTTCGACATAATCAATCAGCTTACCAAGTAGTCTCTGAATCTCATCAGTAACAGGACAGTCTTCCGACAGACTGAAAAGAACCTTCATGCCTGATTTTTCTCTGACAATAATCCCTGAATCAACAAGGTTGGCAAGCTCCCTTTGCACACCTCCCCTTCCTGTACGGAGAATATCCACCAGTTCAAGGAGGAAGTACGATCTTCCCGGATTTAGAAAGAAAAGGCAAAGAAGCTGCCGTCTTATCATTCCGAATAATGATTCGTTAATGGATTTTGTACTCATAATGGGTATCTGATAAATTCAGTATACCTGTGTCAAGTGGGACCAAAACTTAACTTAGAGCACTCCAAGTATTTTACCAACATCTTTGAACACTTCAACGCAGATATCCACCTGCTGGGTTGTATGAGCTGCCGAAATCTGAATCCTTATCCTTGACTCCCCACGGGGAACTACTGGATAGAAGAATCCTATGGCATAAATGCCTTTCTTGAGAAGTTCATCGGCGAATCTCTGCGCGAGTGCTGCATCGTCCGGCAGATGACCAAAAAGGACAGGTACGATAGGATGATCACCCTTGATGATCCTGAATCCGGCTTCAGTCATTTTCCTTCTGAAGCGTCTCTGATTATCCCTGAGCCTGTCCCTTTCATCACTGGATTTCTCTATAAGGTCAATAACGGCAATTGTCGTTCCAGCAACTACCGGAGCGAGTGTGTTCGAGAACAGGTATGGCCTGGATCGCTGTCTGAGCATCTCGATAACTTCCGCCGGCCCTGTAGTGAACCCTCCTGAAGCACCTCCAAGGGCTTTTCCGAAAGTTGACGTTACAATATCCACTCTCTCGGATACTCCGTGATATTCAAGAGTTCCTCTGCCATTCTCTCCAATGAAACCCGTTGCATGGGAGTCATCAACAATAAGCAGCGCTCCGTATTTCTCTGCAAGATCGCAAATTCCAGGGAGTGGAGCTATTTCTCCATCCATTGAGAAAACTCCGTCGGTCACGATAGCCTTGATCCTTGCGCTGCGTGCATGGATCAGTACGGCTTCAAGATCCTCCAGGTCAACATGGCTGTATCGATATCTTTTCGCCTTGCATAGTCTTAAGCCATCGATAATAGAAGCATGGTTCAGCTGATCGGAAATAATTGCATCAGCATCAGTCAGCAGAGGCTCAAAAAGCCCCCCATTGGCATCGAAGCAACTGGAATACAGTATTGTGTCGTCCTTGAGAAGAAAATCAGAGATTTTCTTCTCAAGTTCCTTATGAATATCCTGAGTACCACATATGAAACGGACCGATGACAGGCCGAAGCCCCTTGCTTCGAGTATCTCGCAGGCCCTTTCAACAAGCCTCTGATCACCTGAAAACCCCAGGTAGTTGTTTGCGCAGAAATTGAGTACTTCCCCGGAATGCTCAACCTCTACTCTGGTTCCCTGTCTGGATGTAATAACTCTTTCCCTCTTGAGCATACCGCTCTTCTCGGCCTTTTCAAGTTTGGATACCAATATCTCCTGAAAATGTTCAGTATACATTATTTTGACCTTTCAGCATCTTTGTACATCGATAGAAATGGAAGCCTGAAACATACTAGAATATCGGTATATTCAAATCAGATTCGGTTTATTACGAAGCGCCAGTGGAGTTTAGCTCCACTGGCGCTGCTCTACCGTATACTGATTCTACTCCCTGCCGAAAAGGCTTTTTATGAAGCCGAATGTCTCACTCTGGAGGCTCAGGTTACCTGAAAGCAGAATGTGGGGACAATCCTGGGTCGTGAAACCGGTAGAGGATGCCCATCCGCCTGTCAAAGATCTCTTTAATGTTCCTGTCCAGTTATAGTTGAAGACCTCATCGTGACCATCAGGCCATGTATACTCTATGATGAGGTTGCCGATGCCATTGTAGTTGAACGGGTTTTCAAGATCTATAGAGAACCACTGGATAGGCTCAGGCGCATTGATGGTACAATTTTCTTCCCAGAATACCAGCTGTTTCGTTCCTGGTTGGTAATTGCCATCAAAATTAGTCCCGAGCTCACCGCCCTTCGAGTATCCGATGTATATGGCAAGTGTATCCAGTGTGACGCTGGTACCTCCCGCCGGTGTCCTCATAAGTGATATTGACTGTATTTCGATAGAATTTCCTATTTCACTCTCAAGGTAGAGGGTCTGGTATCTCATATCGTCTGCGCAACTGGCACAGAAGGGATTGTTCGAAAAGAACTCATCAGTGCCGATCTCAATACTGCCTCCACCGGCATTAAATGCCAGCATGAAGAACAATATGAATTGCTTGTACATAATTCAGTCTATCCTCCAATTCACGGATTTCAGTCACCATTGGCCGTTCTATCTGATAACCACAATTCTGGAGGTGCCTATCTGTCCTCCTGAGGTTATTCTTGCGAAGTACACTCCGGTTTCATCTATTTCAAACCGGGATACTTCGTCATCCCGAACAGTCATGTTTGTGATACATCTACCGCTGGTATCGTAAATAGCAAGAACAGCAGTTCCCTCATTAAGCTTTCCAGTTGTAATGGAAATTCTTCCGTTTGAGGGATTAGGACTGACCTGTACTACCAGCTCATCACCATTCAATTCTTCATATTCCTGTCCTTCTACACCTGTTACAGCTCCAAGATAATCGTACCAGGCGTTATGTACTTCTGTACCGGAAGAACTGTGATTCTGCACGAACACTGCCAGGTGA
Organism: Candidatus Aegiribacteria sp.; assembly: GCA_030613065.1. Lineage (GTDB taxonomy): Bacteria > Fermentibacterota > Fermentibacteria > Fermentibacterales > JCC-6 > Aegiribacteria. The sequence continues at coordinate 36,742 of JAUWMQ010000004.1, read as the reverse complement.
AGATTACTGAACACCCAGATACCTGTGTCATAATCCACATTCACAACAACAGTGTCAGGATACGATGGTCCAAAAACTACATCTTGCCCGCTGCTGCCGAAAAGTTCCTCTCTGAAAGCCTGCTCGAAAGTTGAACTGGCAAAGTACCCTGTGCCGGGTATCCCGCTCTCAACTATGATCGCATGAACCTTCAGGTTCGTATCACCAAGATCCTCCTCAGCGATCATGGTGATCTCTATTGTACCTGTCCCGAAGCTCACGTAGTTCTCCACCTGGATCTCCAGATAACATGGAACGGCCATTCTGGAGTTGAAAGCACTGATCAGTCCGCCGGAACTTAAAGTAGCCTTTATGGTTCCATCAAACTGAATCCAGGGAACCAAATTTACTCCGTAAATACTCCTGCGATAGTTCTGCTCACCCGGATTTGCCTGATAAATGGGATCGGAGGACGACGGCCATGATACATGTGGCCGAACAACGGCAAGGTCGCCGGAATGGCTGCTTATGAAAGCATTCAGAGTAGGTTCGAAGCTCCAGCATGGACCACATCCGCAATTTGTGAAATCCTCAAGAAGAACGACCCTTTCTGCAGCGAATGTCATACATGATATTATTAATATCAATATTGTAATATAAATTTTCATTATGATCTCCCGATTAAGTAATTTTGAATTTATTGCGATTTCATGTCAGGCAATTTTTTGTGGCTCTACTCAGTCGGTTTTATGAAAGCTGCGGATAACTGCAGCATATCTGTACCTCCTCCACTGTTACACAGCATGGCTGCTGTGAATTAACAGGGAGTCAGTTCATTTGAAGGAACAGCAACTAGCTGCGTATTGTTATTCTGGAACTCTCACGGAGTTCATGACTGTTAATCAGATTCTATGATGCAAATACATGTCCCACCTCCATATGTAAGATAATTCCTATAATTTCAATAAGAAATATTATTTGTCTCACTTTCCATGTCAATGCGTTTTACAGGATTCTTCTGATAATGAGACTTTTTATAATGTCTCATTCGCAGATAGCCAGCACTGAACATACCGGAAGAGATTAAGTCTGCACTCTGCCTGAGTGATTAAAGGTTATCCCCTCCATCTCAAGGAGGTCGCGTTTCATAGCAGTACCTCCCTGAAAGCCGCCAATAGTGCCATCTGACCTGATTGCCCTGTGGCATGGAATAATCAATGGAAATGGATTGGTGGCCAGTGCGTTGCCAACAGCCCTTGCTGCGCCGGACTCCCCTATCCTGAGGGCAAGCCAGCCGTAACTTCGGACATCTCCCCTGGGGATTTTTCTCTCCTCCATAAGCACTTTTCGCTGAAAACCCGAGCAAACACTGAAATCGAGAATACGGATATTGAACTCCGGTATTCCTCCTGAGAACAATTTCCTGATTTCTCCTGCGAGTATTCTGATTGATTCAGTTGATCCATCGTGAATTTCAGGGAATGATCTGAATGCAAGGATTGACCCGGATGTATTTTCGCTGCTGAGGAAAATCCTTTTTACAGTTGGACCTGATGTAGTATTAAAGAAAACAATGGATACCTCGCCGAACTGGCTCTGCAAGCTACTAATAAATAGGGACGGAGGCATTTTATTCACGAGACGCTAATAATGTGTATCTATTAATGAGCATTGGTATGTTTTATTCACCATTTGCGTTTAAAAAGCCTCCGTCCCTATTTAATCAGCCCGACCAGTCGTTCGCCAGGACCGCTTTGATGTCATCCCAAAGTTGCCCCATTCTGATGTCCCGCCAGAATCTTCCCCAGATGTAGGAAGGTCTGAAGTAGAATTTTCTGTGAAAGAGCGAGTAGTAATGCTGGATGGTTCTCCAATCCAGATTTTCGTGCTTCCATACCTCCGATGTGGAATGAAAGTTGTACTTGCGCCAGTCCTCAGAGAGGATTCTTCCATCATTCTTTATCTGCCGGTAAAGAGCGGAAGAGGGAAATGGGAGTGTCATTGATGCCTTTGCGTATGTCAGGGGAAGGCTTTGCGCAAAACGGATACTCCGTTTCATGGTCTTTTCTGTGTCACCGGGCAGCCCCATCATGAAAAAGCCTACCGTTTCAAGACCGGCATCGTGAGCCATTTCAACAGCTTCCCTGATCTTCTCAAGGGACTGCTTTTTGTTAACACCGCTGAGTATCTCGGGTACACCGCTCTCGATACCGAAAGAGATCTGATAACAGCCGGCTTCCCTGGCCAGCCGGAAAAACTCGCTGTCAACATCCGCAACATTAACACCAGTGGGAAGAGCCCAGGGGGCGGGGAATTTTTCTTCTATCAGCAATCTGCAGGTCTCCTTGGCCATTTCTATATCAGCGGTAAAATTGTCGTCTTTAATGTGAATGTCCTTGAAGCCCAACGCAAGCATCCTGAACATCTCATCGATGACCCTTTTTGAGGACTTCGATCTGATACTATGGCCGAATACTCTCTGGCTGCAGAATGTGCAATGATGATTGCAGCCCCTGTTCGTTTCCATGTACCCGACCGGATTGTCTCTGCTGGCGATGTGCGGTGATCTGTATCGCGAAAGGTCGTGAAGCTCCCAGGCCGGCAGCGGAAGATCGTCCAGGTCAGCAATAAGCTCCCTGTCAGGTGTTACCGTAAAATCATCGCCCCTTCCGAAGGCAATACCTTTGATATTCTGAGGATCTGTAGCAGCGCATATGTCCGCAATGGTTTTTTCACCTTCACCCAGTACCACAAGATCGAAGTTACCCGATTCCAGGGATTCCCGTGGAAGTGTCGAGGCATGTATTCCCCCGGCTATGGTCGTGGATTCCGGCAGGAGCTCATGAACCATTCCCGCAAGCTCAGCAGCCTCATGAAAAAGAGGTGTTGTAAAAGTAATCCCGACATACTCCGGTCGGAACCCTTCAAGGATTCCCCTGTAGGTATTAAATGGATCCCCCTCAACCATCAGGTCAGCGATCCTGACATGGTGACCCTCCCTTAGAAGCTCTCCCGCGAGCGTGGCAAGGGTAATGAAAGGGGCACTTGTTATTGCTACTCTTATTTTACTTTTCTCGTAAACACCAACTGCTGAAGGTGGGTTGACAAGTAGTACTCTGCTCAAAATTCCTCCAGTCACTCCTGCTAGATCAAACCCTCCTGGCCTTGATCAATGTCCTTTTAAGATTTCCGGGGCCAAGAACCGTTTTAAATGTCTGGAGTATTCTTGTGGGATGCAGATAGAACCTCCAGAAGGCTCTCTTCTTTATTCTCTCTATCTTACCAGGTTTAAAACCCTCAAGTTCGTATACCGATATGTGAAAACAGTCGAAATCCTCGTAATCCTTTCTGATGAACTCCTTCGTTCTTTCCCAGAGTTCAGTATGTGGAAATGGAGTTGTTATATCGAAGAGGGCATCATCAAAAGGTTCCCGTGAGGCAAAACGGATAGTCTGTTTCATCTCCTCATGTGTTTCACCTGGAGCTCCCAGCATGAAGTAGCCCTGAACGTAAACGCCTCTCTCCTTCGCCAAGCGGAGGGCTCTTCTTACTCCATCAACTGTAATCCCCTTTTCATAGATCTCATCAAGTACCCTCTGGGACGCAGATTCCACGCCCATGTTTATCTTGGAGAGTCCCGCTTTTATCATGCTATCGAGAAGATCCTCAGTCAGAAGGTCCGCCCTGACATTGCAGCACCACCGAAGCCCCAGTTCCCTTTCTATCATCAATTCACAGATGCTTCTAACCCATTCTGCATCAATTATGAAAGTTGAATCTTCAAACATGAAAGCTGTGATACCGTAATTCTCTATAAGCGATTCCAGTTCCCCGACAATTGCCCCGGGGGAACGTTTCCGTATTCTCTTCCCGAATATCTCACTAAGAGTTGGCTGGCAGAAAGTACACTTGAAAGGGCACCCCCTGGTTGCCATTATGGATGTTCCCCTGAGACGGGGATCAACTCTGTCCATAGAGTACCATGAAGCGAAGTACTTCTCCATATCGAATACTGACCTGTCGGGTAGCGGAAGAGTATCCAGATCTTCTGTCAACATCAGACCGGGAACGCTAAGGAGTTCCCCCTCCTTAATCATTGTCATACCCGGGATATCAGAGGGTTCAATGCCATTCAGAAGAGCTGCCCAGGCCTTTTCAGCCTCGCCTGAGTAAACCAGATCTGCTCCGGTTCTCCTGATAGTATCATCTGGAAGAACTGTAGCATGGGGTCCCCCTGCGATAATCAGAGCTTCGGGCAGCATTTCCCGTACGATCCCGGCTGTTCTGCATGCATCAGCAAGCTGAGGCGTCATGATGGAAATACCCACGGTATCCGGCTTGAATCTGATCAGATCCTCCTTCATATCCTCAAAAGGATGGCTTCGGAAGGACATGTCGAACACTTCGATCTGGCGGTTCAGATTCCTGGAGATCGCAACCAGCATTCCCAGTCCCAAAGGCGGTTGTCCCGAGGGATACCTGGTTTCCGGGAAAACCAGAAGTATTCTTTGGAAATTTCCCTTCATGAATGATCCGGACTTATCTGTTCGCATTGAAAACAAACCCATCAGGCGGGAATGGGAGGTCATTACTGCGGCAGAGGTCTATGAATTCGGCGATCTCACGTCTGGTCATGATGCTGTTCCTTATGAAATAGGATTGAATGTGTTGAAGCTGCTCCGCCAGTTTGCAGGAGCCTTCTCTAAGGGCTGCAATCATATCTTCATCTCTGCCAAGACGATTAAGAGCCGTATTCAGCGCTGAATAGTAAATTGCGGTATCAACTTCCGAATGATCAGTTGAGGAGTTAATGACTTCTCTTAACAACTCCTCTGCATGTTCAAGGGATTCCCTGTTAGAATCAGGATGGTGAAGGAGCACAAGACCCTTCATGTAGAGTGTATTGAGGTCAACTGTTGGAATCTTAGTATCATCATTGATGGAATCCAGTATCTCTTTCGCCTTATCATACTCACCCATCTGAACATAGATCTGACATATCATGAGATCACAGGATATTTTCATCTGGTCGATTCGCAGTTTTTCGAATATCTCCAGAGCACCCTCAAAGTAGAACCTTGATTTTTCAAGTTCTCCCTCAAGCCAGTGAAGCTTGCCAAGACCATATCTGCCATATCCAAAGCCAAGTTCATTCTTGATGATATCGTTCAGTTCCAGGTATCTGTCGTAATACTCCCTGGCCTGATCAAGCATGTTTATCTCCTGGTAGTATTCAGCGATATTGTAGTACCCGATTGAGAGACCAAGTTTGTCATCCAGTTTCATATTTATACGGATAGTCTCCTCCATAATGCTGAGACTGGTAGCGTAATCACCATGATGGGAATAGATGGAATGCATGTTATTCAGTACAGTGCCCTGACCGTGTATGTCATCGATTCTTCTGTATATCTCCAGAGATCGCTCATATAGTTCAAGAGCATCATCCCGGGAACCCAGCTCCGATATGACATCCGCTCTTCTAGTTAAGTACAAAGCCATGATATCTTCATATACTCTGGTGTTATCTTTTTTCAAGGCTTTTTCAACCCGGTCAAGACAAACGATGGCTTCATCGTAGTTTCCCTGAAGCCTGTGCACAAAGGATGTTTCAATAAGTGCTTCAACAAAGATCCTGAAAACGGCAGGATCTGTTGAATCATCCTCCCTGCAAATACTTACAGCCTTGTCGTAATTTTCAAGAGTCTCGGAGTAGAGGCTCCTGTTCAGATTGTTTCTTCCAAGCCTTAAATGAACTGCAGCAAGCTCCCTGGGATTTGAAGCCAGTTCCAGCGCCAGTTTAAGGTAGCTGTCCGCCTTATCAACTTCACCGGTAATCGAATAAAGTGAACCCAGGTTGATATGGATGGTGAACATCCCGGCATACTCTGAAATAGCGGGAATCCTGTCAAGGAAGAGAGTATACCAGTGGATTGCATTCCTGTTGGCACCCCTGTTAAAGGCCTGATTTGCGGCAAGCAGGGCATAATGCGCGGTATTTTCATCATCCTGGCTGTGAGAGTAATGATATGCAACAGCAGTAAGAAGTTCTTTATTACCCTTCTTGAAGAACGCCTCAAAATAGGCCGCCATTCTCTGGTGGTATGTAAGCTTCAGTGAATCAGGAAGGTCAGCTGAGAGGTAATCCCTTACAGCACCATGAGTAAATCTGAAATTGATGGCGTTCCTTCCATCACTGATCTCCTCAATCAGCCCGGCTTTTATACATTCATCCAGTCTTCGCGCAAGTTCAACCTCATCGCGACCGGTCATGCCCTCAAGCAGCGAAAGTGTGAACTGATCCGGAGAGAGGGAGACAATTTTCAGCAGTTCACCGGCTTCTCTGCTTACATCGGACAGCTTCAACATAATGATCTGTCCAATACTGTCAGGTACTTCCAGATCGTCAGGCAGGCTGTATATCTTCTCTCCTGATTTATCGCACGTAATGTATCCGGAATCCACGCATGAGGTAAGAAGTTCCCTGAGAAACAGCGGATTCCCTCCGGACTGGGAAATAAGAAATTCCTGAACTTCGGAGGGTACATTGGGATCCTTCAGGGCAAACAGTATCATATTCCGCGTTTCTTCAGCAGTCATCTTGCCAATCTCAAGACTGAGAAGGGGCAGTGACGTTCTGATTGAGGAGAGTTTTTTGAACGTCTCATCAGATGATTCCTGCCTTCTCATAATACAGAGGTACAGGATGTTAGCTGTGGAGGTATTCCTTGCTACGAATGACAGTATGGCAAGATCCGGCTCGGTGATCCAGTGAAGGTTATCCAGAATAATGGTAATCGGGTGGATAGAGGATACAGCTGCAAGAAGAACTGAAATATCCCTGAATATCCTGAACCTGAGCCTCTCTTCGCGGAAGTAGATAGTATCATCCATAACGGAAGCCTGAAGATCCGGGAAAAGATCAAGAGTGGCAGGGTGAACAGGCTCAACTGCTGCACGTACTACATTAAGTTCGCTGTCAGTAAGGCTTGCCATCACTTCCCTGACCGGTTCTGTCAGAAGGGAGAATGGCTGTGACTGTGTATACTCCATCACCGAATTTCTCACGACAACTGATTTCATGAAATTGCAGTAATTCAGCAATTCATTCACAAGTCTTGTCTTGCCTGCACCGGTCTCACCTGAAATAATTGCAAATCTGCTTGAATCGGTTACTGATTCTTCAAGGAGCTGTCTCAGTTTCTGCAGCTCCGGCCTGCGTCCCACAAGATGCGAAAAGCTGATCTCAGGTGCTTCACTTTCGGTAAGGTCCTCAGTATAAAAAAAGAACCTGCCTCTGCCGGCCTCCTTAGCTTTGTACAGAGCCCTGTCCGCGCGTGAGACCAGGTCCATGATGGATTTATCGGTATTCCTGCTCTGGCTTACACCTATGGAAAGACTTAGATGAAGACCGGAAGTGAATGTAACACGCTTTATCTCGTAAATCAGCCTCTGGGCCAGATCAAGCGCCCCCTCTTCACAGGTATCGGGAAGGATCACTATGAATTCATCCCCGCCAAATCTTACAGCGGTATCTGATTCCTTGAGATTTATCTGTATCGTAAGGGCCGTCTGTCTGAGAACCTTGTCCCCGGTCAGATGCCCGTAGATATCGTTTATCAGTTTAAAGTGATCAACGTCAAGCATTAGAAGCGCCCAGGGTTTATCCCTACTGAGATACTTCTTGTCAGCACTATCAATATAGGATCTGTCAAGCAGCCCGGTAAGAGGATCAATACCCATACCACTGAAGCGGCTGGATGTCTTCTTATCCATTTTAACCCCTGGTGGAGAACTCAGAAACGGAGATCGTTCACTTCATGATCATTAGTGCGAAGCTTGCGAACCGAAACCTTCAGTTCACTCATAAGCCTGCGTATTTCGTAACGCTGTCTAAGCTCACTGTCATCCACAAGAAGGCTGAGTGTCGAATCGGCCTGTTTAAGTCTGTCTGAAAGCATTCCCCCCAGAGAGCACGCGACCCGTATCGCAAGATCAGGATGCTTATCGTGCAGTTCTCTGAATGATTTCCTGCTTATGAAAAGAATCTCACCGGGAGTAACACATGTTACGGTGGCCGATCTTATTCCGCTTCTGAAAAAGGCCATTTCACCGAACACATCACCTTCGGATAGTGCGGCAAGAACAAATTCTTCTCCCTTTGAATCACTCACTACGAAACGACCACTCTTGATTATGAATAGATCGTTACTGAAAGACCCCTGATCTATTATAACTTCCTGTTCTTCAGCGGTACGTGAACTGCAGGCACGAATAAAATCTTTTTCTTCCAGAAAATCCACGGGTGTAAATAAACTTTCTTCTCGATCCATTGAGCAGTCCTTTCTTATCAGGTATTCTCAAATTGTTCAAAGACTATCGGTGCTTCGATGCTGTAGTCTCCTGATTCAATTCTTTCTGACAATATCTCAACAAGGTTCTCCACAGCTTCGGATACTTCTATGGAGAGACCTTCCTGTAAATGATCTGGAATATCGATAGTAACCCCCCAGATATTCCATTCTGGTTCAACATCCTGACGAAGACGGCACAGCTGCTTAATCACTGTGGGCAGATCCATATTGTGTAAAGAGGGTGGCCAGGCTCTTCTCATTCCTCTCACCGCAACAAGCCTGCCGGCAGGTTTCCCTGCAACGGCATCTACGAAGATAAACTTCTTTGCCGAAGGAAGTATATCCCACAGTTCAAGAGGATCGGTTTCAAGATTGTAGAGATATATATCTGTCCTGTCAGAATACTTCTCTTTAAGCCTGTTCACAACAGTATTTCCGGCACCGTCATCTCCAGCAAGAGTGTTGCCGACGCCTATTATACCCAATGGGTATACAATGGGTTGATCGGCTATCATTATTTAACAAATACCTCAACATCGTACTTGCATTCTTTACTGCCTGGACATGATTCAATAAGTTTCAGACGAGCATTTCCGAGCTTTCCAATATATCCCGCCATGTAATTATAAAAAAGTACACACAGGTCTCCACCAAGCTCTATCCCCTCTTCAACGCAAAGCTCCCGGATAAAGCAGGTTCCTACCTTGATCTCCAGTTTTGAGCTTCCATCGTACTCAGGCTTGATATCCCATGTTGGAGCGAATTGCTGTACTGCGATATCAAGAGCCTCCTGAAGTGATTCGGGAACCCTGTACCTTGGAAGTTGCGTAGCAAGCGTTCTCCCGGCCATTGTACCAACTGCGGGAAAACTTCCTCCAAGTGTCTGGCGGAATATCGAAGCTACCGAAAGCAGTCTTATTCCCAGGTCTCCAAGCGCTGCTTCTCTATGTTTGTCATCGGATGGTGTATGAAGAAGAGGAACGTCAACTGCAAGTTTGGAAGCGAGTTTTAGATTCTCCTCATCATGGTAGTAATCTTCCGAATGTATGATATCCTCGTGAGTAATCGCAGTAGCAGGGCATATTTCACTGCAGCTGAGACAGCCGAAACACTCCTTTTCCCGGACAACCTCCGGTATCTGCTTTTCCTCGTTGAATTCGAAAACATCCGTAGGGCATTCATCGACGCAAAGTTCGCATCCTACGCATGCATCTTCATCTATTGTTATCTTTATCATTATTTGCCCTCCCTTCTGAGTTCTCTGAAGATTTTTCCATTTCTCCTGAGTTCAATTCTCATAGGCATGCAGCCCGCAGCATGAGTAGCGCAGGCGAGGCATGGGTCAAAACATCTGAGTGCGAATTCTGCACCGTTCATCAGAGTATTGTCATCACCTGACTGTTTGAAGTGCTTTGCAAGGGCGGTGATCGCAAAATCGATGGCATCGTAATTGTTCTGCGTTGCCACGATAAGATTCGCGCTGGTAATTTTGCCTTCATCATCAGCCTCGTAATCATGAATCAGTATGCCTCTTGGAGCTTCTACTATACCTCTGAAACGGCCTTCCGCCGGGGAAGCATCGGTAATGATAGGTCCATCCCCCAGTTCCCCTCCGCAGATTTCAGCGATTCTCTCGGCACTATACGTCAACTCTATGAGTCTGGCTTCAAGATAATCGATTGCGGAGAGTCTCGGGCTGCCTCCGCCCCTGAAATCGGAAAGCAGCTTGTTGGCTTCCGGTGTTGAGAAACTGCTGTTCACATTGAGCCTTGCAAGGGGACCAACGAAGAACTTCTTCTCCTCTGTTCCAGATTTCAGCCTTACAGACCTCATGTATGAACCCTGCATCGGATGTTCGACCAGATTGTCGGAGTATTCGTCAACGGTGAAGGTTCTTTCAACTTCACCTGAAGGGTCAAGAACCTTACAGACATTCTGGGAAAATGTTACTTTGCCGTTATCTGAAAGGGCTACCGCATGAAAAGGAAGTTCTACGATCTCTCTGAGATCTGAGATGTTCTCCAGCTTCTTCGCAAGGACATCTGAGAGTTCCTTTACAAGGGAACCGGCTTCTATTCCCCACTGCCCCATTTTTGCGATTTCATCAGCATCCGGCCTGGAAGCCTGTCCTCCGGGAACGGATGTTACAGGGTGGACTCCCCTGCCTCCAACTATCTCAACGATCCTCTGACCAATACTTCTCAGTCTGAGTACCTTTTTAACGATCTCAGGTGCCATGTTCAGAAGAGAAAGAACACTACGGTCCTCCGGTTTGGCTCCAATCCCTACAAGAACATCAGGACCTGTAAGGACAAATGTACTGAGTGCATGGGAATGAAGAATGTGCCCCATATACATAAGTTCCCGAAGCAGCTTCGCATCGACCGGGATCTTCACTTTCAAACCGTTCTCTATGGCGGTTACAGATGCCAGATGATGAGCAGCTGGACATACGCCGCATATCCGACCGGTTATCAGGGGAAGTTTGAAAAGCTCCATGCCCTCAAGCAGTTTTTCGAATCCTCTTATTTCAAGAACCTGCAAATGCCCACTGGACACATTACCAGAGTCGTTTATTTCCAGCACTATTCTGGCGTGACCCTCTATTCGGGTTACCGGATCAACAATTACCTTTGCTTTCATGGTTTAACCTCATAGTCCTGCTTCGATTTGACTCTGGTTCATCTTCCCGCCCACTCCCTGATCTCAACAGTGGGTTTTTTGTAGATTACCGGTGATGAGAGAGCGTAGGAGTAGAATGTTCTTGCTTCCTTCTGCATATAGTCCACTATCTCCAAGCTATCTATTCCAGTGAGCAAACTCATTCTTTTGGCTATCATGGTTCGAATATCCAGATGCGGTTCGGTAATGATATCTATAGAGGGACCAGCGCATCCGGCGCATGCAATTCCCTTGATGGGACACTGCGCCTGGCAGCGGTCAAGCGTTACTGATCCGAGACAGATAACTCCCTGGCTCAAAAAGCATATATCCTCCTCAGGAGCGGTACTTATGCCTCGCTGAAGCTTCACACCTTCACGCTTTTCCATTCGGCGGTTGCATGCTGAACAGACGGTTTTAGTTGAAATGGCTGGTACTGAAGCGCCCAGAAGAGTCTTTACAGCAAGCGCTATGAAGTATGGATGAGGAGGACAGCCTGGAATGTAGAAATCTATTTCTACAACTTCATTCAGAGGAGTCACACTCTGCTCCAGTTCGGGTGCTCCGTCGGGAAATTTTCCATCAGGTGATGCAGTTACGGTATCAGTGTATATCTTGTTCAAAATGGTATCTTTCCCGTACAACCATCCGATACCGGATGGACCACCATATACCGCGCAGGTACCAAAAGCAATCAGCGTTTTGCAAGTTTCCCGCATTCGGAGAAGAGATTTCCTGTCATGTTTACTTCTTATTGCTCCCTCAACTAACCCCACATCAGCTTCAGGATATCCCTTCTCATCCATGAGCACAGGAATACGTACGAACTCAACATCATCAATCAGTTTAATGAGTTTTTCATGAAGATCCACCACGGCAACGTGGCATCCTGAACATCCGGATAACCATTCGGTTGAAATTCTGGTTTTCATCATTCATCCTCCAGAATCATTTCCTTCAGACAGGCATTGGGACCTGCATGCAGAATCTCAAGGTTAACTTTCTTACCGGGCATAACCTTCTCCATGGCTCCAGCGAACACTCCATGAGCCATGTAACACATGGATTCCTTCTGTTCATGTGCATAACGGAAGAGAGCGTTTCTGACCATACAGGTTCGAAAAACAAGCCTCATAACCTCCGCACCGTCCCGTTTTTCAATAAGCTCGTTACGCTCACCTTTGAAAGGTTCAAAATTCCAGACTACTCCCCGTTTTTCAAGTGCTTCCCTGAGCAGTGCAACAGCTTTCTCGGGGTCATCTGTCTGTTCCACTTCTTCAACTGCCTCCTTGCCGAATTTCATACCGGCCAGCACGCATATCGAGTGACTGCTCTTACCCAGATTCTTTTCAGATGCATGTGCAAGGGCTCCCAGAAGGTACGCAACACCATGAAGACGATTTATCTGTCCCACTATAATTCCTCCCAGGTTAATGCTTTAATGAAAATTACCTCACTCAGGTCTCAAAGCGAGCATAGCTGATTCAAGCTTACCTTCGTTCAGGAAAGCTAATGCGAATCTAAGTTTATCTATCTCTCTCGAGTCGGCGTTCTTTTTCTCTAGCTGTTCAATTCTATCTGCGACTGCCTCTTTCAGTGCTGCAACCTGGTTGTCAACCGTCTGGGCGGATTCTACCATATCTCTGTATCTCGTTGTACTTGAAGATCCGGTTTTCAAGGGATGTGCGACCGTTTCCTCCTTAAATATGTGATCTTCATCGTCCAATCCGGCTGGTTCAGGCGGTTTGGCGACTCTCGTTTCCGGGACAGTTTTACGAACCTTAATTTCCTCATCAATATCAACCACAATAAACGGGGTTGGATCAACGGTGGTTTCAGTTGCTATCTCTTCTTTTACATTATGTTCAGAAGCCTTTGGGCGTTGTTCATCCTTAGTGTGTATCTGCATGAAACCGAGGATATCCCTGACCATAGCGATAGTTACACCATGGCTCGGTCCAAGCATTTGAGCAAGGACCATCCTCCCTGCTGCCTTCAGCTGTCTCACATTCATTTTCACATTGGTAGCAATGAATTTTAGAATTTCCTCATCCGGTTTTATGCCGATCTGGCCGAAAAGATTCCGGAGGATTTCCATTCTGCCATCGAAGTTGACCGTTTCAAGCCTGATCACAAGTCCTGAGGTCAGTCGGGAATAGAACGATGAATCGATATCAAGCAGTTTCGCGGGATGAACATCAGACGACGTGATTATTCCGTGTTTGCCCCTGGGCATACGGTTAATCACGGAAATGAGATATTTCTGGAACTGAAGATCACCCTGGGAGAACTGAATATCATCCAGTATCAGAAGATCATAGGAAGTAATCCAGTCTCGCAGTTCTCTATCCAATCCCGCGTTAAGACAGTGCTGATACTCAATCTGCAGATCAACGGTATTAAGAATTAGAGTTTTCTTAGTGGTTGATCTGGTAATGGCAGCAAGCAGGTGAGTCTTACCCTGACCTGTATTCGCATGGAGCATGATCGGAGTGATACTCTTCCATACTCTTGGGATAAGAGCAATAGTCCTGGCTATTTCCGTGGCGTAGTAATTTTCTTCGGTTGTTACATAGTTATTGAAGGTCATGTTTTCTGGATAGATACAAACCAGAGACGCGGTAAAATCACCTGTGCTGTTCAGCTGTTCGCCGTTAAATCTTGGGACGGCTCCAACTCCACCAATAGACTTGGCAAAATTGATGATCTCCCTTGCTGTTCCTTCCTCAATAAGTCCTGAATCGGAGCATATCTCAAGAAATTCTTCAAAATGCAATTCATTGAGATTAATTCTATCATTCATTTTACATCCGTTACGCCCCTGTTAAAGCTCTTGTTATTTTGCCGAGTGCCATGGCCAGTCTTCCGAGTTGCATCTCGGGGCCGGTAGCAATGACAACGGTCTGTTTTTCATCAAGTCCAGAGATCGCGATCGAAATATCAGCAGCTTCAATGAATGTTTTTCCTGTTACTTTGCCGGGATATTCTGCAATGAAGCGGGTCATGGATTCCATGAATGATTCAATGTGCGGTATGAAAGAGCTATCAGATATTGATCTGGCAATCAGCTGTCCGTAATCGTTAACAATGCATATGTACTCTATACCGGAGGCTGTTTTCAGGAGTTCATCCAGCTTTTCCGAATACTCGGTATCAAATTCCACCGTGCTGACAGCATTCTCCTGCTGATCATTCTTCCTCTCGTCTCTCTCCTTGAGCGCCCACATGAGAATGTGGTGAAGGTCTTCGCTTATGGTTGTGACTTCCGGTTCCAAATCCGGCTCAAAAGTAAACTGGCCATCATTCCAGTCAACAATATCCACAAGAACTTCTCTACCCGTTTTCTTTCCGTAACTGGCATGTACAAGTTCACCTTTTCTGTAGTAGAACTCAGCCTTGCCATCAATGGTTAATACTGTAAGGAGACCTGTCTTCCTGCTGGAGTTTGGAAACTGGAGAAGGGAAACGAAACCAATATCACTCAGCGCACCGTTAATGGACATAGATGATATTCAATCCTTTCAAATCAGCTTATCTGAAAACGCTTGATGATCTCCTTACTTACAACCTGCAGTGTTTTCATCACTCCCTTGCCCTCGATGGCGATGGATTCGGTAACCGAAATACCGTCTAACTCAAGTTCTCTTTCTATCTCGCCTATTTCAAGCCTCGGATTGCAATCACGTTTATTATATTGTAATACAATAGGAAAAGAGGATGGATCAATATCTTGACTCTTGAGATTTTCAATCATCAACCTGTACATTTCAGTATTATCATTCAATCTGTCAGCTGATGAGTCAGCGACAAATACCACACCGTCAGCCCCTACGAGTATGATCCTGCGACTTGCTTCGTAGAATATCTGTCCGGGAATGGTATACAGATGAAACTTGAGGGAGTAACCCTGAACTGTTCCAAGCGAAACTGGAAAAAAATCAAAAAACAATGTCCTCTCCTTTTCCGTATCCAGAACCAGCATTTCTCCCTTGTACTTGTCAGTCAAGGCCTTGTGAATGTAGAGCAGGTTCGTTGTCTTACCGCTCATTCCAGGGCCAAAGTACACGATCTTGAAGACTATCTGCTTTTCAGTCGGATCGAGATGAGGCATCTTCGTCTTCACCAACCACAAATATCCTGTCAATGAGATTCAGAGCATATTCCCTGAACTCCGGAACGGAAATATCCCCGGCATCCTCCTTCTTGGATTTCTCTTTACTCTCCAGTATTCTGATAAGATCGGGACCTATTGTCCGGGCTTCGTGCCGAACACGTCCAATTCTTCTGTAATCTTCAAAGACCACTACCATCATGTTCCTCTGGCCTATCAGAGAAATATGAATATGGCGCTTCTCTCCCTGTTGTAGCAGAATCGAGAACTGCTCTTCGCCTACTATGTTCGCCACCTCTCTCGTAGCAGCGAACATTCCCGCCACAAGTGCTGCAAGAGCAGTAGAATTCAATGACTCTACGTTGCCGGCTTTGCTTATGCAGATACCCTCCCTGCTTATCAGCAGAGCAGTAACAGCTTCGCAACGTTTAACAAGATGTAAGAGTATGTCCTTAATTGCCATTGAATCTGCACGTTTTGGTAATTGCATCTGCAGAATACCCGCTTCCCGGAAAGTAAATGATTAAAGTGCTGCCTCAAGTTTAGGAGCGTTTCTTCTAACCTGAAGACGGATCCCTCCAAGATTTGCATCTTTGTTTGCAACAATGACGAGAAGAGCATCGCTGCCCAGTGCAGTCATCATGACTATACCGCCTTTGTACTCCATCATTGCCTGATCCATTTCTTCCAGGCCCAGCTCACGGCCCACACTTTCAGCGGAACCCATACCAGTGGATACCATCGCTCCTATGGCTTCAGTATCAGCAGTACCGGTTGATGCGGCATCAATAACAAAACCGTCTCTTCCAACGCAGACCGCAACATCAATACCGCTGACTTCTACAAGTGCTTCCAGTATTTTGTGAAGTTCTTTCATTTTTGTGTCCTTTCGATTTGAACGGTAGATTCTATCCTGAACAATTATTCAACATTCTTGCAATACCCTGCCTTATATTCTTAATTAACAGTTAACAATTGTCCAGTGCTAACAATGCCTAAGTAACATCTGCAAAGGCTTCCACCAATTCATTGATATGCATGATTGTACAAATTTCACTGATAACTGGCAACAGGTTACTGTTCGCATCCAGTCACTCAGAGAATAACTGAACGCTATATACTGAGTTAATAAGCGTTCATAAATAATTGTTATATATGCATTTAAGTAATCAACCAGATGCGAGCTCTTGCATGCCGGTACTGCATGAGTATAAATTTCATATATATGATGTGAATAGCTGTTAGAAATGGTAGTTGATATTTATAGAGAAGGAGTCTGACATGATTGTTTTCCTGATCACTTCCCTTCTGTTTTCCTCCACGGGCCCCGGAGGCTTCGAGCTTGGCATAATACTTGGGGAACCAACAGGAATCAGTGCTAAAATGTGGTTCGATAGAAATACCGCTCTTGACGGAGCCATATCCTGGTCTCTTAATGACAATGATGATAAACTCCATATACATGTCGATTATCTCTGGCACGATTATGGCCTTATTAACGGTTCCAACGGCTTGATACCTGTTTATTACGGTATTGGCGGAAGAGTTATTCTGGCCGATAACGCACATCTGGGAGCCCGTGTACCGGTTGGCATATCGTGGCTGCCGGGCGGAGCGCCACTGGATCTGTTTATTGAGATTGCCGGAATATTGGATATTGTTCCAGACGTTGATTTTGACCTGAATGGTGGAATAGGGATCAGATTCATTTTCTAGCAATCCGCAAAGACCTGGTATTACCTTGAGATCAGAAAGAAAGAATCTGGTAAGAGATTCAGACGCTGGTGAGCTGTTTGAACTGCTACTTGTAATTTCGATCGCCACTATTCTCATCAACCGGGCTTTCCTGGCATTGACCGGTTATCCAAAAATCGCATTCGGTTCACTCCATATAGCTCATATGCTGTGGGGAGGTCTTCTGATGCTTTTGTCGCTTGTAATGGTCTTCTATTACTGGAACCCCTCGTTACGGCGCCTGGCAGCATTCATCAGCGGGATCGGTTTCGGCCTGTTCATAGATGAACTGGGCAAATTCATAACCAATGACAACGATTACTTCTTCAAACCAACAATAGCAATCGTCTATATCATCTTCATAGTCATGTATCTGATTTTCCGTAGAATGGTGGTATTCCATCCACTCTCTGAACGGGAGATTAAAGTGAACAAAGCAATCAGAAAGGAACTTGAAAGCAGCAGTGAATCCCGCTGGCTGAAAGGTTACGATTACGTAAGGAGCATATCCAAAACCTTTCTAATGCGTATTCTGACGGTGCCAAGCGTCATTCCAGGGATTATGATTTTCTTCGTATTTACAAGCCTTGTTCAGTTCGCCGCCATACTGGGCTGGATAAATCCCGGCTGGGTGCCTATGGAAAATGTTTCAGGCCTTTCACTGACGGGAGCGTTTTGCAGCAGTATTCTTGTGCTCATCGGGCTTCTGGTACTGAAATCCTCCAGAAGGAAAGCAGTCCACTGGTTCAGACAGGCTGTTCTGGTGAACATCTTCGTGACACAGGTATTCCTGTTCTACCAGTCGCAGCTTACAGCCCTGTGGGGACTCATTGTCGACCTGCTGGTCTATGCATGCATCGATTACTACCTCAGGAATCATCCGGCTTAACTATCCTGTTCGTCAAGCGAATATACTCCGGATGCGAGCCCGGCCAGATCCTCCGGCACCGGGTGGAAGAGCCCCGCCTCCCGTAGCATATTGACGGTCACCGTGCCCAGCTTTCCCTGCCCCGAGTATCCGTTCTCAAGCAGAAATCGGGCGAACATCACATAGGTGTCAGCGTATTTCAGGATATCTTCAGGTGCCAGCTCTGTTGAAAGCGGCTTGAAGAGAATATCGAATGTACCGGCCGGCGTAACGCTTCCGATCAGAGTGAACTCGTTCTCACCTGGTAACTGAGTGTCGTAGTGGTAGGTTCTTCCGCCATCTATGAAGCAGGGCGTAATACCCAGCACGAGTCTGTCACCGGCAGCAAGTACCTTGAAGAGGAACCCCCCCTTCTCCGTGATTATCCGTTCATCATTCAGCGCCCCGATGAAACTCCTCGCTATAGAGGGTTTTCCGGTCTTCCCGTTCAGTGTCACCTCGCAAACACGACTTCGATTCACCGATTCAACCTATCACAATCCTGTCACGTAACTTTATTTATGGCAGTCGGAAGCCATCCTTAATTCGCTCAGCTGATCAATGCTTTCTCTTCCTGTGGCTGGTCTTTCTTCCCGGTCATCAGAGATACGATGATGAGCACAGCAAAACTAAGCGGGATTGATATGATTCCAGGATTGTCCAGGGGGAGCGGTGCCGCCGAAGCTTCCAGCCCATACCTGACGAACATGCTCGGTGAAAGAAGGATAAGGCCGACTGCCAATACAATACCAGTTGCTATGGAAGCAGCTATTCCCTTCGAGGTGGTCTTCTTCCAGAAGAGCAGCATCAGTATTGAGGGAAGGTTGGCGGAAGCTGCAATGGCGAAAGCGAGTCCCACCAGGTAAGCTACATTCATTCCCTTAAACGCGATGCCCAGCAGTATCGCGATGATGCCTGTCCCCACGGCAGCGAATTTGCCGGCGATGACCTTCTTGTGGTCGGTGAGTTTCTTACCCAGGAATCTGTCTATGAAATCATGGGCGACTGCGCCCGATGATGCTACAATCAGGCCGCTTACGGTTCCCAATACGGTCGCGAAGGCGATGGCGGAGATGCAAGCGAACATAAGGGTACCGAACGACTGTGAGAGGAGTGGAGCGGACATATTTGAGCTCTCCACGTCCAATACCCCGCTTATCATGGCGCCAAGGCCCATATAGAGGGTAAGGATGTAGAAGAAACCAATGGCCGATATGGCCACAATAGTGGACTTCCTTGCGGCGGCTGGTGTTGAAACCGTGTAGTACCTGATGAGTACATGCGGCAGAGCTGCGGTACCGAAGAAGAGTGCGAGCATAAGGGATATGAAATTCAATTTGTCGGCGAAGGTAGAGCCTTCATCTATGTGGAACTTAAGGCCGGGGCTGAGTATCTCGTTGCCGGGGGTGACCTCCTGGTACCAGATGCGGACCCGTTCATCACCCGATGTGAAGACGTCGGCAATGAACCTGACTACCTCGCTCTCCTGGATTACAGCCAGGAAGCTGATAGCGTTCAGGCCGCTGACACTTTCAACCTGCTCACCGTCGACAGTTATTTCGTGCATGCTGCCCACGGGAAAAAAGAGCTGTTCCTCCCTGGGGGCACCGTTGTAGAGGACGGCCCCATCCGTCAGGGTGACGATGGTGAGAGCTTCGGTGAGTGTGCAGGTCTCTGTCTCCAGTTTCCACCAGTTGCTGATGCCGTCTTTTTCCAGCTTCACAAACCGCAGGTCGTTCTTCGAGTATTCCCCCACAATGGTATAGGCCGGATCGCTTACGGATGTGACTGAGTCATCGGTCAGCTCCGCCTGCAGTGTGATGAAATCGTGGTAATTCTCAGAGGGTTCTAAATTGATCCCCTTGCCGATCACCAGAAATACTAGAAGGAGGGAGAATACCATCAGGAGAGCTCCCTTGAGAAACTGCACGTAAGTTGTGGACTTCATACCGGCAGTAGTCACTATGAAGATGACGATACCGCCCACAAGAGTGACACCAACCCAGTGAGGGAGTCCGAGAAGCGGAGTAACCAGAGCACCTGCGCCGACCATCTGGGGTATGAGGTAGAAGATTGAGACGACGAGCGTGCTGATGGCAGCCATTAAGCGGATACCCCTGGAGCCGAATTTGGAGTCCAGTGCGTCAGCAAAAGTAAACTTGCCCAGACGCTTCAGCGGCTCGGCGACCACGAAGAGGGCAACAACCCACCCCGCCAGGTAGCCGATGGAGTAAAGGAATCCATCGAAACCTGAGAAGGCTATCATGCCGCAGATGCCAAGGAAAGAGGCAGCGGAGAGGTAATCACCCGCGAAAGCGATGCCGTTCACAGACCAGTGGATATTTCCGCCTGCAGCGAAGTATCCCTTGGCAGAAGTGGTCTTCCTGCCGAAGTAAAAGGAGATGCCCAATACCGCCGCTACGACCGCGAAGAAGATACCGACTGCAAAAGGAGAAGCCGTGTAGATCATTCCTTGCCTCCTTCAGTCTTTATGCCGCCAGTATCAAGACGCTTCTCCATCCTGGTGCACCGGTTGTTGTAGACCAGCCCGAGGAGAATGGCGGTAATGATTAGACCGAATCCATAGACGATGGCGAGGTTCAGGCCGAAGAATATGACGGACTCCATCATGCTCGGGAAAAGGGTGTTCAGTAGAACGAATATGCCGTAAATGCCAGAGTAAATGAAGAATAACTGCAAGCCTGCCTTCTGCTTGTACTTCAGTAATTCATCGCACTCATGATATTCTGTAGTCGGTCCATGGTCCATCTTGCACTCCTAGTCATATATGTGAATCTTAAATCGGCATACGGAGATCCTAACCTGGAAATACCGGTCAACACCGCCATAGTGGCGGCCCGCATGATCCCTGCCGGTCGCTATCTATAAGGGCGCACGATAGCACCTGAGATGTGTCATGTCAACGATTCATATGCAAGGGACGAGTGGATGGGGACACACAGCGGGTACGTGTCCCCGTCAGCCGATGGCTACATACCGTATTTATCGATAATCTCGCTCTTACCAAGCCCGAGTATTCCGTACTTCTTCCCAACCTTTTTGAAAGCTTCTACGCATTTATCAAGGTGTGCCTTCTCGTGGGCAGCAGAAAGCTGAACACGTATTCTGGCTTTTCCAGCGGGAACGACCGGGAAACAGAATCCTATTACATAAATTCCCTCGGCATACATATCCCTTGCCATATCGTTCGCCAGCTTGGCATTGTACAGCATCACAGGAACGATTGGTGTCTCGCCGGAACGCATATCCAGTCCTGCATCCTTCATTTTTTCACGGAAGTACTTCGTATTCCATTCCAGCTTGTCACGTCGCTCAGTTGAACTTGATACAAGGTCGATGACCTTGATGGAAGCATTAACAATTGGAGGAGCAAGTGAGTTACTGAACAGGTATGGTCTTGCCTTCTGACGGCAGAGTTCTATCAGCTCCCTCCGGCCGGATACGCAGCCTCCTGAAGCTCCTCCCAGTCCCTTTCCGAAAGTGGTTGTGACAAGATCAACACCGTCGATAACACCGAAATGTTCGTGGGTTCCTCTGCCGGTCTTTCCTATGAATCCAGATGCATGGGAATCGTCAACCAGAAGCATGGCATCGTACCGGTTGCAAAGGTCAACCATTTCGTCCAGGGGTGCAAGATCACCGTCCATGGAGAACACGCCGTCCGTTACCACAAGCCTGGTTCTTTTGTCCTGATGAAGCTCAAGTTTTTTCTTCAGATGCTTCATATCCATATGCTTGAAAGTATCGTACTCTGCTGAACAGAGACGGATGCCGTCAACGAGGGATGCATGGATAAGCCTGTCGGCAATTATCACATCCTCCTGCCCCAGTATTGCTTCAAAAACACCGGAATTAGCATCCATGCAGGAGGGGAATAGAAGCGTATCTTCCATACCCAGAAAAATGGACACCTTATCCTGAAGTTCCCTGTGTATGTCCTGTGTACCGCAAATGAACCTGACGGAACTCATTCCGTAGCCTCGAGTATCGAGACCTTCGTGGGCGGCCTTGATCACGTCGGGATGACTTGAGAGTCCCAGGTAATTATTCGCGCAGAAATTGAGAACTTTCTCATGGGATGCACCTTCGGGATACTCAACTTCAATTTCCGCGTCCTGTGCGGAGCAGATGAATCTTTTTTCCTTGAAGAGACCACCTTCCTTGATTTTCTCTATCTCATCCGTAAACAGGCCTCTCGTACTGTCTGAAAATGCCATAAGATCTTACCCCCATTTATCCCAGATGTTTATCAACCAGCCTGCAGATTGAATTCACTGTATCAAAAGCTTCCGGTGTAGCTTCTTCATCGGAGAGTTTAATGCTGTATTTAGTCTCAAGGAATCTTTTCAGGGAAACCATTGAGAAACTGTCTACAATTCCTGAAGAGATCAGCGGAGTATTAAAGGAAACTTCATCCTCATCATCTTCATCAAGGTACTCATCAACTATATACTCAAGAATTACTTTCTTCATCTCATCCATTTCAGCTCCTTTCTGTAATCTATTCGTCGGAAAGGGATGACAGATCGCCAGCCTCTTCTCCCCATTCAATTGCTCTGAGATACCTTCTGACGATCTTGCCTGAACGTGTCTTGGGCAGTTTATCACGATACTCGATCTCCTGGGGCATCGCCAGCGGAGAAAGCCTTTTTCTGATGAAATTCATGATATTCAGTTCAAGCTCATCCGAGGGCTCGAAACCAGGTTTTAATGTAACGAATGCCTTTACAACCTCCATGTTGACTTTGTCCGGTTTTCCGATCGCAGCTGCCTCGGCAATGGCTTCATGTTCAACAAGGGCTGATTCGATTTCGAAAGGCCCTACAAGGTGTCCTCCGGTGTTTATAACATCATCGTCCCTGCCAACGAACCAGAAGTATCCATCCTTATCAATGCTTGCCCTGTCACCTGAGACGTACCAGAGGTCGGGATTGGTCCTGAGCTCATCAGGCATTGCATTCTCGGAGGCTCCAACGAACTTGCTTCTGTAAACATCAGGCTGGTTCCAGTACTGCCTGAACATTGATGGCCATCCGGGACTGAAAGCTATTAATCCAACTTTTCCGTGCTCATCTAAAGGTTTTAGGGTGGAAAGGTCCAGAACAGCGGCTCTGATGCCGGGAAAAGGTTTACCCATCGAACCGGGTCGTATCTCCATTCCAGGATAGTTCGTAATCATTATGGAACCGGTTTCCGTCTGCCAGAAGGTATCATGAAATTTGAGTCCGTCGAATACTTCCCCGCTCCATATGACTGCCTCAGCATTCAGTGGCTCACCCACTGAAGCGAGGTGCCGAAGTGATGCGAGATCGAATGTACTGACCAGCTCATCACCATCTTTCATAAGCGCTCTGATGGCGGTAGGGGCTGAATACCATACGGTTATCCTGTTATCCTGAATGAACTTGTACCACCGAGAAGATGTAAAACCTGAATCGAGAACACACTGTGTAGCTCCCAGTGCCCAGGGTCCGATAATACCGTAGCTGGTCCCGGTAACCCATCCGGGATCCGCCGTACACCAGTAGATATCATCATCCTGCAGATCAAGCACCCAGCTTGTTGTAAGTGCCTGGCCCCAGACGGAATTGTGAACATGAAGGGCACCCTTCGGCTGACCTGTTGTTCCTGATGTGTAATGAAGAACTGAAGGGGTTTCAGGCGTTGAATGATAGACATCGAACTCTTCCACTCTTGGACTGTTCTCCACATCGAAGAAAAGCTCGCCTTCCTTAAGTTTATCGGGATTCCCCTCTACAACTATTATCCTCTCAAGCTCCGGCAGTCTATCTTTGATTTTCCGGACTTTCCTAACATGTTTTTGAGTCGTAAGAATTGCCCTTGTTCCAGCACTGGCAAGTCTTACTTCCAGGGATTCGTCACCAAATGCCGAGAAAAGCGGTTGCGCGACTGCACCCAGTTTGAGAACACCAAGAAAAGAGAAATAAAGGCTTGGTATCTTGTCCATGAAGATGCAGACTCTGTCTCCTGGTTCGATTCCCTGCTCGCTGAGGAATTCAGCGAAGCCGTTTGAATAGACCCTGAGATCGTCGAAAGAATATCTGGCACTCTTATCCCCGAAACCTTCCCATATAAGTGCTGTTTTATTTCCATCACCTCTGCCGCATATTCTGTCCGAACAGATGGCTCCAATATTAAGGAGTTCTCCTTCCTTCCAGTCAAGAATATACTTTGCGATATCCCAGTCGAATTTCTTCATTCTCTCGTTATAAGATCCGATATTACTCAAGCTGACTCCTCCAATCCTTCGATTCTCTATCAGCCCTCCATAGTGACAACGGCTATAGCATTATCTCCGCTATGGCTGATGGAAAGGCGTACCTGCTTTACCTGTTTATCTCTTGCCTGTTCCAGCGCTCGCCCATTTAACTGAACGGATACTGCACCGGATTCCTCTTTGATTATTTCGACATTTTTCCAGCGCAAGCCTTGGGACAATCCGGCGCCCAGAGCCTTGAAGGATGCTTCCTTCGCGGCAAATCTTGCTGCATAGCTTTCCCAAGGGCGAGCCCGGGATGAACAGTATTCGATTTCCCCAGGGAGGAATAGTTCACTTACCATGCCATCATCAAGACGGCTTCTGAAAATTCCGATATCAACTATATCTATTCCAACACCGATTATTCTCAAGTAAGCAGTCTCCCGCGTAGTTTACTAATCGTTGAACACATGCCACAATTTTAACACGACACCCGGTCTCTGTCCACTGCAAAATCATTTCCCGCTGCCCTTGACGGTGAGCGCGGTACGGGTGATAAAATCGTTATGAAGAAGCCCCCGAGAAGAAAGATATCCGTTCAGTTTAAAGTTCCTATGCTCCTGGTCGCAGCAGTAATTCTGCTGGTTGTACTTTCAGGGTACGTCAGCAGTATCCCTCCCATGGATGACACCTATATACACCTGGTTTACGGAAGAAGCCTCATCTCCTCTGCACCCCTCTGTTTCAATGGTGCAGAACCCTCTTCGGGGTTCACAAGTCCTCTTTGGCTGCTGCCCTCATCTCTGTCTTCTCTGGCTGGAACCACCATTGCACCAATCGTACTGATGCTGCTTTCTCTGATCGCGGCAGGCGCAGCTCTTTTCCTGCTTCCTCCCTTCACGGCGATACTCCTTCTGATGACGGGACCCTTCTTTTTCCATGCTTCCAGCGGGATGGAAACAGCATTATCATGCCTGGCTGTAGTCGCGGTATGGAGATGCGTAAGAGATGGAAGCGGAATACCGGTTTCATCATTCATTCTCTCGGGAGCATTCCTTGTTCGGCCCGAACTGGCGATCCTCGTTATACCCCTTGCGGTCTCCATGAAAAATAGAACTCCCGCAAATATACTTCGTCTTGCAGCTCCATCAGTGTTCATCGGTCTTCTATGGGTGTTCTGGAACATCCATTCTATGGACCTCCTCCTCCCTTCAACATTCTATGCCAAGAATCCGGTGTCATGGTTCGCTTCAGCCTATGCAGGTCTTCCCGGTCTATTGAAGGGTTTATTGATAACATCGCCACTTCTGCTTTTCGCGGCAGCTGTTTCAATCACAGCATTGCTGAAAGGCAAGGGGAAAAGGCGGCTTGAAACCTCGATGGCACTCATTCCACTGCTGCTTTTCGCT
Organism: Candidatus Aegiribacteria sp.; assembly: GCA_030613065.1. Classification (GTDB taxonomy): domain Bacteria; phylum Fermentibacterota; class Fermentibacteria; order Fermentibacterales; family JCC-6; genus Aegiribacteria. The sequence goes on along the minus strand of JAUWMQ010000004.1, from coordinate 11,346 downwards.
GTATCCATATATCTTCAGCCTAACAGCTTCTTCCAGATGCGGTATTATGTACCTGCTCTTACAGCAGCTGTACTTGCTGCCGGACACTGGCTCAGAGGGCTCCGGCGATGGAAATTGAATGTATTTATTCTTGCCGTTTCCATGCTGCCGGGCCTGATCATCTTTGCGGGTAGAAGAGCAGACGCTTCGTATGACGTTTATTCCATAGATGTAAGACCGGCACAGTACATATCCACTGTGGCATCGCCTGCACAGACTGTAGCAGCGGCTGATATCGGAGCTGTGAAATGGATAACCGATATGGAGATACTGGATCTCGACGGCCTTGTTACGGCGGAAAGGCTCCCGGGATCCTCCAGAGAAGGATGGCAATGGATTTCGGAACGGGCGGATTACCTTCTTGCATTTCCCGAACAGTACTCAGACCTGATATCGGAAGCCGGTAATTCATTGGAATTCCTCACAGGTTTCGGAAGCGACAGAAACGTAATATGCGGAGAAGATTCCGTCGCTTTATGGAGAATTCGTTAACTGGACAAGTACACCCATTTCAGACTATCTTACTTCATTCAAACACTAACCTATGCATTCGAAAGTGACAGAATATGACCGAAGATAAGAACAGATTACCGCATTCTGGAATCATGCAGGACAGTGTTCCAAGCTCTATTAACAGATTCGTTATCATATGTGTCCTTTCGATTGCTTTTATAGTAATCACCGCTTACTTCCATCTTGATCGTCGGGAGAGTATCGGGTACTCTCATTTCGCATACATACCCATTATTTTCGCCGGTTTCTGGTGGGGCAGGAAAGCTATTTTTGTTGCCATGATACTGGGGCTGGATGTGCTTGTTCTCAGCTCCATTTCCAATTCCGGAAGCCCCCTCTGGGCGGATATTATCCGAGTTCTGTTCTTTATGATAGTTGCCTTTGTCATCGGAGAGCTCAGTATTGAGCTGATGAAGACGCACAGAGCTCTGCGGGAACGCAGTGAAAGGCTCAGAAAAGCAAATTCCTCACTCAGGGAATTCGCCAAGCTCAGAAAGGCGTTTCTCCATATCGCCATACATGATATGAAGTCTCCAGTTTCTGCGACTACCATGCTGCTTCACAGCCTTCAGACCCTTCTCGGTGATTCTCTCACAGAGAAGCAGGAGCATCTGGTTACAAGAATGCATGCCAGACTTGACGAAGCAGCATCTTTTCTGCGGGATTTTCAGCTTTTCGCCCAGCTTGAGGATCCATCCCAGATAAAGAAACAGGCAAAAATGATTGACCTCAATGGACTCATCAGCAACGTTGTCAGCGCAAATCAGGATCTGGCTCATAACAGGAAACAAACACTGACATGTAACCTTGAAGATAATCTGCCTCCTGTGGGAGGCGTTGAACGGCTTATCCGTGAGGTAATCACAAATCTCGTTACAAACGCTATCAAATACACTCCCGAGAAAGGCAGTATCGTTGTCCGCAGCAGCACCCGGGACAAATCTGTGGTTTCTCTGGAAGTGGAGGATAACGGTATCGGTATTTCGGAAGAGAATCAGAAGAAGCTTTTCAGGGAATTCGTAAGGATCAAGGATAACGATGTTTCGGGTCAGAAAGTCGGTGGAATAGGTCTGGGGCTTTCAATAGTCAAAAGGATAATCGACATGCACGGTGGAAGGGTCTACATTATCAGTGAACCGGGAAAGGGCAGTATCTTCGGCTTTGATATTCACATCTGTCCAGCAGATGAAGGGCCTCTGATAAGACCGGCCCTCAGGATTCCAAAGGAAGTAGTCAAGGTTAAGGGGTACGTTCCGGAATGAAACCTGCTGTTTAAGGAAGCTTCTTCGTCAGCAGATCCTGGGCAGCTGTTCACCGCTCATCATATCGATGATTCTCTCTGAACCGATACTGCTGATCATCAATACGTCAGCATAAGAAGGTTTCTCAACGAAACCTATTATCTCAGCCTGACGTCCTATATCATGCCCTCTCAGAATTTCCACAGCTCTTTCGCCGTTTTCCCGTGGAAGGATGACAACGAATCTACCCTCATTTGCTACGTAAAGTGGATCAAAACCAAGTATCTCACATGCGCCCAGAACTTCATCATGAACAGGGATCAGACTCTCCTGTATCCTGATGGAGCAATCGGTCATAGAAGCTATCTCATTCAACCCGCTGGCAAGGCCTCCTCTTGTAAGATCCCTCATGCAGTGTATATCAAGCCCCTCCCTCAGGAGGTCTCCTGTAATGGAATTGAGTGGAGCCAGGTCGCTGCGGATTGTACTCTCAAACCTGATCCCTTCACGAATAGCCATTATAGCTATACCATGTCTGCCAATATCACCGCTGAGAACTACCGCGTCACCTTCTCTAACTCTTGACGGAGAGATCTCAATCCCAGCCGGAATGATGCCTATCCCAGCGGTATTGATATAGATACCGTCTCCCTTGCCTTTATCCACCACCTTTGTATCTCCGGTAACTATCGACACGCCCGTTTTCATGGATGCTTCAGCCATAGAAACAACAACCCTCCAGAGGGTCTCCATAGAAAAACCTTCTTCTATAATGAAACCGGCGCTGAGCCATCTGGCATCTGCTCCGCACATGGCCAGATCATTAACGGTTCCGTATACGGAAAGAGTGCCTATATCGCCACCGGGAAAGAACAACGGAGTAATGACATGCGAATCTGTTGCGAATGCCAGCTTTCCCTTCCCTGCCTCTAAAACGGCACCGTCATGCCTCGAATCAAGAATGGGATTCGAGAACGCCTTCAGGATGACCCTGTCGATAAGATCGTTCATCAGCCTTCCACCACCACCATGCGCCATAGTAATTTCAGGGTAATCCGAGAGGGGAATCGGGCATATCATATCAGTTATTCTGGTGTCATTCATTATTTCTTCCTGGCAAGTCTGTATCGGTAATAGGCTGCGCACGCTCCTTCAGACGAGACCATAGGTGCTCCAAGTGGGTGTTCAGGAGTGCATTCTTCTCCAAAGGCAACACATTCGAAAGGTTTTTTATTACCTCTGAGAACCTCACCGGATATGCAGATCGCAGGTTCATCAACTTCATGGCTGCTGACTTTGAATTTCTTTCCTGCATCGAACTTTGAGAACTGCTCCCTGAGCATGAACCCGCTGTCGGGGATTCTGCCTATTCCCCGCCACTTGCGGTCTGTTATCTCGAAAACACTTCTCATAAGTTCAATAGCAGGCCTGTTTCCTTCCCTGGAAACGGCACGCAGGTATTGGTTTTCCACTTCCGTCCTGCCCTGTTCAAGCTGTTTCAGACACATGTGAACACCCTCAAGAATATCAAGGGGTTCAAAACCGGTTACAACAATCGGTACACCGTACTTTTCCGCAATCGGTTCGTATTCGGTATATCCCATTACGGAACAGACGTGCCCGGCAGCAAGAAATCCCTGGATAGCACAATCCTCGCCTGATAAAACAGTCTTGATTGCGGGTGGGACAAGTACATGGGATACAAGCATTGAGAAGTTATCCAGGCCAAGCTGTTCAGCCTGAAGCACGGCAGCGGCTGTGACAGGGGCAGTGGTTTCGAAACCCACTGCGAAGAATACTATTTCCTTGTCGGGATTACCTGCAGCTATTTGTATAGCATCAATAGGGGAGTAAACCATTCTCACATCCCCACCGGATGCCTTGACCCTCAGCAGGTCACTGCAGCTTCCCGGAACCCGCAGCATATCACCGAATGAACAGAAGATAACGTTTTCAAACCCGGCGATTTCAGCAGCCTGATCGATAAGTTCAATGGGAGTAACACATACAGGGCATCCCGGCCCGTGTATAAGAGTTACGGAATCAGGCAGAAGCTGATCAATACCGTATTTTACAATGGAATGAGTCTGCCCGCCACAGACCTCCATTATACTCCAGTCCTTTGTGACCATTTTTCCGATAAGCCCGGCATACTTCAGCGCCGATTCTCTCTCACGATATTCCGAAACGTACTTCAACCTTTTTCACCTCTTCTTTCCGGGCTCAGGTGTCGTCTGAATCCTCAAGCTCGGCCCTGCCGAATTCGGAAATCTGTCTCAGGTACTCAAACACTTCCGAAGCCTCTTCCTCATTCAGTTTGTTGAGTGCAAAACCGGCATGCACTATCACCCAGTCACCAACATGCGCGTCTTTTATGCCGGCAAGGCTGACCTCCCTCAGTACACCTCCGAAATTGACCTTGCCTGTAACGAATACAGGATCATCATTCCCAGATATCTCCTCGATCTTCCCGGGTACTCCCAGACACATCAGTATACTCCTGTCATTTTTCGGAATTAATCAGTAGTGCTGCCATTACCTGCCCCGGAGCAATACCTCCGTCGTTTGGAGGAAGGCTCCTGTGGATAAACGGTTCATAACCATTGTTTTCGAGTATATCAAGAACCCTCTGCAGAAGATAAACGTTCTGAAAACAACCGCCGCTGAGGGCAACTTTTCGCTCTCCAGCTCTATCAGCTACTGCGGCAATCCCTTCTGCCATGGTATTGTGGAATTTCGCAGAAATGATGCCTCTATCCACCCCTTCTGAAGCATCCATGATAACACCTTCGATAAGTGGTGCCCAGTCGATTACCATTGGTTCGCACGGGTGTTCGATAATTTCAACGGGATAGGATTCCCGAGTCTCCCGATTCCCGATTGCGTGCTCAAGAGCCATCGCCGCCTGCCCCTCGAACTCTGTAGTCTGATGAATATCTAGGATCGATGCAACGGCATCAAACAGCCTTCCCGCACTTGAGGTAAGAGGGGAATTAAGCTTCGACGATATCATTTTCTGCATGGCATCAGACTCCTCCCTGGAAAATGTGTCAGGGGGAAGGTGCTTCACCGGATCATCATAAAGCTCCGAAAGAAGGCCGAGAGCCGACCTTCTGGGTTCCGCTGCAGCTCTGTCTCCGCCGGGCAGAGGGAAGCGCCTCAGATGAGCAATTCTTTTCACAGTTCCACCGGTAATATGAAAGAATTCACCCCCCCACACTGTACCATCGGTACCGTAACCGGTTCCATCCCAGGAAACACCTAGCAGAGGTGGTCTGACTCCACTGTCCAGCATGCAGGAATAGACATGTGCAATGTGATGCTGAACTGGAATACCCCTGATCTGAGATTCTCTTGCCCGTGCAGATGAGATATAGTCCGGATGCATGTCGTAGGCGATAATATCCGGATGCGCGTTGTACAACGTTTCAATACTGTTCCAGACATCATCGAAAGCCCTGAGGGCCTGTGTCGTCTCCAGATCTCCGATATGCTGACTTGTAAAGACGTTCCTCCCAATTGAGAGGGCCAGGGTATTCTTCAGGTGCCCTCCTGTGGCGAAAACGGATTCAGCCTCCAAGTCCATACTCAAAGGGAGCGGTGCATAGCCCCTTGCCCTTCGCAGTACCATTTCCCGCTCTTTGAAAATCCTGACAATTGAATCATCAACATGACGAGCTATTGGGCGGTTATGAACGAGAAAATAATCCGCTATGTCTTTCAGTCTGTGAAGGGCATCAATTTCATCGGTGCAGATTGGCTCATCACTGAGGTTTCCGCTTGTGGCGATTACAGGCTCTCCTATCTCCATCATGAGCAGAATATGAAGCGGTGTATAGGGCAGCATTACTCCAAATTCAGGGTTGGATGGGGAAACCAGTTCCGAGATGATGAGAGACGAATTCTGTTTATCGCGCTTTTTGAGAAGAACGATGGGCGACCGGGGTGACTGAAGAGATTCTCTTTCCTCGGAGGATAGCATACAGAATTCGGAGACCTGAGAAATCGATGGAGACATAAGCGTAAAGGGCTTCATCTTCCTTCCCTTGCGGGAACGGAGTGTTCGGACAGCTTCATCTGAGCTGGCAAGGGTAATGAGATGGAAGCCGCCAAGCCCTTTAACCGCAAGTATTTTCCCTTCAAGTATCTCATCCGAGGCTCTTCTCAGAGCATCATCCCTCTTTGCCAGGGTAACGCCTGAGGAATCCCAGAGTTCAAGATGAGGGCCGCATTCAGGGCAGGCATTGGGCTGGGCATGGAATCTTCTGTCATACGGATCTTCGTACTCATTCCTGCATTTGTTGCACATTCTGAATCTGGACATTGTCGTTGAAGGCCTGTCGTACGGAATTGCATTGATTATTGAATATCTCGGACCGCAGTTGGTGCAGTTCGTGAATGGATATCGATACCTCCTGTTCTCAGGGTCAAGTATCTCAAGCGAGCATTCCAGGCAGGTGGCCAGATCCGGAAGGATGAATGCCTCCCTCTTTCCCCCGGTACTCTTGAGAATCTTAAAGCTCGAGTATCCTGCTGCAAGAAGGTATTTACTGCGAATGTTCTGTACGATGGATAGCGATGGTTTTTCTTTCAGAAGAGCTTCTGCGAACTTCGCAAGAATTTCGGGATCCCCATCCACTTCAACAACCACACCCTTCGATGTGTTGGATACCCACCCGGCCAGACCATAGCGATGAGCCAGACGGTATACAAAGGGTCTGAAACCTACGCCCTGAACCGCTCCACTTATCTCAAGCCTCAGTCGCTGCATATCCTGTCTTCCGGATAAGAATGATCCTTATTGACATATTTAATACAGGTTATATTCTACCATTCTGAAAAGGTTTTAACCACGGTGCTTCCTCCCGGAATGAATGGCGGGTTTAGTATGCATGAACTCTCTCTTGCTACTGACATGACCAGAATTATCGGCAATGCTCTTGGCAGAAAAGTACTCCTGGATCGAGTCAATATTACTATAGGACCCCTTTCGGGAATCTCCCCTGAATCCCTGAGATTCTGCTTCACAGAAGTTGCCAGGATGGCAGGATTCGGAGAACCGGAACTGGTAATTAACCTTACCAGAGCAAAGCTTATCTGCCTTGAATGCAATACTGAATACGAAGCAAAAGATTTCTACCAGGGCTGTCCTGGTTGCGGTTCCATAAGCAGGAGAATTCTCTCAGGCAGGGAGTTCACTGTGGACAGCGTTGAACTCGAGGAAGGAAGCGACTGATATGTGTGATGACACAATTGAACGGAAAGTGGACATAACGACATCCGTCATGAACAAAAACGACCGTTTTGCAGCGGAAAATAGAAAACTGCTCAGCGAAAAGGGTATCTATACATTGAATCTCATCAGTTCACCCGGGGCGGGTAAAACCACAGTTCTGGAGTCCATGGCCCGTTTCTTTGGATCCAGAATGGCTGTAATAGAGGGTGATGTCCAGACGAGAAGGGACGCTGAAAGAATTGAAAAGGCTGGTTGTCAGGCATGGCAGATAGAGACAGGAGGCGCCTGCCATCTTGATGCCCACGCTGTCAATCACGCATTGGACCATATGGATCTTGATCCTTCGGAACTTGAGTTACTGGCGATTGAGAACGTGGGGAATCTTATCTGCCCCAGCGGTTACGACCTTGGCGAAGATATGAGGATCGGTCTTCTTTCGGTTCCCGAAGGTGATGACAAGATTCTCAAGTACCCAAGCCTTTTCAGCAGTATCAACGTGCTCATAATTAACAAGATGGACCTTATTCCTCACCTTGATTTCGATGTGGACAGGGCAATCGAGGAGTGCAGAAGCCTCAACCCTGATGTCCAGGTTTTCACAGTCTCCGCCAGAACCGGCGAAGGTATCGAGGAGTTCTGTACGTTTGTAGAATCCAGTTACAGTTAACATCCGTGCGCAGTTCTCTCGATAATCTCGTTCTGAAGCTCTTCTGACAGATCGCAGAAGTAGGGCCCTTCAGGTCCCGCAACCGATGCATCTTGAAGGGAATACGGCAAGTTGTGGTTCGCTGAAGCAACTTTCGGGGTTATGACACCAGGCACATGACAGAGGACATCCCTTTAGAAATACGGTTGTCCTTATCCCGGGGCCGTCATGTATTGAATATCTTTTGAACTGAAAGACCATACCACTGTTCAAATCAATCTCCCATGCGAAACAACATTATCCGGTAATACGATAAATTCACATGTGGTAGAACGCCCTAAATCAGCAGACTGCAATAATATGGGCACTGATGTTCAGAGCCGCAGTTCTGTTGAATTTAGTTGTTCTGACTTAGTATGTTATTCTCCAAATAGTGAGAACTGTCATAATATGCTGAAAATAATCAATCTGGTGGATTTGCAAGATTCCATAAATATTTAGCAAAATCTCTTACAGTTAATCCATATCCATTAATTTGTCCCGATGATAAATAGATTTTTTCTCCATTAGAAAAATTTGGAGAGAGTCTTTCGTCAGCATAGCCATTATTATGGATTAAGCAATTTCTAATTTTATTAACATAAATGATTTCATTAATTTGGGATGTATCAGAATCTGAATATATCTTTTTTATAAAATTTATTTTTTCCGAAAATGTTAATTTTCTTGCTTGCTCATTTCCCAATATTCTCAAATAGTCATTTCCACATTCTTGAAATGTAGATATACTTACCTTTATCATATTGCTACTGGGCATCATTACTAGGAGTTTAGCTATTATCTTCGTGATATAATTTTCGAAGTGGGAAATTCCCAAGATAAGTGCAGATGTTGTTATGTGATTCCTATAGTTCTCAAAACTATTATCGTATAAATCCTCAATTGAAACACCGAGGTTAAATCTGTCATGATTCTTTATCTGATTATAAACATCTTCATCGGAGACATCAAGAAATCCGACTATTAAATTAAGTTGCTTGAATAAATTTTCTAAATCATTCATTCTTACCCACCCAAATAGAATGTTGTTTGAATTTACTATAACTCCTCAAAAAACCATAGTACCGTTTGCCTCTGAACACAAGGGGATTCTTGATGGACAAATTCAACCACTATTTTCTAGGAATTAATTTTCTTCTTTAACGTGATTAGGGTCTTCATTCGAGTATTGACATTTTGCAGACTTGCGCTATGATGGTACTCATGTGGAGTTTCGAGGAGGAAATATACCATGAGTACCATTATCAGCATTAAAGAAGCATCGGTTCGATTAAAATTAAGTGATCAACGCGTAAGAACTCTTTGTCGAAGTGGGGAGATTGCCGCAAGGAAATTTGGTAATGCTTGGTTAATAGATCAAGAGAGTGTTGATAAGTATGGTTTGCTTACTGCACATAAAATTGCAGAAGATCATGTTGCATACAACATTCCGAAGATGACTGATGCGAGGCCTATTGCATTAAGCTTCTTTTCCGGAGCTATGGGGCTTGATTTGGGTATAGAGAAAGCTGGTTTTAATGTAAGACTGGTCTGCGAGATCGATAAATACTGTAGGCAGACTATTGCCTTAAATAGACCGGATACAGCTTTACTTGGAGATATAAATAACTATAACGCAGTAGATATACTGGAGGCTGCAAAGCTCTCGTCTTCTGATGATATTGATCTTGTCATTGGTGGCCCACCCTGCCAGGCTTTCAGCACCGCAGGTAAAAGAAAAGGATTTGATGATGATAGGGGAAATGTATTTCTTAAATACTTAGAGTTGGCATTCGAACTGCATCCTAAATTTATTGTAATTGAAAATGTAAGAGGTCTTCTTTCTTCCCCGATGGCTCATAGACCACATGATCAACGTGGTGAAGGATTTCCTGATCTTTTAGAGGATGAGCTCAAGGGAGGTGCTCTTAATTTCATATTGAGAATTTTAGAGAAATCGGGATATGGTTATTCTTTCAATTTATATAATTCAGCAAATTTTGGTACACCCCAGAAAAGAGAAAGAGTCATTATTGTCTGTTCTCGCGATGGTAGAGTGGCTCCCTTTTTAATCCCAACACATTCTGAATCACGAGAGTACGGTTTGCGAAAGTGGAATAATCTACGATCATGTATAGCAAATATTCCAAAGCATGATCATTTGAATTTCCCGGAAAAGCGATTGAAGTATTACAGATTACTAGGGCCAGGTCAAAACTGGAAAGATCTTCCAGAAGATCTTCAAAAAGAAGCAATGGGTAAATCTTATTATGCTGGTGGTGGGAAAACAGGATTTTTACGTAGACTTGCATGGAATAAGCCTTCACCAACTCTTGTAACTCACCCTGCTATGCCTGCAACAGATTTAGCTCATCCTGAAGAAAATAGACCTTTGTCTGTGCAAGAGTACAAGCGAATACAGGAATTCCCGGATTCATGGGAATTTGCAGGGGCATTAATTCAACAGTATAAGCAGATTGGGAATGCTGTTCCAGCCAGTTTAGGTAAGGCGGTTGGTAGTCTAATAGTCAAAATGCTAAGAGAAGAAGAAATTAAGCAATTTCCTGACTTTAAATACTCCAGATACAAGTATACAGATCATGAAGAGTGGAAAAATCATTTTACACTAGAGCTTGAAAAGAATAAACACGCCTCTGAACAATTAGAACTGGTATTTTCCTGATTCAGTAATATTTAGTAGTGCGTCGAATTCTGTTCTATTCCAATTACGTCGTTCCCCAGGGATTATTAGTTTCCACAGCAAGAGCTTTTGGATTTGAGGTAAGAGTTTCTTTAACAAATTTCACAAATGAAATTTCTGAAAGATGATTAGTTTCACAAATAGTATTGATGCCATCCCACATATATTCTAATCTATCAGCCCGTATTCTGTACCACTTTTCTATAAGTGTTCCATAGCGGATTTGACTACTGGAACTATTTTCGGAATTACTCCTGTTTTTTATCTGCAAGAGTCGTCCATTCTCATTGACGAAATCAACAGATTTTATTGTTTCACCCCAAGCGCAATGCCAGCCATGGTTCTTCAAATTGATGGCAAGGTATTCTTCAAGGAGAAGACCTAAAATATTCTCTGCGGACATTCCCAATCTATGAGCATAAGTTATTTTATTAAGATCATCCGATTTCAGTTGAGTCAAACAGGAAGCAATTATCTCTTCGACGACTGGATCAGGTATGGTGCCAGGTGGATTGGAAATTCTAACAGAAGCTCGGTTCTCCAAACCTTTCTGATACTTCAGAATCCATTTACGAATTACTGTAATTTTATCATCATTATTTGCACCAATATTTGGAATTCTTGAAGGGGCTTTTACAATCACAGAGAACACATGGCAAATGCCATTATTCCAATTAACTCCAATGTCTGTTGCGAGTGTATTGGCTTGAGAGATAGCTTCTTTTTCACCAAGATTTTCGATTGCTTCTTTTAGTTTCAATATATACTCCGTTCTCACTGAAATTTGTGCTTATTTACGAATAATTTCTTTAAGTTCAGGGCTCATGTTATGTTAAGCTTAACATAACATGAGTTCTGAAGTTTGGTGAAAATGTGAAATCAGACATGTAAAGTCAATGAAGCTGTATCTCTTTGAATACTTGTCCCGGGA